>JARDZZ010000072.1 GCA_029240595.1 Nitrospira sp. | reverse complement strand
CGGGGACCATTGGATTTTTCCAATCAAAGCCTGCACGAAGTGAAGAGTGCACTCGATGGCTTCTATGATCTGTTCAAGAGGCTGGAGGAAGGCGAACAGGGATCAGCCTTTGACGAGGAAGCGAGAACAATTATTGATCGCGCGAGATTGGCCTATCGTCAGAAACTTGATGATGATCTCAATACCCCTATGGCGCTTGCTGTGTTGCAGAATATGCGGACGAACGTGAATATTCGGTTCGAACGATGGCCTTCAGAAACTCGCAAGCGTGCCCGTGCTGCGTTTAGAGAATTGGGAGCCGTCTTGGGATTATTTCAATTGGAACCTGGACAATGGCAATTCAAG
The DNA here is from genome assembly GCA_029240595.1 of Nitrospira sp. Lineage (GTDB taxonomy): Bacteria > Nitrospirota > Nitrospiria > Nitrospirales > Nitrospiraceae > Nitrospira_C. The sequence continues at coordinate 19,153 of JARDZZ010000072.1, read as the reverse complement.
CCGCTAAAGGTAAGCGCCGTCTCGGCTTCAGATATTTCGTCGGTCGGTATTGATGACCATGTTGTCAGCGTCGTCAAGATCGAGCCATTATCTGTGGAACAAATCGAAGAAAGAATCGCCCAACGACTTGAGGCCCGAAAGAAAAAGGACTTCGCCAGAGCTGATGAAATCAGGAAATCCCTCGCGGCCCAGGGCATCATCGTCGAAGACAAACCAGACGGCACCAGCCGCTGGAAGCGCTGATCAGCCGGAGCTTCTGTACGGGCTCCACGCCGTCCGCGAAGCCTTGCGAGCAGGGACTCGTCCACTGCAACGTCTCCTCGTGCTGCGGACCGACCGCCAATTTTCCGATCTGGTCCATCAAGCGAGGAGCCAACATGTTCCGGTGCATATCGAACCGCCAGCCGCTTTCGACCGCTTAGTCCCCGACCAGAGGCATCAAGGCATCATTGCGTTCATCGCGGCCAAGGGCTACTGCAGCACCGATGAGATTCTCGAGCATGCCCGGCGCCTTGATGAGCCGCCGTTTCTTGTCATCCTCGACGGAGTTGAAGATCCTCACAATCTCGGCGCGGTGTTGCGGACCGCCGAGGCGGCTGGTGTCCATGGCATCTTCATTCCCGAACGCCGGGCGGTGGGGTTGACGCCGGTGGTGGCAAAAGTGTCGGCAGGAGCGTTGGACCACATGCGGGTAGCGCGGGTCGTCAATCTATCCAGGCTGATAGAAGAGCTGAAAGGGGACGGCGTGTGGGTGTATGGCGTGGAGCCCTCTGCCCCGATCAGTGTGACCACCATCGACATGACGGGGCCAGTGGCCTTTGTATTTGGTGGAGAAGGGGGAGGCATCCGGCATGGCGTGTTGCAGGAATGCGATGGTCGCGTTCGCATCCCGATGAAAGGAAAGGTGGCATCCCTGAACGTGTCCGCCGCCGTCGCGGTGACACTTTTTGAAGGTGTGCGGCAGCGAAGTGCTCCGGCGCAAATCCAGCGACCTATCGAACCCGAATGATGTTGCCCTGAATGGCGGTCTTGAGAAGCTGGGCGGTATTGGACACGCGCATTTTCTTCATCATGTTGGCGCGATGGGCTTCCACGGTTTTTACGCTGATTTTGAGCCGTTGACCGATTTCCTTATTCTTGAATCCAGCCCATATGAGCTCCAGAATTTCCTGTTCCCGGCTCGTTAACGACTCCGGTCTTTTTTTCCTTGGCGGCGGGGCGAGATCGGCCAAAGACGTCCGGGATTTCACTCTTGCGATACGTGCCATGTTTCATGTTCTCCTTTGATCGTAGATCCATTACGCTATACTGCAGCCAGGGGCGCCGCTTCCGGAGAACGTGTAATGCGTGCTGTAGAAATTATAGGAAGTCCTCTAAGTCATGTAAACCAATGCGCAATGGCCCTAGTATAAGTACGTATTCAATTGTTGCACGTACGGATTCGTCGGTACGTGTAAGTCAAACCGGCATGCGTCATGATTGACGGAAGTTTTTACCTGCTCGCAGCGGGATTCGGCGCGCTCATCGGCAGCTTCCTCAACGTCTGCATTCATCGGCTGCCCCGGTGCGAATCCATCGTGTGGCCCGGCTCTCACTGCCCTTCCTGCGGCACGACCATTGCGTATTACGATAACATTCCGCTGTTCAGCTACCTGTGGCTCATGGGACATTGCCGAACATGCCGAAGCTTTATTTCCATGCGGTATCCGGTCGTGGAGGCCGTGAATGCTGCTGGATATGTGATGATTCTCGCAACGTTCGGCCTAACCTGGACCACGGTGCTGTATTCGGCGCTGTTCTCGGCGTTGCTCGTGGTGACAGGAACTGACCTGACTCACAGAATCATTCCGAATGTCGTGACCGTCCCCGGAATCGTCATCGGCCTGTTTGGCGCAGCCACGGTGCTGCCGATTGGTTTGATGAACGCCTTGTTGGGGGTAGCGATCGGCGGGGGAATTCTTTGGGCCTTGGCCTGGGCTAGCCCATATCTGTTTGGCAAGGAGGGGATGGGCGGCGGTGACATCAAGTTGCTCGCCATGATCGGCGCATTCTTGGGCTGGAAACCGGCGCTCTTGACGATTATGGTCGGTTCGTTGTCTGGTTCTCTGATAGGCCTGAGCCTGATCGGCCTTGGATTGATGAAACGCGATGAATACATCCCCTTTGGCCCTTTCCTCGTATTCGGTGCGCTCGTCTCCATGTTTTTTGCCCAGCCGCTGCTCGAGTGGTATCAGACCTTGCTGACGCCTTCCGGTTAGCAGATCCAATCCTTGCCAGTCCTCGCTGTGCGTTCCGCGGCCGCATGTGCCTGGCCGGCCTGTATCTGATTCACCTCCTGCCTGTATCCAACTCGCGCGTTTTTCATTGCAATCTTTCAAGAGTTGCCGAGCGATAAGTTCACTGAACTGCATGGTCTCTGCTGTGGAATGCGACCGAAATGCCTACACGAGATGTGCGGCACAAGTCTTGGAATCAGGAATGGCGAACACCGGAGCGTGCCATGAGACAATGGAAGCATGGAGGGGCCGCACGACTTTCAGCGTCATCAGGGAGGAGTCTCCTCGAACTCGTGGTCGTGTTGGCGATTGTAGGAATCATGGCCTCTATGGCGGGGCCGTCGTTCCAGTCTCTCAATGCCCGCCTGCAGGCAAGGACGGCGACTGCTGAAATCGCGTCGACCTTGAGAATGGCGAGGCAACTGGCCATGGCCAGGCGAGAGCGCCTCCTCATGCGATTCGACCTTCCAGGGAAAACGATTTCACTCCAGCGAGCGGATGCCAATGCGATCTTGACCGTCTACCGCTATGGGGACAAGGGTATCGTTGTCGATGAACCGACAGCCGGGTGCGAACTCCTCTTTCATCCTAGCGGACGCTCGGCAACCGCCAGCACCATCGTTATCCACGACCGGGACAATCGGCGCACCACGATCACCGTCAGCCTGAGCGGGCGCGTGGTGACCTCATGACCGGCTGGTCGCGCTGTCGGTCTATCGCCGGCGCCACGTTTTCTGAAGTGCTGGTGGCCATGGCCCTGACCTCCGTCGGATTGGTAGCCACGATGGGAGCATTGCAGGCCGCATATCAACAGTTCGGCCGCGGGGTCCTAGCAACCAGAGCGATGGAAATGGCGGATTCCAAACTTGAAGCGAAGCGAGCGGTTCGTTGGGACCAGTTGCTGACGGAAGATTTCGATCAGAACGGCCTACCGGAGTCATTGATGCATGACGATGGCACCGCAGGAGATCGCGTGGCCGGAGACGGCATTTATTCCGCCAGCTACGAGCAGAACGGAGTCACGCTGATCTGGACAGTGGCTCCGAATCAGGGTGGAAACCTCGCCCTCTCGGGGTATGTCCTTCTCGAGGCTCGCGCAAGCTATCGGTCCCATGACGGCGATCACGAACTGCGGGCCGTAACGCTTCGCGCGAACGCCGTGTTAGCCGGACATCACTAACGGAGATGCACATGCAAACAAGGAGCGCGGCGAAAAGATCGTGTGTAAGGATGCCGCTTCTTAACCAGTTTGGATCCAGTCTCGTGGAACTCCTCGCGGCAATGGCAGCGGGGCTCGTTGTCCTAGGCGCGGCGTTGCAATCCTTCTCCTATTTTCACCAGCAGTTCCTCATGCAGCGGGATACTATTCTCCAAGCCCAAGACGTCCGGCTGAGTCTCGAGTTGTTCGCACAAGAACTCCATTTGGCGAGCATCGGCTCTCTGTCGGTCGCTCGTCCCGATGCCGTCGAGTTTACGGCGAATATCAGCGGGATCATGACGAAGGTCACCGCACCTGGTCTGATGGGAGAAACGACTTTGTCCGTCGAGGATGGTCGTGGCTGGCCGGACCACAAGATCGTGGGAGTCTGCTGGAACGAACGCTGCGATTCATTCACGCTCGCCCGAGCAGGGCTTCGGAGCTCGTTGGCATTTGTCGAGCCGATTGTTCGACCCATCCCAGCCGGGGCTTCCGCTTCGGTGAAGAATCGGGTGCGCTACTATAGCCGGCTGGACGAGAACGGGATCTTGAGATTCTTGCGGCAGGTTGATGGCGGCGCCGGCGTCCTGGTGGGACATGTCGAGTCGATCAGGTTTTCGTATTGGGATGCCCAAGGTCGGATGACCGCGCATCCAGGGCTTGTGCGACGGGTGATTGTGGAAATCACCGCTCCACAGCGTGCGGCGACAGGCAAGCGAGAAATCACGTTGCGAACATGAACCGCTGATTGAGGTGACGATGAAGATACGACGGCACCCCCTCGTTGAGAATCGTGGTCATGTGCTTTTGGCTTCACTGATGCTGGTGATCATGTTGTCGCTGTTGAGCATGACCGCGTTGTACCTGGTCGGGCAGGACGCGCCGGGCATATCAGCAATGAGAGAGCACGGCCAGGCCCAGCAATTGGCTGACGCCGCCACCGAGCTGGTGGTCAGCTGGTTTCACGACGCATCGACGACACCGGCGTCCATTGCCGACTTGCTCACCAAGCGGCGAGCCGATGCAACGGGCGCTCCCTCCTTTTTTGATACCGACGGTCGTTCCCAGTTCACTGGCACCCCTGACCGCCCGGATCTTCTCTTGGAGGCGGTCAATGAGGACGATGATCGCATACTCAATCGGGCGCCAAGTGGATTCAGCGGCCCCTTATCCGAGATGGGCCGTCTCGAGATGATCAAATTGTATGCGCCGGTGGAACCGGGTCTACTTGGCACGGTGGAAGTCACGGCTTCAGCCCGAGGCAGCAGGCCTACCGCCAGCACAATTCGGTTCCAGTTGGGCGCTGTGGATCTCCCGCCAGTGAGAGCAGCGGTGCAGACCGGGCAAGGATTGTCCGTGTCTTCGCCGGAGACTGAGAGACCTCTCTTAGTGCATTGGGGCGATACCCGAGTGATGGGCGATATGGCGATCAACCGCATGGATGATCTGGTGGTGAAAAGCACGACCGCCTCCATCAACGGTCAATCCTACGACACGATGGGGAAGGTTGAAGACCGGTGGGTGGACTACTGGATCGGGGGCAATCTCTCCGTTCTTTCGACTCCTGATGGAACGATGAGTGTTCCCCAGAATGTGCACACACGCCAGGAACCGACGCCTGGAGCACGGCTTGATCGGTGGGACTACGATCTGCTGAAGAAAACGGCGCAGCGCTACGGAACCTACTACCGGCTCGACCGAGATGGACGACTTCATGAGTTGGGATCGATCGAGTCGGATCCTGGCCGGTCGCCTTCCGAGCTGTTGGTCTCACTGACCGTCGGACAATCGCATGGCCTCGTGTTCATCGACACCTTGGACGGAGAAACCCCGCGCTCCGACAATCTTGGTACGTTGGTCGTGGATGGGGACTATGTCGAAGCCCTGCTGGTTGTGCAAGGCCATGTTCTCGTGAAGCCGAGCGGACCGGGCCGCTCGGTGACGGTGTTGAGTCCGCCTCCTGAAGGGACGAGCGCCTTGAGTGGCAGGATTCCTGTCACGCTGCCCGGCATTCACCTCAATGGCATGTTATATGCGGCAGGCAACATCACGGTGGAACGACAGACGCGCATTTTCGGCGCTGTGATGACCTCAGGTACCCTCACCGGTGGAACTCGGCCTCCCTCCTTGGAGATTTGGTACAACTGGGATTTCAGTAAAGGACTCTTCCGCGGCCTGCCGGTCGTCTATCGTGCTTCCTCCACATGGCAACCGAAATATTGATGCGAGGATCCGATGGAGGGTTCTCACGTCTCAGTCTCAGCCGACACGGCGTCGGTGGAGGCCGATAGAAAAAAGGCCGGACCAGGTTTGAAAAGCCGTCCTTTCTCGATTGAACAGAACGTCTTGGATCTGCTCGTCTGCCGCGGCATTCTCTCTCAAGCCGTGTTGGACCGTGCGGCACAGGAGGCGGCCGAAAGCGGCGACGATCTGGAAGGCCTGCTCTTGGATCGTTTTCAGGTTCCTAAAACTGTGCTGGGCGCGGCGATGAGTGACTATTACCAATGCCCGTACCTTCCGTACGACGAGCGGACAGTGATCGCTTCAGAGCTACTGCGCCCACTCAATGCCGACTATTTGAAAAAGCACCTGTGGCTGCCCGTTGCTCGCCGTGGCCAACTGCTCGACGTGCTGGCTCACGATCCTCACGATCTTGAACGAGGGTGGGACGTCCGGCGCAGTTTTCCGGGCATGACCATCCGGTATTCCGTTGGGCTTCGCCGCGACATTGAACAATTTCTTGGCGCCACGACGGAGCAGCAGGGGGGCGCTTCAACCATCGGAACCATCTTAAATGAATTGGAGGAAGATCTTCCTCTTGATCCGGTGCACGAGAGGCCTTCCGGCCCTATCGACGAGAACGATTCCCTTATCGTCCGGCTCACGAACCATTTGATTAGCGAAGCGGATCGGCTTGGTGCGTCTGATCTGCATTTTGAGCCGAGCACGGGCAAGCGGGAAATGAACATCCGGTTCCGGGTCGATGGGACCTGCTTTAGTTACACGAAAGTGCCAGCCGCTTACCGCCGGGCATTGATCTCCCGCCTCAAGATCATGGCGAACCTCGACATTGCGGAACGGCGTAAGCCGCAAGATGGGAAGATCCGATTCAAGCTCGACGCCCAACGAAGCATTGAATTGCGTGTGGCCACCCTGCCAACCGGCGGCGGCAACGAAGATGCCGTGCTGCGCCTTTTGACCGCGAAGGAACCGATGCCTCTGGAAGCTATGGAGTTGACCCCGAGCGCATTGCAGACGATCAAGGCGATGGCGGAACAGCCGCACGGCATTATCCTGTGCGTAGGGCCGACCGGCTCGGGGAAAACGACGCTGCTGCATGCTATTCTCAAGCACATCAACACGGAAGAACGCAAAATTTGGACCGCTGAAGACCCCATCGAGATCACGCAAGAAGGTTTGCGGCAACTACAAATTCACCAGAAAATCGGCTTGGATTTTGCGACGGCCATGCGCGCGTTTTTGCGAGCTGACCCTGACGTCATCATGATCGGGGAAATGCGAGATAAAGAAACGGCTGACATTGCGATTGAAGCGTCTCTGACCGGTCACCTTGTTCTCAGCACGCTGCACACGAACAGTGCCGTCGAAACCGTTATCCGTCTGCTTGACCTGGGGTGCGATCCGTTTAATTTTGCCGATGCCATGCTCGGTGTGCTCGCCACCAGGTTGTGTAAACGAATCTGCAGCGTCTGCAAAGAATCCTACCGTCCGTCTCCCCACGAGTATCAGGAACTGGTTGAGAGTTACGGCGCCGAAGGGTGGCCCTTACTCCAGACCGGGCAAGACGACCTCCACCTGTTCCGAGGTCGTGGGTGTGAGCACTGCCGCCATTCAGGGTACAAGGGACGAGTGCCTCTTCATGAGCTCCTGGTCGGAACCGACGAAATCAAGCAGCTCATTCAGTCAAGGAGTCGAACAACTGCAATGCTGATCAAAGCCGTTGAAGACGGGATGCTGACTCTGCTTCAGGATGGTATCCGCAAAGTCCTGCAGGGCCTGACCACCTACCGCCAGGTCAGGGCAGTGGCGAGCAAGTAGCCTGACGCACCGATCGCGTCAGCCAGACCGGCCGTGCAGCCCTCACACGTCACCGGGACCCTGCCCTGTACAGACTGGAAAGGCCCATGTCCCAGGGCAACGCCTATTCTTCCGACCTTTCGCTTGTCCCTCTGCCGCCGCTTTGTTAGAATCACTTGAGTATTGAGAGGAGGATCGGGCTTCGGCCCCTCGTGCGAAAGCTCAAACTGCGAGAAGGCACCAACACCGCCGTTCTGTTCGGACACCACGACCGGCACCTCAAGCTGATCGAAGAAGACCTCGGCGTGCGCCTATCGGCACGCGGTGAGGAACTTACCCTTGACGGCAATCCTGAAGCGACGCGCTATGCGGAGCGAGTACTCACCGAACTGGCAGGCTTGGCCAATGACGGCATGCTGATCCAGCCCGATGACGTCACGCACGCATTAACCGCCTTGCGCCAAAGTCCGGAGACCCCGTTAAAAGAGTTGCTCTCCAATGCGACGGCGATCGTCACCAAGAAACGCTTTGTCGCTCCAAAGACGCCGACGCAGAAAACCTATATCGAAGCGATCGAAACGCACGACATCGTCATCGGCATCGGCCCTGCGGGAACAGGAAAGACGTATCTTGCGATGGCCATGGCCGTGAGTGCGTTGATGAAACGCGAGGTCAGCCGCATCATTCTGGCCAGGCCTGCCGTCGAAGCTGGAGAGAAACTCGGATTTCTGCCCGGCGACATGATCGCCAAAGTCAATCCGTATCTCCGCCCCCTCTATGACGCCCTGTTCGACATGATGGATATGGAGCGGGCAACGCGTGCCATCGAGCGAGGGGACATCGAGATCGCGCCATTGGCATTTATGCGAGGCCGCACGTTGAATGATTCCTTCGTGATTCTCGACGAAGCCCAAAACGCAACGGCCGAACAGATGAAGATGTTCCTGACGCGGCTCGGCTTTAACTCCAAAGCCGTGGTCACCGGTGACATTACCCAGGTGGATCTTCCGCCCGATCGGGTTTCAGGGTTGATCGAAGTTCGCGACATTCTTCGCCACGTGGAAGGCATTCGCTTCGTGTATTTTGATGAGCGTGATGTCGTGCGGCATAAGCTCGTGCAAGACATCATCAAAGCGTATGACCAGCACGAGCAGACCGAGCAGACCCATCCACAGGCCGCGCAGGCAGGGCGCCGTCAGTCCTCCCACACCCGCTCGTCCTCCTCCATACCCGGCGCAACGAAAGGTTCTTGGGGCCAGCCGCATTAATGCCCGTTTCGCTACAGGTACGCGTACGATCGATACGGTTTGGTCGTCAAAGCGTCCTGCGACTGGCACAGGCCGTACTCGACCTGATCGGGGAGTCCTCCGCCGATCTCGGATTGTCGTTCGTGGGTGATCGGCGGATGAGGAGCCTGAATCACCGCTTCCGTGGCAAAGATCGCAGCACCGACGTGCTCGCGTTTGCGTTGCGAGAAGCACGAACGCCTCTCTCTCGCGTCTCAAGACAGGTGTTGGGAGACATCGTCATCTCGGTTCCAACTGCGCTTCGACAAGCGAAGGAGGGCCGTCGCTCCTTTGAGGAAGAAATCGTGGCCTTATTGATCCACGGAGCCCTTCACTTATGCGGTTATGACCACGAGCGAGGCCATGCCGAATCCCGTCGGATGCGACGGAAAGAGCGGACGGTCCGGCTCGCCCTTGGCAGGATTAGGTGTTTCACCGGTCGGCGTCCTGACCTTCGGAACTCATCAGAATAAGGACGGAGTTGGATTCATGGGATGGTTCCAGCGACTGAGTGAAGGTCTGACTAAGACGCGCTCCGTCATGCGCGGCTCCCTCGATCGCTTGTTAGGTCGGGCAGTGGATCCCGCTTTGCTCGACGAGTTCGAAGCGGCCCTCATCACCTCCGACCTGGGAGCCGCTGTGGCCGAACGGGTGATCAGCCGCCTGAAGGAGACCCTACAGGGCACCGATGCCTCGCAAGCCACTCATGTTCACGCGACATTGCGTCAGACCTTGCTCGAAATTTTAACCCCGGCGTCAGGGCCTACCTTCGAGCAGTTGATCGCCAATGGACCGAAACCGTTTGTCGTGCTCGTGGTCGGAGTCAATGGGGTCGGAAAGACCACCAGCATAGCCAAGCTCGCGCAGCGACTGGTCCAAAGTAAGCGCGTCCCGATGCTCGTCGCGGCCGATACCTTTCGTGCCGCCGCGATTGACCAACTTCAGGTCTGGGCCGATCGGATCGGTATCGAGATGATCCGCCATCGGCATGGCGCGGATCCGGCGGCAGTGGCCTACGACGGGATTGCCGCGGCCAAAGCTCGACAGGCCGATGTTGTCTTGATCGATACGGCCGGCCGTCTGCATACGAAGTCCAATTTGATGGATGAACTCCGGAAGGTCTCAAGAGTGATCGGGCAGGCCTCGCCCGGCGCGCCGCATGAAGTCTTACTGGTTTTAGATGCGACGTTGGGGCAAAACGCGCTGTCGCAAGCCCGCCAATTCCATCAGACCGTAGGGGTAACCGGGTTGGCTCTGACCAAACTGGATGGGACCGCCAAGGGAGGCATCGTCGTGGCGATTGCGGATGAGCTCAAATTGCCCGTACGGCTGATCGGTGTGGGAGAAGCGGTAGACGATTTGCAGGATTTCCAACCGGCGGCTTTCGTCGATGCTTTGCTTGGTGCTGCGACCGACTAACCAGATGGCCGGTATAGCTCTTTTACTTCTCAAGTCCTAGTCCCCATGCTAGGCTCGGTCCGTGCCGCGGTGTAGCACACCGTTTGCCGCAAGGAGTGGGAATGGTCAAGATCCTCGTCATCGACGACGACCGCATGAATTGCGACCTGCTGCAGGCCGTCCTGACTCGTCATGGATATGATGTTCATTCGGCGACCAGCGGCCTCGAAGGCCTGAACCTCTTCCGCGAGCACCATCCTCGCGTCACGATCCTTGACCTGCGGATGCCCGAAATGGACGGGCTCACAGTTCTCAAAGAAATTCGAGCTATCGATCCGCACGCGCCGGTCATCATTCTCGGCGGCGGTGCGACGGAGAGTCAGGAGAACCAAGCTCGTACATTGCGCGTGACGGATTTTGTCCGCAAAGGATTGTCGCTGGATGTGTTGGTAGAAGGTGTCAATCGTGTCGTTCAGCAGCCTGCCAAGAAGATCGAAGGAGCGACGGCTCAATCCGGTAATGCCGTCGCGATGATAGAACAGACTCGTCCCGACCTCATTTTATTAGATTTGATGCTGCCGGGCATGAACGGCGTCGAGGTGCTCCGTCGCCTACGCGACAATAATTTCGCGGGCGCGGTCATTATCGTCACGGGGAGCTACGACGAAGAATTGCTCCAAGACGCGTGGTCCCTACGTCCCCAAGAAGTGATCAGTAAGCCCATCGATCTCGATAAGCTGCTCTCCATCATCCAGCTTGTGCTCGTCTGTCGCGAGTGCTAAAACCCCACGCATGGAACATTCGTGCCGGCGAGCGGCCATGGCGGCTCTGTGGCTATTGTTCTGCCTCAGCTCGTCTGTATTGACGACGGCGACGCCCCAGCCCGTTCCGGCCTCCGTCATCTCACGCCATGATTTGTTCGTCCAGATTGATCCCGAACGACATGCGCTTCTGGCGACAGACCGTCTCACGATCGAGGCGATCCCCGGGCGCGCACTTCGACTGTCCCTCGCCGGGACGCTTCACCTTGACCGGTTGGTGCTGTCCCAATCCACCACCGACGACATTGGTCGTGATCTCCCGTTTCAGATCGAGCACGAGGCAACTGCTCCTTTCGGGCAGTACATCACACTGCCCGCCGCCCTTGTAACGGCTGGCGCCATGACATTGACCGCGCACTATCATGGAGTGATCGACGATCCTCCCAAAGAGCCGCGTCATTTGCGCTTTGTGACTCCCAGTGAGACCGCCGGTCACATCGGGGCGGAAGGTGTGTACCTGAGCAGTGAAACCCAGTGGTACCTGGATTTCCCTGAATCCCTCAGCCGCTATCGGCTTCGTGTGGCTCTGCCCTCGGGCTGGACGGCGGTCACCCAAGGGCAGCGTCGGTCCTCCGCTCCTTGCCCCGCAGAGCTGTGTCGTGAAGCGGGTCTGACGCTGGCCGAGTGGGAGACGGCCGAAGTGAGCGAGGCGCTGACGCTGGTCGCCAACCGATTTGTAGAGACCAGCCGCGAGTGGTCGTCGAGCGGCGGTCAGTCGATCCGGTTGGCCACGTACCTGTTTCCGGAAGACGCCGGGTTGGCTGATGAATACCTCGATGCCACGGCTCGATATCTCGACGCGTACATATCGTTGCTCGGCCCCTATCCGTTCGAGTCGTTTGCCGTGGTCGAGAACTTTTTTGCCAGCGGGCTGGGCATGCCCTCGTTTACGCTGTTGGGGAGCGGAGTGATCAAACGACACTATGTGCAGCCGTATGCCTTGGGTCATGAAATCGTGCATTCCTGGATCGGCAACTCCGTCTTCAACCGGGTGGATCGTGGCAATTGGGTGGAAGGATTGACAACCTATCTTGCCAACTATTATTGGCACGAGTGGTCCGGCGATCATGCACAAGCGCGGGATCAGCGCCACTTGATGCTGCGGGGATATAACCTGCACGTGCCGCCAGAACGTGACTATCCGCTTGGACAATTCACCCGGAAGCAGGATGAGCGGGACAACGCCATCGGGTATCAAAAAGCGGCGATGGTCTTTCATGTGCTGCGGCAGGAAGTCGGCGAAGAGTCATTTTGGCGCTCGCTAAAAACGCTTGTGGCGCAGTATCGTGGCCGGCATGCCGACTGGCATGACGTCGAACGAATCTTTGCAGAGACCGCTGCCAAGGATCTCCGCTGGTTCTTTGCGCAATGGATCGAGGGCACCGGCGCGCCTGCATTGACCTTGAAGAACGTCACGGCACATCCGCTTCCTCGCGATGCTGACGGCCGCTTCACCCTATCAGGCAGCATCGCTCAAACCGGCCCCGTGTTTCGATCTCCGCTTCCGATTCTTGTGCGGATGTCCAACAGCCGCCAGCATCTGGTCTCGACACAGTTGTCCGGTGCGGACACGCTGTTCAAGAGTGACTTGCCATTCAAGCCGCTGACAATCGAGCTGGATCCCGAGGCGATGGTCCTGCGTCGTTTGGCCCGGCGCGATATGCCGCCGGTTCTTACCCACTATGTTACAGACACCAAGCGCTCGGTCATCCTGGCCCTTGGCGGATCGGACACAGACAGTCATCCGTTTCAAGACGTGGTGAAACGGATCAGGAGTCAGGACGCTCAGAAGGCGCCGGGCCAGCGGACCGCGATCACGACCCTGGCGGAAAACGCTCTGTTGCCTGGCGAAGGTTCAGTGCTAATATTGGGGGGTCCGGCCTCCCGTTTGACGCTTCAGCCGCTCCTCAGTACTCATTGCGGCACTCGTCTGCAGCTTCGGGATGGAGGTGTGACCGTCGCGGGGAAGGCCTACGACGGTCCGGGCATAGCCCTTGTCGCAAGCTGTCATCGAGAGGATCGGCCGGGCAGTGTCGTCACATCAGTGTATGCCCTGACGCCGCAATCCGCGACCACCGTCGCCCGGCTGTTGTTTTTTTATGGATGGAACAGCTATGTAGTCTTTCAGGATGGCAAACCGATTGCTCGCGGCGAATGGGATGCACAGCACAGCCAGGAGGTTTCGCTCGATGACACTCAGTCTGCTCACTAGGGCGCTGCTGCAGACGGTCGTCCTCATGGCGACCTGTTTGCACGGCCTGTCCGCCGGCGAGCCTTCGATGAAACCGACTCTGACCGGAGGCACGGAACGACATTTGAAGAACATCCGGCAGCTCACCTTCGGCCGTCAGAATGCGGAAGCCTATTTTTCGTTTGACGGCACGAAGCTGATTTTTCAGTCCACGAATAACTGGATGAAGGATTCCTTTGCTGCGACGCTCAAGCCGGCCGAAGAGGGCTTGGGCTGCTATCAGATGTATGTGATGGATCTCGAGAGCGGCGCCATTCGGCTGGTCAGCACAGGAACCGGCGCCACCACGTGCGGGTATTTTTTCCCAGGAGATCGGCGTGTCCTCTATTCTTCCACATACGCGGCGGGACCGAACTGTCCGCCGAAACCCAAACGAGACGGGGCCTACCGATGGGCCTTGGACGACTACGACGTGTATGCGGTTCGCCTTGACGGTCAGGAGATGCAGCGTCTGACCTCGACACCAGGCTACGATGCGGAAGCGACCGTCTCGCCGGACGGGAAAACCATCGTGTGGACCTCCATGAGGGATGGAGATCTTGATCTGTATGCCATGAATCTGGACGGAACCAAATCTCGTCGTCTGACCGAGGAGGTCGGGTATGACGGCGGCGCATTTTTTTCACCTGACAGCAAACGTATCGTCTACCGAGCGTCTCATCCAAGAGATGACAACGAGCTGTCACGTTACAAAGAGTTGCTCGGACAGCGGTTGGTCGAACCTGGCCAATTGGAAATCTTTGTCATGAATGCCGATGGGAGCGGGAAGCGTCAGGTTACCTCGAATGGGGCCTCTAACTTTTCACCCTATTTTCATCCGGACGGGAAGAGAATAATCTTCTCATCCAACGTCGAGACCAGGGGCGAGGGCGGCAGACCAAGTTTCCATCTGTTCCTCATCACTGATGACGGAACCGGCTTGGAACGCCTTACCGTTGAAGGGCAGTTCAACAGTTTTCCGATGTTTTCTCCCGATGGGACGCGGCTGGTCTGGGTGTCCGACCGTCATGCAAAGGCTCCCGGTGAATTCAATGTGTTTCTCGCCGACTGGGTCCCGTGATGAATGGCGCGTCTGACCGTACGGCATCAGAATCGTCGAGACTGTTGGCGGCACCCTACGCGTCGATGCTGTCGATCGCGATGTGTTGTGCCGCACTTGCGCTGACCTTACTCCGCCTGCCTGAGTTCGATTTCCCGCTTACTCGCTATGTGCGTTCCCTCAATGACCATTACATTGACCATCTCCGTCATCCATGGCTGGCATGGCTCAGTGACGTTGGCGATCAGGTGGGCGGCAGTGAATTCCTGCTGTGTGTGAGTGCTCTGCTCTTGGCGGTCGGATACACGTACAAGCTTAATCTTTGGAAGATCGCCGGTTGGGACACGCTTGTTGTTCATGCTGTGGCCGGCGTCGCCAGCACTGCCCTCAAGCATTTTGTGGGTCGTGCCAGGCCCAAGTTCATGCATGTGGGTGTCTCTGAATTTTCCCCGTTTGCCGGCAATGGTTGGGATTCGTTTCCATCCGGCCATACCACCTGCTCCTTCGCCATCGCCACGGTGCTGGCGGTACGATTCCCCAAGCTCCGTTGGGGCGTGTTCGGCATCGCGTTGGCGATTTCCGCGAGCCGGCTCTTCCGGGGGTCACATTTCTTGACCGACATCATCGCAGGTGCCGTCCTTGGCGTGCTGATCGCCGCTGTCGTCGTTCACCGGCATGAATGGCGCACGGCACTAGGATCGGCGCTGTATGCCATCACGCCGCCACTTGCAGTGCTTCTTGCGGTCATCACCGCCATCGGGCACCCCCTTTCCGATGAGTGGGCTGCAAGGGCGTTGACTGAGGCGGGATTGCTGCTGGCTTGGTTGGCGCTGCTCATACTCCTCTTGATGAAGGTACGGCCCGCCCTCTTTCCGATCCGTGCGACCCGAGCCGTCGTGCTTGCGCTGATCGGCCTTGGGCTCGGCATGTGCTCAGGTTCCGTCTGGGTGACGACGGTCGCCCTCCTGACTGGCTTCGCGCATGGGTTGCGCGCGAGTCGACAGGGACGGCCGGACGAGCCGCCTCACTTCCCCTGGTACCGCGAGGCGGCACTGGGTCTGGGGCTGTTACTGTCCTTGTATACGATGCTTGAATTACGAGGCGCCCTGCCGTTGGGATAGTTTAATGGCCGGGATTGGCTCGAGCCGGAGGCGAGGCGGTGCCTTCAGGAATGGCGACCATCGACCGACTGGCGAGCAAGAGATAGCCGTGTTGTCTCAGGAGAGGGACAAGGGTCGCGGCTTCGGCCGGCAGCTTGGATTTGAAGGTCTCCGGCAGGACGACCATAGTCTGACCAGGCTGGCTGAGCGCCTCACGAATCGCGGCCTCTTCTCCTTCCGCAACGAAGAGCACTTTGCGTCTCGCATAAAACACGTTTGAAGGTCTGGTCGATCCATACACAATCAAGCGATCGGTCGGCGTCAGATTGAGCCCGGCAGCATATGAAAGAATTTGGGGCGGCGTGATGAAATACCGGTTGAGACCGGGTATGACCAGTTGGATAACGGTCAACGCCAACAGTGCCAGTGAGCCCCCGGCAGCCCAGAATGCCCCAGCCCGTCTTCGTTCACTCAACCCAAAGTAGCCGACCAGCGCCATCCCGACCAACAGGACCGCGGAGGCGACATACGGGCCGCTCCCGAGAGTCATCGTCGGCGCGAGCGGAAACTCCTTCACCAGGCGTCCAGCAAACGAAGGATACAGGGACGGCAACGATGCAAATCCAATCGCCAAAATAAAGCCCATGATCATCATGGTATGGATCGAGGCGCGTCGGCCTCTCGTCTGAACATCGTGGACGGTCCGGTGCCAGTACATTGCGGTGAGCAGCGCGGCGGCTGGAAACAGTGGTCCGATATAGTGAGCGAGCCTGGTGGACGACAACGTAAAAAACATGAAGACGCCGAAGACCCATGCCGCCGCGAACCATTCCAAGCTTGCGGTTGTTCTGTGAGACGTTGAAGCGGGTACAACCGGAGTACTCTTTTGCGCGTCGCGCGAGATGCCTATTGCGCCTCCGTCCTTTCGCCAACTTCGATAGGCTTGATACCAGGCAAATGGCAGCCAGCCGCTCCAGGGGAAAAATCCCAACAAGAGGACGGGGACATAGAACAGGATTGTGAAACCATGGCCTTCCATCGGGCTGAGGAAGCGGCCGACCGTATTGGCCTGTGCAGATGCCGCGTACTGCGCCCCGTGTAGAGACCACATGACGAGATACCAGGGGAGTGCCACAAGGGCAAACAGCAAGAGTCCCGCCACCGGGGTTCCCTCGTGCCAAAACCGACGCCATTGTTTGGTCACCGTCAGATACAGCGCAATGGTGACGAGCGGAACAAGGAATCCGACCGGCCCTTTTGCCAGGGTGGCCATTCCCATCGCGAGATAACAGATCCACCGCCACCCGCGTTCGTTCTGCCGTCCATGAAAGCCCAGCCAAAAACTGTACAAGGACAGTGTCGTAAAACAAATCAACACGCCGTCGGTCAGGGCCATACGGCTTAGACCGATCATCTCGATGTTGAGCAGCAACATCAAGGCGCTGAGCAGGCCCACCACTGCCCCGCAGAATCGGCTGACAAAGAGATATTGCAGCACAATAAGCACTCCACCAAAGGCGGCTGAGGGAAAGCGGGCGGCGAATTCATCAATTCCCAGCCAGCGGTAGGACAGGCTCATCAACCAATACACGAGGGCAGGCTTGGCAAAACGTGGCTCGTAGTTGAAAGTGGGACTCACCCAATTGCCCGTTTCCAGCATCTCTCGCCCCGCTTCGGCATTGCGCCCTTCATCCCGATCAGTCAATCCCATCGAGCCTAATCCAAGAAAAAACAGGAGACCTGACAACAGGATAAGGATGACCAGGTTCACCATGTGTCCGGATATCGGCGAAGCGGGCGTATGCATGAGAGGCGTTACTGAGGTTTTCCGACCGAAGGAACCGGTCCTGGGTGCTGGTGTGATCCTTGGCGATAAATCAGCATGAGGTTTCTGATGTAGACCAGTGCTCCAATTCCCTGTCCGGCGATAAAGACCGGATCACGGCGGTAAATCGCATAGGCCAATGTAATCAACCCTCCGACCAGGCTCAGATACCAGAAGGCGATGGGCATCCGACTTTCGGCTTTTCGCTCCGAGACGATCCATTGTACGAGCCATCGGCCGAAAAACAGGCCTTGCCCGAGGAAACCAATGGCAAGCCAGAGGATTTCAATTGAGAACATGGAATCCGGCAGCATCGATCACTTGTCGCGGAAGCGGTATTTTAAGACACGATCCTGCATCCAGCGAACGGCCAGCAGGTCGTAGAGTCCTTTGAAGAGCCGGTTACCGACGCCGTATTTCGATATGCCATGCATCCGCGGATGATGACGGACGGGGACTTCAGTCACGGTGAATCCGTGCATGAGGGCAAGGGCGGGAAAGAACCGGTGCATGCCGACAAAGAGCTGCAGCCGGTCGACGACCTCCCGGCGGAAGACCTTGAGCGAGCATCCGGTGTCGTGAACATGGTCGCCTGTGACAGCGCTCCGCACGGCGTTTGCCACCCGGGACGAAATTTTCCGTGTGAGACTATCATGCCGTTCAGTCCGCCACCCGCAGACCAAATCGTACTTTTCCGTGTAGGCCAGCAGCGTGCCGATGTCGGCCGGATCGTTCTGAAGGTCACCGTCCATCGTCACGACCAGCGCGCCGGTCGACCGCTTGAATCCTGCATCGAATGCCGAAGATTGTCCATAGTTGCGATCGAAATGCAGCACGATGACAGACGCATGTTCAGCGGCGAGGCGATCCAACAACTGGCTGCTGCCGTCGGTGCTGCCGTCGTCCACATAAATGATCTCGAACGGGGCATGGTGCGATTCCTCTCGAGCGTGCAACACCTTCATGACCTGGTCGGTCAATGAGACAAGATTGTCGCGTTCGTCTTTAATAGGAACGACGACTGAGATCCATGGCTGGGATGAGTGGGTCATGAGGAGTGGATACGCGCGGCACGTCAACCATGCGGAGGAATCACCACGGCATTGTACAGAAGGCCTTGGGGAGATTCAAACTGAAGGCAGGTGTTCGAGCGCGATCTGGCGGTCGACATACCTGCTGAACGTGGGGTCATTAGAGACGAAAATGATGGACCATGGTTCATCCTTGGAACACAGACGGCGCAAAATCACTTCTCGGACAGAGGGGGCCATGCTGTGCAGAGTGCCTTCGACGATCAGGACGTGCGGTCTAGTAACGATGGCGCGCGCGAGGAGCAGCCTGAGAATCTGGCTCAAGGTGAACTGGGTGCTCTGGCCGGTGACATTGGTCGTGAGCCCTTCCTGCATCCGATCGATTTCTTCATCGAGCTCCACGAATTCAAGGGCCCATTGGACGTCTTCGTACCCAATCGATTGGCGTCCGAGCGTGATGTTGTCCTCGATCGTGCCCTCGAGCAAAGTAGGATGCGAATCCAGCATCAGACTGCGGCACGTGTCGATCGAGTCCAGACTGACCTCGACGAGGTTCATGTCGTTGTACCGCACCACGCCGGTCGATGGCGCAAGGAGTCCGGCCAGAATTCTGGAAAGCGCGATTTTTTGCATGTTGGAGTGGCAGAGCACTACCACTTTCTCGCCCGGGGCGACGTCGAGGTGAAAGTGCTCAAAGAGGATCGGAGCGCCAGCATAGGCAAAAGATAAGTTTCTGGCCGTCACTTTGATGCCTGCCAGGCCAAATTGAGTCAGGGGTACGACGGTTCGAGAGGCCGTCTCGTCTTGAGGAAGCGAAAAAAATGCGTTCAGTTCTCGAAACGAGACGAAAGCAAAAAACATGTGGACCATCCGGCGGGCCAGGGTGTCCA
>JARDZZ010000009.1 GCA_029240595.1 Nitrospira sp. | reverse complement strand
ATATGCGGATGAAGTGACACTGCTGAAATCAATCGAAGGCCGGCGCGATCTATAGCAGCATGGTCGCCGATTCATGCTTTCCGGCTCCGTGCAGAATGAAACCCGCCTTTCCCATTGACCGCCTTTCGAAGCCCCTGTTATAGTTTCACCCTCATTTTTCGTCATGCTATTCTTCATTGGTGAACCATGAAAACGAAGGCGAGCACCCGCAGAAGTCCTGTCGCCGTGAAGCGAGGCAGCAAAGCAGCGTCAGCCGGCGGAAAATACGGCGCAATCAGGCGTGAGCTGCAGAAGCAGCGGCAAGCCATCCTGGATGAAACGGGTGAAGGGCTGACGAAACGCGAAGGGCCGGAGGCATTTCCCGACGTCAGTGATCAAGCGTCCGCCGAAGTGGATCAGAATTTCTCAATGCGCATCAAAGAACGGGAGCAGAAGCTCCTCAAGAAGATCGATGAAGCGCTTGACCGGTTGAGCAAGAACATCTATGGGATTTGTGAACGCTGTGAAGAGGAGATCCCCTATCAGCGTCTCAAGGCCAGGCCCGTGACCACGCTCTGTATTGCGTGCAAGACCCTTCAGGAACAAGAAGAGAAAATCCGCCGGTAGTCTCTCGCCCTTCTTCTGCCCGTCCTATTGAGGTTTGAGCTTCTTCACTCGTTGCTGGACCAACGCAATCCTGTCGGCCTCATCAGGAACACCTTCCACCAACGCGAGATACGTCTCGTATTCGGCAAGCGCGCGTTTCGGATTGGTCGGTTCGACGGCTTCCGCCAAATTAAAACGAGCAATCGCATAATTCGGGCGAAGGGTGACTGCCTTTTCAAACGAAGCGAGGGCGCCCGCCTTATCGCCTAATTTGAGCTGCGTTGACCCGAGATTATTCAGCGTCTCCGGCGTATTGGGCCTGATGGCCAACGACTGGAGCATTTCCGCCTTGGCTTTCTCGTATTGGCCTAGTCCGAAGAGAGATTGACCGAACTTGTGGTGTGCTTCGGCCAGCCAAACTTTGTTGGTGAATCCGCTTGCGATGGATTTCCGGTACGCATCGGCCGCAATGTCATAGCTCTGCGTTCCGCAATAAGACAGCTGTGCCGTCTGACCCCGTGCGAACTGTTGAAGCGAGGCGAATGGCTCCTTATCTTCAGCGCCTTGGCTATCCACTTGCTGGCCGGGTTGAACGCCGCTCGGCTGCCGGAGACGGTTCAAAAACTCGCGCCGATACGGCGAGAAGAGTCTGACATAGGGATCAATGGTGACAGAGGCCTGGAGCAGGGTGGGACGATCGCGTGCGCTGATCACCAGATACTGGGTGGTGGTTTTCTCATCACCCGTTTCATACAGCGAGCTGGAGTCCATGGCGGACTTGCCTGCGAAGTTGGCGACGCTGAGATAAAACTCAAGCGTTGGTTTCAACAGCGTCAAGGTATGGCGGAGCACCGAATAGGGATCGAGGTCGAGTCCAGACGAAAATGTGAACAGAGCGCCGACCAGCGTGCCATCATCGTCAAAAAAAAACGATTCGTCTCCGTGAGACGCACTGCGGCTCGCTGGTAGCATCAATTCCTGACCGGTGCCCCAGGGTTTGATCGTCAAGCTGGACTGCGGATGCTGTTGAAGGAAATCCGTCTTGCGCTGACACAATGTTCCCGGCTTGAGGAGGACTAAGTCGCTTTCAGAAGGCGGAAGGTTCGGGCGCGGATTAGGCGTTTCACAGGCCGCAGCCAGGCTCACAGTGAGACAGACAACGAGCCCGATCAATGCTCGTCCTGAAGCAGAGCGTCGCTGTCGAAGGTCGGTGGGCATGATGAGACTGAGAATACCGAAAGGCCCAGCGGTTTGCCAGGGCCGAAAATGACAACGCCCGCTTTCTCGGTCGAGAAAGCGGGCGTGTCAGATTTTTGGTGAGCAGTGAGTTAGTACTGAGAGGCGCGGCGGCGCTGGCTATCCAACATCGCATCCTCGCTGGTATACCCGAACAGGTACGGCATACCGCTGGTCAGCGAGTAAATGGGACGGTTTACGCCATAGTCGAGCCCTTGTCCGATGGGATGCAGCAGGAATCCCAACCAGCGCCAAGGATTGTCGTTGAGCGGCGACCCAGCTGCCACGTCCGTATACACGAGCGCTGTGCTGTCCATGACACTATAGATGCTGGCCGGGGCGACGTACCCGATATCTCCGTCCGCCGCTTGCTGGCGGCCTGCGCAACCGATCAGCCCGGCGATCAAAAGCAGACTCACTGCAATCAATTTGGCTTTCATACCTCTACCTCATGTCCCGAAATCGGTTCCAATGACCAATCTAATTAACTGAAGGAAGTGTAGCCGAGGTTCAGCATTCTGTCCAGAAAACGACAGGTTTACACCAACGCAGGGTCTTGGGTGAGATGCGAGGAATTCCGATGGGTTGAGAGGTGGTGGGCGATACAGGTATCGAACCTGTGGCCTCTTCCGTGTGAAGGAAGCGCTCTACCACTGAGCTAATCGCCCATCGGGCGGAGTCTAGCATGTGCCCTTCGGCTGGTTCAATCCATTCGCCGGCCGCTTTGCCTTGACATCGCCGAAATACGATTCCTACAATGCTCTTCTGCTCGACCTTTCTCTCGCGGAGCGTTCCACTCAGATGCGCGAAGACATCGTGATTATCGGCGGCGGTTTGGCCGGGTCCGAAGCGGCATGGCAGGCGGCTCATCGAGGCGCCAAAGTCACGCTTTACGAAATGCGTCCGAAGGAGTCGACGCCGGCCCATAAGACCGGAGGGCTGGCTGAACTCGTCTGTTCAAATTCCCTCGGATCCGCCGACCCTCAGAATGCCGCGGGCATCCTCAAGGAAGAAATGCGCCGCCACCAGTCATTGATCATCAAGGTGGCGGATCAGGTGCGTGTTCCTGCCGGGTCAGCCCTGGCTGTCGACCGGGACCAATTCTCCTTCTTGATCACGCAGGCGCTCGACAGTCATCCGAACGTCCGCATACTTCGGGAAGAAATGACCGAAATCCCGACCGACTGTGTCTGCATCGTGGCGACAGGGCCGCTGACTTCCGACAAACTGTCACAAGCCATTGCACGGCTCACGCACTCCAACCATCTCTATTTCTATGATGCCATTTCGCCTATCGTGGATGCGGACTCGATCAATATGGATATTGCCTTCCGTGCATCGCGCTATGGAAAAGGGGGAGACGACTATCTCAATTGCCCCATGGACGAGGCGACGTATCAGGCCTTTTATGATGCCTTGCTGGCAGCGGAAAAAGTCCAACCCAAGGCATTCGAGCAGACGCCGTATTTCGAGGCCTGTTTGCCCATCGAGGTGATGGCTGAGCGTGGAAGGCAAACCATGCAGTTCGGTCCTTTGAAGCCCGTCGGTCTTGAGGATCCAAAAGCCGGGCGCCGACCCTATGCCGTTGTGCAGCTCAGAACGGAAAACGCCCACCGGTCGTGTTACAACATGGTCGGATTCCAGACGAGATTGACCTATGGCGAGCAGAAGCGGGTTTTTCGCATGATCCCTGGCCTCGCACAAGCGGAATTCCTGCGGTACGGCAGCCTGCACCGCAACACGTTCATAAACTCGCCGCAGCTGTTGCACAACACGCTGCAGTTCAAAGAGCGGCCGACGCTCTTTTTCGCCGGCCAACTGGTCGGTGTGGAAGGATACACCGACTCAGCCGCGATGGGAGGTCTTGCGGGGATCAACGCTGTCCGTGAGCTCGACGGGTTGCCGCCGCTCACCCCGCCTCCGACGACAGCACATGGCTGCCTGCTTTCGTACATCACCACGAGCGACCCTCGGCATTTCCAGCCCATGAACATGAATTTCGGCCTCTTTCCGCCTCTCGCGGTGCCCGTCAAAGATAAAGAGCGCAAGAGACAGCTCATTTCGCAGCGCGCGCTCGAGGATCATGCGGCATGGATGAGTCGATCAGGGCTTTCATAACGTTTCTCGAGAGTGAGCAGCGGGCCTCGCCGGAAACGGTTCGGAATTACGCCTCGGATCTTCGGCAATTAGACAGGTTTCTGGTCTCCAGCCGGCTGGCATCATCCCCGGTCGATCCGGCTTCGTTGTCCTCAGATGCTGTCCGTGCGTATCTCGAATGGCTTGACAGAAAAGGAGAAAAGCACGCGTCATTGGCGAGAAAACTGGCCGCGATCCGAAGCTTCTATCGTTACCTCAGCCGTCGGGGTCTCACGAATCGCAATCCCGTCGAAGCGTTGCGGACACCCAAACAAGCACGGTCTCTTCCACGTGTCCTGACGAAAGATGATGCCGACGCCCTCATGGCCTTTCCCGCCGGCGAAACGGCGGGATCGTTGCGTGACCGTGCGTTGCTCGAAACGCTCTATTCGACGGGAGCCCGCGTGAGCGAGCTGGTCTCGCTCAATGTGGGCGATGTTCATGGCTCCGAAGGCCTTCTCCGACTTCGGGGGAAGGGAAGGAAAGAGCGGATTGTGCCGATCGGTGAATTGGCGTTGGAGGCCATCACACGGTATCGAGCCAGTCTTCCCACATCGCCGCAAACAGCAGGCCATACTTGTCCTCTCTTCTATAATCTTCGTGGAGGCCGGTTGACGAGCCGGAGCGTCGCGCGAATCGTCGCTCGTTATTCAAGCCGCTTGTCAGGCGGGCCGGTGAGTCCACACACCCTGCGCCATTCCTTTGCGACGCACCTGCTTGACGAAGGTGCAGATTTGCGCGCGATCCAGGAAATGCTGGGGCACGCTTCGCTCAGTACGACTCAACGCTATACACATGTCGCGACGGATCAGTTGCTGGCCGTTTACGACCGCGCTCATCCGCGATCTGGTCGGACGTCCAACGGCCGAACCTCAAAAAACGGCTCGTCTTGAGATCGGCGGGGGAATTTGTCTGGGCCTGAGCGCCTGAACGTGATATGGTCGCGCCTGACCGCAGATTGATCATCGTGTGAGGAACCGACGATGAACAAACTCATCCGGAAAGCCAACGTCCTTATCGAAGCGTTGCCCTACATCCGTACATTTCGCGGTAAGACCATCGTGATCAAGTACGGCGGCAATGCCATGACGGAATCTTCTTTGAAGGAGCGCTTCGCCCAGGACATCGTCCTTCTGAAATACGTCGGCATCAATCCGGTCATCATCCACGGGGGAGGGCCACAGATCGACGAGATGCTCGACCGCCTCGGGATCGAGTCAAAATTTCTTCACGGCGTGCGGGTCACGAACGAAGCCACCATGGAAATTGTCGAAATGGTGTTGGCCGGGAAGATCAACATGGAGATCACGGACCTCATTAATCGTCATGGCGGCAGCGCGGTCGGTCTCAGCGGGAAGGATGGAGGATTGATACTGAGCAAGCCGTTGACCGCGAGGGCCTGGGCGGAAAGTCTTGAGCGTGATCTCGAGGAAGAGGACGCGGAAAGTGATTTCGGGTTTGTCGGCGACATCGAAAAAGTCGATCCCAGTCTCCTCTTCAAGCTGCAAGGCGACCACTATATCCCGGTCATTGCTCCAATCGGGACGGACCGCGAAGGGAATACCTATAACATCAATGCGGATCTGGTCGCCGGAGCGGTGGCCGGCGCGTTACGCGCGGAAAAACTCGTCATGATGACGGACATCAAGGGTATCCGCGATGCCAAAAGCCGCCATTTGTCCACCGTCTCGCGCAAGGACGTTCAACGGATGGTCAAAAAAGGCACCATCACCGAAGGCATGCTGCCTAAAGTGCACGCCTGTCTGGATGCGCTCGAGCAAGGCGTCGGGAAAGCGCACATCATTGATGGCCGCATGCCGCATGCCATCCTTCTCGAAGTCTTCACGCGGAAGGGCATCGGCACTGAGATCACTGCCTAACTCGTCTCCCGTCAAACGTGTCCTCACGGCAGACCAGTATCCTCCGCCACATGAAAGCGCTGGTCGGAGAACGACACCCGCACAGCGCGCCTGAAGCGTTGGCCCGTGCCGCAGCATACGTGGCGGCACAGTTTGCCGGGTTTCAATGGACGACAACGCGGCAATCCTTTCGCGCGTTGGGGAAGTCTTACAGCAATATTCTCGCTGTCAAAGCTCCGGCTGGACGACCGGCGAAGGAGCGACAGGCTCCGCTGCTCATCGGTGCGCATTACGATACGGTCATGGCGTCTCCGGGCGCCGATGACAATGCCAGTGCGTTGGCCGTCCTCCTCGAGGTGGCCGATCAACTGAGATACACGGTCGTCACGCGTCCCGTGTGGCTTGCCGCTTTTTGTCTCGAGGAACAGGGGTTGCTGGGTAGCCGAGCCTTCGCGCTGCACCTGAAGCAAGCCGGGCAGCCACTTTACGGCGCAATCGTGCTGGAATGCGTGGGCTATGTCAGTCATGAGGCGGGCTCACAAGGCACGCCTCCCGGTGTACCGATCGCCGTGCCGACGGTGGGAAATTTTCTCGGCATCATTGGGAATGAGGCCTCGAGGCATTTGATTGCCGCCGTGGAACGGAGTGCCCGCAGCGCCGCTCCGGCCATGCCAACCCTGGCCTTGGCTGTTCCCGGGCGTGGCGAAGCCCTTCCGGATGTGCGCCGGAGCGATCACGCGGCGTTCTGGGATGAGGGGTATCCAGCCGTCATGCTCACCGACACGGCGAACTTCCGCAATCCTCACTACCATCTGCCCAGCGACACGCTCGACACGCTGGATCTCGGCTTCATCGAAGCGGTGAGCCGTACGGTTGCCGCATCCGTCGTTGAGCTGGCCGGAAAGGCGGCTCGATGACAGGGGCCCGTGTGAGTGCGGTCTCGCGCCGCGCGATAGCCCGAGTCTTCGATCACCTCGACTACGCCGCACTCGGTAAGGTCTACTGTTATGAAGGAGGAAGGGACTTTTGGAGGGCCAAACGAGAGCCTTGCCGCCGTCTAGGCAGCCAGATCGGCACCGCCCTGCTCGCCCGGTTGAAGCCCGGAGGCCGGAGCCTGTATGTCGGGGCCGGAGTGGCAGAGTTGCCGGCCATGCTGATTGAATCACTCGATTTGCACCGGTCGGTGTTGCCCTATAATCTTCGTCGGCGGGAGGTCGCCTTGCTGAACCGCGCCTGTCGGGCCCTACCTCTACGGTTTTATGCGGCGGATGCGGCCCGAGCGTCCGGACCCTTCGACCATCTGTGGATTGTGAGCGTCTTGAACGACCCGGAGCGGTTCCCGCAGCTGGCGGCGTTGTCGTATGGCCGGGCGGTGCCCGTGACCTTTGATGCCGGTGTGTTTCGGCAGGAGAGGAACATCGTGCGAGTGATCGTGAACCGCTGCCTCTCGAAGCTTACCGTGCCTGGCCTCGTCACGACGTCCACAGAGGAGGTCGTCTGGATCGCGGACTGGTGCCATCGCCATAGCATCCCGTATCTCGTCGAACGAACGTACTATCCGACGGCCTTGGTTGGCGATCCGGTCTGTTTTATGAGGATCGGCAGCACACGCGGAAGACGTCAGCACCGCACTCAGGGCTGAAAACCGGTTTTGGAGTTCGGCAAACCGTTCATGTATTGCTCCGCATATTTCACATAGTTGTCCGACGATTCTTTGATCCACGACAACTCTTTGGGTGTCACCGGCCTGGCGATTTTTGCCGGCGACCCCAGGACAAGACTCTTGGGTGGTACGACAGTGCCTCCAGTCACCAGGGCACCCGCACCGACCACCGAGTCTTCACCAATGACCACCCCGTCCATGATAATCGCGCCCATGCCGATGAGAACGCGGTCCTTGATCGTGCACCCATGAAGGATGACGCTGTGGCCGACGGTGACGTCGCTGCCGATGATCAGCGGATGCGTATCGTGCGTGACGTGCAACATGCATAGATCCTGGATGTTCGTACGGTTCCCCAGACGAATAAAGTGGACATCACCGCGAACGACCGCATGAAACCAGATACTACAGTGCTCACCCATCACCACATCACCGATGACGATTCCGGTGTCTTCAATAAAGCAGGACTTCGGAATGGTGGGCCTGATGCCTTGAAAGGTTCGAATCATCGGTCGCACCATAGGGGAATCAGCCATTCACCTGCAAGTGGCTCGTTGACAGTCTTTTGAGCCGTCTCGTAGACTGATGAGCTTATGAATCAAGCTCTCATTCAGCCGGAGCGTGCGAAGTCTCCTGCACCGTCCTCAGGCTCCGGGAAAAAAACCACCGTGGGCTTCGTCAACCTGGGCTGCACGAAGAATCAGGTCGATTCGGAGATCATGCTCGGGACGCTGGCCGCAGACGGGTTTGAGTTGACCGGAAACGCCCAAAAGGCTGAGGTCGTCATCATCAATACATGCGGGTTCATCGAAGAAGCCAAACAGGAGTCGATTAATACGATCCTGGAGCATGCCAAGTTGAAAGAATCTGGTGCCTGCAGAGTGTTGATCGCCGCTGGTTGTTTGGCACAGCGCTATCAAGGGGATCTGCTTAAAGAGCTGCCGGAACTCGACGGCGTCGTCGGCACCGGAGAATTCGGGAAGATCGCCGGCATCTGCCGCGATCTCTTGACGCCTAAACGGCGGCATCAGCGGCTCTGGATCAGCCCACCTCCCTATTTATACGACGAGATGGCGCCACGTCTTCGCCTCGGGAAATCGCACAGTGCGTACGTCAAAATTGCCGAAGGGTGCAACCGTAACTGTGCCTTCTGCGCCATTCCGCTCATGCGCGGCAAACAGCGGAGCCGGCCGGTCGCGTCGATCATGGCCGAGGTGCAGCAACTGGCGGAAGCAGGCGTCAAGGAAATCAATCTGATCTCGCAGGACACGGTCAACTATGGCGTCGATCTCGGCCTACGTCAGGGGCTCGTGTCTTTGTTGCGCGAGCTGGTGAAGGTGAAAGCGCTGCGCTGGATCAGACCGTTTTACCTGTATCCGCAGCAAGTCACGGACGAATTACTCGATCTCTACGCTGGAGAAGAGCGGATCACGAAGTACATCGACATGCCACTGCAACATATCAATAGTGCCATGCTCAAGCGGATGCATCGGCTAGGCGACCGGCGAGTGATCGAGACGTTGGTGGAACGCATCCGGACACGCATCCCTGGCGTCACCTTTCGCACGGCCTTCATTGTGGGATTTCCCGGCGAAACCGATCACGCCTTCGAAGAACTCAAGCAGTACGTCGAGCAGGCGGAGTTCGATCGTGTGGCGGCATTTCTCTATTCGGACGAAGAGAAGACACCCGCAGCCAGTCTTGATCAGAAAATCGATCGTGCGGTGATGGAGGAACGTCGTAACGAGCTGCTGGCGGTGCAGGAAGCCATTGCGGCGGCGAAGAGCATGGAACGTATCGGATCGACTCTCGACGTGCTGGTGGATGGTTCTGCCGAAGAAGAGGGGCACTGGTTGGAAGGCCGACATGAAGGCCTGGCGTCTGAAATCGACGGCGTGGTCTATATCGACGGTAACGGCATGGACTCAGGTCGCTCAGGCCGGCAGGGGAGCGGTCCCAATGCCGGAGAGTTCGTCACGGTGACGATTACCGGTGCCACCACATATGACGTTGTCGGACATCTCGCCGGAGAAAGTTCCTCAGCCCTCGAGCGGGCGTCCGAGCCGCGTCAGCCCCGAGGAGACTATCGGTGAGGACAGTTCCCCGGGGCGACTCGCGATTACACTTTCGCGCTCAGGAATAGGGACGAGCCCCGACGGTTGATCAGAATCAAGACGTTTTCGCCTTTCTTGACCGCCGAAGACACCTTTTCGAACTCCTTCACCGACTTCACCGGTTGCCGGTTGATTTCTCGGATCACATCCCCGGGCATCAGGCCGGCCTTGTCGGCTCCGCTGTCCGGTTCGACGCTTGTGACCACGACACCTTGCGTTTTGCCTTTGAGCCCCAGCTCCTTGGCGGTGTCACGATCGAGGTCTTGAACGGCCACGCCCGCAAAGGCGAAGTCTTTTGCCTCCTCGTCAGCCCTTGCAACTTTCTGCTCACCAGGCTGCTCACCGACCGTGACGGTGAGATCCTTCTCTTGGCCGTTGCGCACGACCTTCAAGGGGACTTTTGATCCGACGGGGGTCTTGGTAACCAGGCGCTGCAGTGCCACGGCGTCATCCACGGGGGAGTTCTGATAGGACGTGATGACATCGCCTTGTTTGAGGCCGCCCTGCTCGGCTGGGCTCTCCTCCTTCACCTCGGTCACCAATGCGCCCTTCCGGTCCGACAAGTCAAAGGACTTAGCCAGATCCTGATTGAGGTCTTGAATGCCGATGCCGAGGAATCCTCGGACAACCTTGCCGTGTTTCACGAGACTCTCATAGATGGGCTGGCCCATGCTGGTCGGGACTGCGAAGCCCACGCCCTGGTAGCCGCCGCTTTGAGAAAAGATCGCGGTGTTGATGCCCACGAGTTCTCCCTTGGTATTCACTAAGGCGCCACCTGAATTGCCGGGATTAATGGCGGCATCCGTCTGAATGAAGTCTTCATATTGCGAGATTCCCATGCGGCCACGGCCTAACGCACTGACAATGCCAAGCGTCACCGTGGAATTGAGGCCGAAGGGATTGCCGACGGCGAGGACATATTCTCCGACTTGGAGCTTCGAGGCGTCCCCCCAGGCTACGGTCGGCAGATTTTTGCCTTCAATCTTCACGACGGCCAGATCAGTCTTGGGATCCGTGCCCACGATCTTGCCTGGGAACTCCCGCTTGTCTGGCAGGGTCACGGTCACCTCGCGGGCGCCGTCGATCACGTGGTTGTTGGTCAACACGTAGCCGTCTGGAGCGACGATGACACCGGAGCCTTGCCCCCCGCCATGGAACCCACGCGGTTCACCGGGGCCCTCGGGTCCCCGGAATTTCGGTCCAGATGGACCCTTCGGTCCAAAGGGACCGTTCGGGCCTCCGAAAAATTCCTCCATGCGTTCCCGCATTTCGTCCTGACCGCGTCGGCCGGAGATCTTCTCTCCGATCACGGTCGTAATGTTGACGACGGCTGGAGTGACCGCTTTGGCCACCTCCGTGAATCCGTTGGCCGGAAGCGTCCCGACCGGTCCGCTCACGGTTGGTGTGGCGGCCGGTGAACCGGACGCCGGAAAGGGAACAAATGACTGACTCCCGACGAAGAACATCGTGCCCAGCAGGGCCATACCGACCAGCCCCCCCAGCGCTTTACGAACCAGCTCACTCATAGATCCTCCTTAGAGATTGAAAGTGATAGAGATTGAACGTGAAACATGCGGCACGGCAGCCGAAAATCCCTACAGAGGACGGTAGCAAGCAGGAATGAGAGACCGATTAGGAGGGTATTAAAAGTCTTTAAGAGGGTGAAGTCGCCAGCGGCAGGGTTACCGTAAACGTCGAGCCCTTGTTCGGCCCGCTCTGCACCTCGATGCGCCCATGATGGGATTCGACGATCCACGCGCAAATGGCGAGCCCCAGGCCGGTGCCTTTTTTCGTGTGGGCGCGGGCATCGTCGGTGCGGTAAAAGCGGTCGAAGATCCGTTTTTGATCTTCGGGAGAAATCCCAATGCCTTGATCCGTAATGACGAGCTTCGCCTGATTGAGATGGGTCGTCAGAGATATCTCAACGGTCCCGCCAGGCCGAGAATATTTGACGGCATTGTCCACGAGGTTCAGAAAGAGCTCGCGCAGCCGCAATTCATCGCCCAAGACGATCGCCGGCATCACGAGGCCGAGAATGACTTGTACGTTGCTTTCCTGCCCGAGAAGGGACGCTTGTCGGTGAATGTCTTCCAGCAAGGACTCGAGTTTAACCGGCAGGCGCTCCATCTTCACTTCGCCCATGTCCGCACGGGACAAAAAAAGCAATTCATCCACGATTCGAGTCATGCGGTCGATCTCTTCCAGATTGCTTTCCAGCACGACGGTGTAGTCAGCCGCTTCACGGGGCCGGCGCAGAGCCAGCTCGGTTTCACCCTTCATGACCGTCAGCGGGGTCCGAAGTTCATGAGAAGCGTCGCTGCTGAACTGACGAATCTGCCGGAAAGAGGTCTCGAGGCGCGCGATCATATTGTTGAAGGTGCCGGCAAGACGGCCAATTTCGTCGGCAGATGCCGGTACGTTCAACCGTTGAGTGAGATCGCCGGCCGCGATCCGTTGAGCGGCGAGCGTAATAGCATCGACGGGACGCAACGCCCGTCCCGCAAGAAACCACCCTCCGGCCAGTGAGACGGCCAGCGCAAGCGGCATGGTGACCAACAGAACGAGCAGGAGACGATTTAGCGTTTGGTCGACCGACTCCATTGATGTGCCGACCTGCACGATGTAGAGCAGGTTCCCTTGATAGATGATCGGCACCGAGATCAGCCGAAGCGGAGGTTCTTTCGGATATTTGGCCGATTCGAAAATCGTTTTCCCCGAAAAGGCTACTTCCAATGCGCGTCGGCTCAGAGGCAATTCGTGTTGCTTGACGTTTGGAGAGCGGATCGTGATCGTCCCTGAGGGGCTGAAGATCTGGAAAAATTTGTCGATGCGCGCCAACTCGGGAAATTGCGACATGAGCTCGTCTTCGTCGATGAGTGGGAGAAATCCCCGTTCTTCCAGAGAACGCACAGCGGCCGCTGCGGTTTCTTCCAGGGATTGATCGAGCGCATCCCGAAGGCTGCGCGCCGTGACGAAATAGAGGACGGTGGAAAAGGCCACTAAGATCAACGCCAGGGCGCTGCCATACCAAAGGCTCAGTCGGAGGCGTAGGGGCATCACAGTACTCCCGAAGAGCCAACGTGGCATGCAGGAGGAGCATGCGTCGGCGTAAAGACGAGACCTGGAGCACGGCGTATCGTGTTGCGAGGATCCAACGGTCCGAGGGACCGGTGAGCCACAAAAACGGACTGAGACGGGCGCGAAGGAACAATTGAGATCGGCAGCATCCTGCTAGTCGGCCTTCAGCATGTAGCCACTGCCCCGGATGGTATGGATTAACTTTTTCGTACGTCCGCGGTCGACCTTGTTGCGCAAATAATTCACGTACACGTCGATCACGTTCGTGAACGTGTCGAAATCTTGATTCCAAACATGCTCGGAGATCATCGGACGGGTCAGCACGCGTCCCGTATGGCGCATGAGATACTCGAGCAGCGCATACTCCTTCAAGGTGAGCTCAATGCGCTGCCCGCCACGAGTCACTTCCCGTGTGGCAGGGTTCAGGACCAGATCGTCGATCTGCAATATGCCCGGACTGTCGGTCGCTCCACGGCGAAGCAGCGCGCGCACGCGGGCCAACAGTTCGTCGATGGCAAACGGCTTGGTAAGATAGTCGTCCGCCCCGGCGTCCAACCCCTTCACACGCTGGTCGACTTGAGATTGCGCCGTCAAAATGAGGATCGGCGTCTGAATGCGCTCTCGACGGACGCCTTTGACGATGTCCAAGCCGGAGAGGGAGGGAAGCATAAGGTCGACGATGATCGAGTCGTAGTTCGTGGCAAGGGCCATCTCCAGGCCCTTGGCACCGTCTTCGCACAAATCAACCGCATAACTCTCTTCCTCAAGCGCCCGCTTGATGAAGCAGCCGACTTTGGTTTCATCTTCAATGACGAGGATTCGCATGGCGGCAATGGAGGATTATAACAAACCGGACGCCGGCGATTTCCAGTGGAACCTGGGCCCGAGGCGGGGTTGGCATGACGGGACGGATCGTGGGCTGTCTGTACTGAAGGCTTGGAGAAGTGAGGTCGGCCATGATAATGTTCGGAGGTATCCGTTGAACCACCGGCTCGAGCGCCCTATTTACCCGTCATGACGACTCCCCAGTTTTTAAGCCCGACCGACATCTTCGTGCATCGTCATCTCGGCCCCACGGAAGCCGATGTGCGAGAAATGCTGGCCTTGCTGGGTTTGCCGTCACTACAAGCCCTCAGTGACGCGACGGTGCCTCGGGATATTCAACTCGGCCGCCCCTTGGATATCCCACCGAATCGCGGTGAGCAAGCGGTGCTACAAGAGCTTCGCGATCTCGCCCAGGAGAATCGGATCTATCGCTCCTATCTGGGGATGGGCTACTACGATTGCATCACTCCGCCGGTCATTCAACGGAACATTCTCGAGAATCCCGGCTGGTATACGCAATACACGCCTTATCAGGCGGAGATTGCCCAGGGACGGCTGGAAGCCTTGGTCAATTTTCAGACGATGGTGGCTGACCTGACCGGCCTGCCCCTTGCCAACGCCTCTCTGCTCGACGAGGCGACTGCCGCGGCCGAAGCCATGGCCATGTGTCTGGCAATCGCCCGGGGAACGCAGCAGGAGAAGAAGGAGTTCTTCGTCTCGCAGGACTGTCATCCGCAGACCATCGCCGTCTTACAGACCAGGGCGGAGCCATTGGACGTCACCCTCCATGTGGGACGGACGACAACGATCAATTTTGATAATCCGCAATTGAGCGGAATGTTGCTGCAATATCCGACCACCGATGGTTATGTCGGCGACTACCAGGCGCTCGTCCAACAGGCTCACAACGCAGGAATGCTGGTTGTCGTGGCCACGGACCTCTTGGCCCTCACACTGTTGCGCCCGCCCGGTGATTTCGGGGCGGACATCGCGGTGGGATCAAGCCAGCGATTTGGCGTCCCGATGGGATTCGGCGGGCCGCATGCAGCCTTTCTCGCGGCCAAGGAAGCATACAAGCGTCAGATGCCGGGGCGCATCGCCGGTGTTTCCAAGGACCGCAGTGGGCAGGTGGCCTATCGGTTATCCCTCCAAACCCGCGAGCAGCACATCAGAAGGGAAAAGGCGACGAGCAACATTTGCACCGCGCAAGTTCTGCTTGCCATCATCGCGGGCATGTACGCCGTCTATCATGGACCGGATGGCCTCCGGCGGATTGGCGAACGGGTACACGGCTTGGCGGCGGTATTTGCCGCAGGTCTGCAACAACTCGGTTTTGATATTGGAAGTCAGGAATTCTTCGATACCGTCCACGTACGTCTGACGAAGACGCAGTGTGAACAAATTCTCGTACGGGCCGATGATCAAGGCCTCAACCTCCGCCGGCACGAAGACGACTCACTGAGCGTCTCACTTGATGAAACGACCGAGGAAGGTGATGTCCGGCGCCTGTGGGAAGTATTCGTCGGGCATCAACGATTGCCGTTGACGATACAGGAACTGAGTCACACCGTCCGGACGTCGTACCCCGCAAACCTTGCCCGGACGACTCCCTACCTTACCCACGAAGTGTTCAACCGGTATCATGCCGAGCATGAGCTGCTCCGTTACCTCCATCGGCTTCAATCGCGCGACCTCTCCTTGACGCACTCCATGATTCCACTGGGCTCTTGCACGATGAAGTTGAATGCGACCGCGGAAATGCTTCCGGTGAGCTGGCCTGAATTTGCCCGACTGCATCCGTTCGCTCCGGCGGAACAAAGCCGTGGATACCAGGAGCTGTTCCGTCAATTGGAGGCCCGTTTAGCCGAGATCACCGGGTTTGCGGCGGTGTCGTTACAGCCCAACGCCGGCTCGCAAGGCGAATATGCGGGATTGATGGTCATCCGGGCGTATCACCGGAGTCAGGGAGAGTTCCAACGCGATGTCTGCCTTATCCCGGTGTCGGCGCACGGCACCAATCCAGCCAGCGCGGCAATGGTGGGGATGACGGTCGTGCCGGTGGCTTGTGACAAGCAAGGCAACGTAGATTTGACAGATCTCGAAGCGAAGGCGGCTGAACACCGCATGCGGTTGGCTGCCCTGATGTTGACTTACCCATCGACGCACGGTGTATTCGAAAGCGATGTCAGGCGCATCTGTCAGATCGTCCATACACACGGTGGGCAGGTCTATATGGACGGCGCGAATATGAATGCGCAGGTCGGGCTCTGCCGTCCCGGCGACATCGGCGCAGACGTGTGCCATTTGAATCTGCACAAAACATTCTGCATTCCGCATGGAGGCGGTGGGCCGGGTATGGGGCCGATCGCCGTCGCTCGTCATCTCGCGACGTTCCTCCCCGGTCATCCCCTCACAGGCCTGGGCAGCACAGAGTCAATCGGTCCGGTCTCTGCAGCTCCTTATGGAAGTCCAAGCATCCTGACGATCCCGTGGGTGTACATCGCGCTGATGGGAAGGGACGGCCTGATGAAGGCGACACAAGTGGCAATTCTGAACGCCAACTACATGGCCAAGCGGTTGGAAAAGCATTATCCAATCCTTTATACCGGCGTCGGCGGATTCGTCGCCCACGAATTCATTCTCGACCTGCGCCAATTCAAAGATATCGCCGGTATTGAAGCGATGGATGTGGCCAAGCGGTTGATGGACTACGGATTCCATGCCCCCACGGTGTCGTTCCCGGTCGCCGGTACCCTCATGATCGAGCCAACGGAAAGCGAATCCAAAGCCGAGCTCGACCGGTTCTGCCATGCCATGATCCTTATCCGCGCGGAGATTCAAGACATCATAGACGGACGTCAGCCACGCACCAACAATGTGCTCAAAAACGCTCCACACACCGCTCAGGCGGTGACGGCCTCGCAGTGGGATCGCTCCTACAGTCGGGAGCAGGCAGCCTACCCCGCTCCATGGGTGAAGGACCATAAGTTCTGGCCGCATGTCGGACGCATCGACGAGGCGTATGGCGACCGCAATTTGATCTGCACCTGTCCGCCGATGGAACCATACTCGACCTAGGATGCTGGTCCCTTGCCGTACGGCGGGGACGGCAGTAGAGTAGATATCACGTCATGGAATCCTGCTCATGGACGTGATCAATCGTCGAAATTTCCTTGTCCGCTCGGGTTTGGCTCTCGGGACTGCGCTTATCGCAAGCGAGGTGCCTTCCCTCTCCCGATCGGGTGCGCTCGCTGTCACACCGTCTCGATCGCTCGATTGGCAGGCGGTGCGAGATCAATTCCCGCTCTCACGCGATCTCATTCACCTTGCAGGATTTTTTCTCGCTTCACATCCCACGCCGGTGCGCGAGGCCATCGAGCGTCATCGCCGGGGGTTGGATGCTGATCCAATCGGGTATTGGCTGGCTCACGAGAAAGAACAAGAGGCATCCGTGCTTCGCGCAGCGGCGGACTATCTGGGCGTCAGTCCTACCGAAATCGCCCTGACCGACAGCACGACTATGGGACTCGGATTGCTCTATGGCGGTTTAGCGCTTCAGCAAGACCAGGAAATACTCACCACCACCCACGATCATTACTCGACTGACGTGTCGTTGCGGCTGAGAGCAGAGCGGACTGGCGCCACGGTGCGCCGGATCTCGCTCTATGAAGAGCTGAGCACGATCTCTCGAGAGAGTTTGGTAAAGAAACTTGTGGGCCAGGTCCGCGATCACACCAGAATCGTGGCGGTCACATGGGTGCATTCGAGCACCGGCCTGAAGCTGCCCATCGCCGAGATGGCCAAGGCGCTGGAGAACATCAACGCGTCCCGGGCCGAAAAAGACCGGATCATTTTTTGCGTCGACGGAGTCCATGCACTGGGCGTCGAAGATTTCCGCCTCAGCGACCTCGGGTGTGATTTCTTTGTCGCAGGGACACACAAGTGGATGTTCGGTCCTCGGGGAACCGGATTCGTGTGGGGACATGAACGGGCCTGGCCCTTCGCCAACGCCATCATTCCCACCTTTCATTCGGACGCTTACGATATGTGGATGCGGGTCATCCCGCCGCGACCGTTGCCGAAGGCCATCTACATGACTCCCGGCGGATTCCATTCGTTTGAGCACCGATGGGCGCTGGACCAGGCCTTTGTCTTTCACCAAGCGATCGGCAAGCCGCGTGTGACCCGGCGGATCCATGATCTGAACGATCATTTGAAGCAAGGGCTTGCGAAGATGCAGCATGTCACCTTGCGTACGCCGCTGTCTCGAGATCTGTCCGCGGGAATTGTGTGTTTCGAAGTGGCGGGACTAGAGCCTGACCAGGTCGTCCGTCGATTGCGTGAGCGAGGCATCGTCGCCAGCGTCACCCCCTACGCCACGCAGTACGCGCGTGTGGCGCCCGGACTTCTCAATTCGCCGGAGGAAATTGAGACGGTGCTTAAAGCGATCGATGAGTTAAAGTAAGTTATGGAAAAAGCTGAACAATCGGATCGGCATGCGAACCCCTTCTTTCGGGGCATTGTAGAGCACCCATTCATTGGGCGATAAGGGGCTTGCACATCCCGCACAAGGAAGGCTGATCACATGTCTCAAATCCTCAACATGAGTGAACACACCACCGACGAGGAATTGCACCGGTTGACCACCCTGTTGCTGTTTCATTTGGTCGAGCGCTGCGGAGGTCAGGTCCAGTTCAAACTGGAAGACGCGCAACGTGTGCGCACCAGTCTCACGACCAAAATGGTCCAAATGCAGGTCGGTGATGAAGTGAGACTTCGCATCATCGATCGCCTGCCGGAACTCAAGTAATCGCCCAAGTGTTTTTTCATTTGTCTTGTGCGCTGTGCGACCTGCGTGTGGTCATGGACCATCCTGACTGACCCTTGTTCGCTTCATCGTCATGTGAAAGAATGCCGCTGAAGGCCGCCTGGCCGCAAGACTCGCTGGCATATGCTGCACATCTCCGCACACGTCACCATTCCGGATTCAGAGATCGAGATCCATGCAATGCGGGCTCAGGGAGCCGGCGGGCAACACGTCAACAAAGTTTCCTCGGCTGTTCACTTGCGGTTTGATGTGGGGGCCTCGTCCTTACCGCCCTTCTTTAAAGAAGAACTGTCGAAGCTGCGGGACAGCCGTATCTCCGGCGAGGGTGTGATTACCATCAAAGCCCAGCAATTCAGAAGTCAGGAGCAGAATCGCGAGGATGCGTTGGAACGGCTCAGAGCATTGATTCAAAGCGTGGCAATTCCACGGAAGAAACGACGACCGACGAAGCCGACGAGGAGCTCCCAGCATAAGAGGCTTGAGAGCAAGAAGCGGCAGAGTCGGCTGAAGACGCTGCGTCAATCTATTGAATAGACCATCGGTTGTTCAGGGTGTTTTTCCCGCCCGCCCCCGAAGCTTCATTCCACGGTCGTCCGAGCGAGCGAGGACGTGACGACTTGCGAGGATACGGTGGGTCCAGAACGGGGTGTCTCACTAGGCCTTATTCGACAGAGGCCAGAGACCCCAGAATGTGGTACCCCCCGTCGACGTAAATCACTTCCCCCGTTATGCCTCGGCCCAGCGAGCTGACAAGAAACAGCGCCGTGTCGCCCACTTCCCCTTGTTCGGTTGCACGGCGGAGAGGAGCGAACTCCTTGTGATGATCGACCATTTTGCTGATGCCGGATACGCCGCGGGCGGCAAGCGTTTTAATCGGCCCAGCGGAGATAGCATTGACTCGGATGTTGCGGGGTCCGAGATCATGGGCCAAGTACCGGACGGTGGCCTCAAGGGCGGCCTTGGCGACGCCCATGACGTTATAGTGAGGCACGACCCGTTCAGCCCCGAGATAGGTCAAGGTCACGACGGAACCGCCCTGGGTCATCAAGGGGATGGCCGCTCTGGTGACGGCAACCAGGGAATACGCGCTCACGTCGAGCGCAGTGGCAAAACCCTTGCGCGTCGTGTTGACAAACTGGCCAGTCAGCTCTTCCCGTGGAGCGTATGCGATTGAGTGAACGAGAAAATCAAGCGCGCCCGCTTCCTTGCCGACGTCGGCCATGAGCGTCTCAATCTGGCCGTCGTCTGCGGCGTCACAAGGGAACGCCTTCGAGCCCGGCAAGGTCCCAACCAGTTCCTCCACATTTTCTTTGAGGCGATCGTTTTGATAGTTGAAGAAGAGCTGCGCACCCTGACTGGACGCGGATTGAGCGATGGCCCAGGCGATACTGTGTTTGTTGGCCACGCCGATGATCAATCCTTTTTTGCCGCTCAGTAACATACGTTCTGCTCCAGCGGTTGCGAGAAACTATTCCAGTCGCGGCGATGGTCACTCAGGGCAGTGAAGATAGCATGATTGGCCGGAACTGTTCCAGGCGAGAGAATGGAGGGCGCTGAGCCCGTCATGGGGTGCGATCACCGGGAAAAGACTCCCGGACTATTCGTCAGCCTGCCTGCGCAGTAGAGCAAATGCATCGAGCATCACACGGTAGGGATAATGGGCGTTACGTCCGCTGGGATTGGGCAGGAGAAACACCGGAATCCCGGCAAGTCGTGCCGGAGTGGGCCCCAACGCCAGACGGCTCGAACGCGTGATCTCCGGAAACAAGATACGAAATATGGTGACGCCCAATAGCGCGATGATTCGAGGCTGGTATCGCCGAATTTTTCGTTCGAGGGTCGAGGCTTTTGCCCGATACTCGGCCGGGTCCAGGTCATCGATTCCCGCACTGGGTCGGTCGATGATGTTGGTGAGGCCCAGACGCCACTCGGGGAGGCGCCAATCCTCCCGAAAACTCAGTGGTTCGTCCACCATGCCTGAGTCAAAGAGCAGCTTCCAGAAGCGGTTAGAATGACCGGCGAAGTGATGACCCATCGCTGCAGATCTCAACCCAGGGTTAATGCCGACAAAGATGACATGCAAGTCCGGTCGTAAATGGTCACGCAGCCTAGGTCTCTGGTTGGGCATTATGATCACTCGCCTGGGCTGAGGCAGTTTAGCTCGATTCAGCTATTCTGCCACAGTTTGGCCGAGAGATGAGGGCCCCCGTCGTTCCTGTAGAACGCATAAGCGACTGAAATTGCAATGAGGAAGAGGTCGGATAGAATCGGGCACCAAGCTTGCTGAATCCTGACACGATGCCCGCTGAAGGGCATACATTCCACAACCAGAGGAGGTGACACAGTATGACACGCATGTTGTTCGCAATTATGGCAGTGGCAGTGGCGATTTCCTTCAGCGCTCCTTCCTTCGCCGGTGAGGAGAAGAAGGACAAGAAAGATGAGAAGAAGGGCGGCCACGTCCTCGTGTACGGCGATGAGAAGAAGGACAAGAAGGACGAGAAGAAGGGTGGCCACATGGACACCTTCGGAGACGAGAAGAAGGACGAGAAGAAGGGAATGGGCGGAAAGTAATCCCTTTTCGGCGAGGCTAGCTAGCTTAAGGAGCCTTCCGCCGGAAGGCGGATGGCTCCTTGGGTACCCTCCTCACTTCCTGCTTTCAGTAAATACCAGCTGTAATCCCACGATTGTTTTCGCATCGCGAATTGTTCCTGCACGAATCATCCCGATTGCCTCTTCCAGCGTCACCTCCACCACTTCGAGGACCTCGTCTCGATCGAGATGCTGCCGCCCTTTGGTCAGGCCGGTGGCTTTGTACACATGGATCACTTCATCGGTAAAACCAGGCGCCGTGAATATGCTCGAGAGAAGCGTGAGCTGGCCGGGCTTATAGCCGATTTCTTCCTCGAGCTCCCGTGTCGCGCATGAACGGGGGTCTTCACCAGAATGGAGTTTTCCTGCCGGGATCTCGTAGATAAATCCGCCTGCGGCATGCCGAAACTGTCTGATGAGGACGACCGAGCCGTCTGCTGTGAGCGGGACCACCGCCGCGGCACCCGGGTGGCGCACCACTTCCAGCTCGATCGTAAGACCGTTGGGCAAGGCCACCGTCTCGATGTTCAGCGTGACCACTTTGCCTGTGTAGAGGTTCTTCGTCATGATGAAGACCCGACGGGTCAACCGATTTTGGTTTTTGTCTTCCGATAAAAGGGAGGCTTTACAACCACTGCCGGCAGCTTTTTCCCGCGAATATCGATGGAAATAGCCGTACCGGCTTCGGCAAGGGAGGGAGGGACATACCCCAAGCCGATTCCCTTTTGAAGCAGCGGCGAAAGGTTCCCGCTGGTGACGACACCGATCGGTTGTGACGACATCGCATCTAAAATGGTGAAGCCATGGCGCGGTACGGATTTCTCCAACACTTCGAAGGCGATCAACCGACGGGGCGGGCCTATTCGTGTCTGGTCGTCGAGTGCCTTCTTGCCGAGAAAGTGGCCTTTGCGAAAATTCACTGTCCATTCCGCTCCAGCCTCAATTGGCGTCGTCTCCTCGCTGATATCGTTCCCGTACAGCAGGTAAGCCATCTCCAGACGCAACAGATCTCGTGCTCCCAAACCGGCCGGCTTGAGGCCCATGTATTCGCCTTTCTTGAGTAAGAAGGTCCAAAGGTTGATGGCCTGAGCTGCGGGAATGTTCAGCTCATAGCCCAATTCTCCGCTATAACCGGTTCGAGCGACGAAGCAGCTGATGCCATTCAGGGTGATCTCGCGACAGTGATGCAATTTAAGGTCACTGATCACTTCGGCTCCGGCCGTGAAGAGAATATCCCGTGAGGCGGGACCTTGGATGGCGATTTGGGCGAGTGCCGAAGTCTGATCCTCGATCACACACTGGGCATGGGTGGCTCGATGCTGCGAGAGCCAGGCCAAAATTTTCTCTCGATTCGAGGCATTGACGCAAAGGAGATACTCGGTTTCGCCGGTCCGATACACAAAAATATCATCTTTGATACCGCCGGCATCGTTGCATACCATGGAGTACTGAGCCTGGCAGAGTGCCAATGCTGCAACGTCATTAGTGGTCATTCGTTGAAGAAAGGCCAGGCTGTCACCACCGGAAACTTTGATGCGTCCCATGTGGCTGACATCAAACAGGCCGGCCTTTGAACGGACTGCCTGGTATTCGTCGATCACGCTGGCGTATTGAATGGGCATCTGCCATCCAGCGAAGTCGACAAGTTTGGCTTGGTGAGCACGATGTTGGTCAATGAGAGGAGTGGAGTTCATGCCGTCGAGAAGGGTGCGTGCAGGTCAGACAGCCAGGAGTTCCACTTCAAAGATGAGCGTGGCATGAGGCGGGATCACATTCCCGGCTCCACGGGCGCCATAGCCTAAATGGGAGGGGATGATCAGTTTTCGCTTGCCGCCGACTTGCATACCCTGCACACCCTCGTCCCATCCTTTGATGACGCGGCCCGCACCCAACGGAAAGGAAAAAGGCTGGCCACGCTCAAGTGAGCTGTCGAAGGGCGTCCCATTGTCCAGCCAGCCACTGTAATGCACGCTCACCGTTTGGCCAGCTTGTGCCGTGGCTCCGGTGCCCATTCTGAGGTCAATGTATTGGAGTCCAGATGCCGTCGTCACTTCTTTACCCTCAGGACCGGTCTGTTCGAATGGCATAGTTGTCCCCTTGTGTCGCTGGCGTAAACCATTTACTGAGGATCATGAGCGTGATCGGGACGCGAGAACACGGCGACACTGGCCGAGTAACCATGGAGGAAATTTTTTCCTCCCACCGGACCGATCTCCCCTTGTGCAAAAAACCCGGCCACTGGAATCGGTCCCATCCGTTCCTGCACGACGCTGCTGTCATGATGGGCGCGACCGAAGAGCCCCTCGCCTCTCCCGCAACAACTGAAGAGAAGCGCCCCTAAGGCTGGATTTGGGTGCTTCGCACGGTCGGCCGCGAGCAGGACATGCAAATCGTCGCTTGCTGATTTGCCGTCGCGGAGTTGAAACTGAATGGTCTGGCCTTCCTGTACGAGATCTCCAATTGCGAGCGCTCCAGATTGTTGATCCGCTCCGACCAGATTACGAACGAGAAAATCCCCGCGTTCGAAACGACTGCGATGCTCATCGATCGCGATTCCAATGTGCAAGGCTCGATGGGCATCCCGGCGGTGAGTCCCTTCTAACGATTCAAATACTTCCTGCAGCCGACTCAGAGCCGGTTGCCCGCCGAGTTCATAGATCATATTTTGTTCCGCCCTCGTGACGACATAACGTTCGCCGACGGGACAGCAGCCTTGTGATATCACGGGCCTCACCGCAATCGGACCTGAGAGCTGCACGCCGACCACGCCTCCATCAAAGACTTCTGCGTTCCTGACCAGCCGATTTTCACCAGGGCCATGGCCGCCTCCACACAGCCCGCCCAGAGCCAGCCCATTAGGGTAACGCTCGGCCATCACCGAAAGCACGTCATGAACCGGTGTCGTGAACGGATCCGCCAACAGGAGGAACGTGCTCGGTTCAGCACTTGGCTCGGGCCACCCGGCCATTTGGATTTGGTCCTGCGTTTGAGAGAAGGCCATTCGGAGCGGCGTCACCCGGACCTGTGGCAGCGAAGCCACCCACAAAGTCAAGGCAGGAGCGGTTTCAAATTCCTCATGGTCGGCGATCACCCCCTCGCCGGAACAACCCACGCAAACTTCTATAGACAGTTCCTCCTGAATCATCGTTGCCACGAGGTCGGCTTTCTTTGCATGGTGAGGAGAGAAGAAAACGAACGCCAGCTCGAGAGTGGCTCGGCCGAGTTGTGCACGAACGGCATCAGCCAGGTCGCGTACGGCGGCCTCCGTGTCAGTCTTGTGGGAGAGAGCAGATGCAAAAAGAAGTGCAGTCGACGTATTGCTCTGGATTGTTTGGGTCATCATGGGTGTTTCTCGTGGTCAGACTCCTGGATTCATTCGCTCAGATCGGTCTTTGGCGAGTTTCTTATAGTAGCGCCACATGTAGGAGTGGTAGTCATCCAGTTGCGCAAGCAGGTAATGCAGTTCCGTGGGATCTTCGGTTTCGAGCGCCCGGACCATCCTGGTTTTCAGAAACTCCCCGAAGGCATCGGTCTTTTCCACGGCGGTTAACAAACGCAAGCCACCACCGATTTGATATTCATTCATCCGGTCCCTCCGATCGAGATGCGGCGTGAGAATAGCGAGCAGATGGTTCAAAATGCAAGCGCTTGAGAGTAACCAGCGTTTCTATTTGCTGCTGGTTCCGAGAATCGCGCGCAGGCGACTCAACGAAATGGCCTCCACTTTATAGTTGTCACGTCCAACGACCGTTGTGGCCGCCGTCAATGCGTTGATGACAGCCTCTTCCGTCGCTTCCACGGTCACGGTGATCACAGGGTTGAGATGTGTATCTGCAAGGTGCGTGAGGGCATAGGTTCGCTTTTGAGGATAATGGGGGATCACGTTAGCGGTTGAGAATGCAATAATGAAGTCACCGCTGCCGTGGCGGGCTGTTGAGCCGGTTCTTGCCAATCCTAATGCGGCTCGCTTGGCGAGTCTATTCAGTTGTCTTCCATCAAGTGGCGCGTCCGTTGCCACGACAATGATGATTGAACCTTCGCTCTGGCCGGGCTGGGGAGGCGGGCCTGCAGCCGACCCATCGTAGAGCCGTCCGACCGGAACCCCAGAGACCACCAGCTCCGGTTTCCGCCCATGGTTCGCGTTGACTAAGACGCCGACCGTATAACCGCCATCTGACTCCGGCAGTGTCCGGGAGGCGGTGCCGATTCCTCCCTTGAATCCGTATGAGACCATGCCGGTCCCCGCTCCCACAGTGCCTTCTTTTACCGGCCCGCCGACGGCGCTGTTCAGGGCGTTCACGACGTCTGCTTCCGCAACATGACGGCCTTGTATGTCGTTCAGGCGGCCGTCATCACATTCTGCCACCACCGGAGTCAATGTATCGTCGGTGATTCCGATTTCCGGATATTGCGAGATCATCCAGCTCATGACGCCGTTGGCTACGCGCGGTACATTCAGCGTGTTGGTCAGGGCGATGGGATATTCGAGAAAGCCCGATTCAGCTACCCAGGCCAAGCCGGTCATCTCTCCTGTGCCGTTGAGTACAAAGGAGCCGGCAGGGACTTTTTGATGCCATACGTCATCCCGGGGAATCACGACGGTGACGCCGGTGCGGATCGGTCCAATGCCTGCCTTCAGCGCCCCTTCTCCCGCGATGAGAGTGGTGTGGCCGACTTTTACTCCTGGAACATCCGTGATGGCATTCAATGGGCCGGTCGGATAAGTTCCCACCACGATGCCAAGCTGCCTCGCCCGCAAACGAGGTTCTTCCTGATCGCTTGCATGCGCCTTCATACAGGACATAAGCAGGCAGCACAGCACCAACAGAAGAGCCTGCTGTCCAACAAGCCGACGATCAATCATGGG
Source organism: Nitrospira sp. (assembly GCA_029240595.1). Taxonomy (GTDB): domain Bacteria; phylum Nitrospirota; class Nitrospiria; order Nitrospirales; family Nitrospiraceae; genus Nitrospira_C. The sequence continues at coordinate 4,560 of JARDZZ010000009.1, read as the reverse complement.
TCATCATAGACTGCATAGAGTGTGTCTGAATTAGCTATGGCTTGAGCAATTCGAGCCCCGGCAAAAAGGGAAGTCGTATGGACCATATAACGGGCCGGTCCGAAGCGGCAATTCGATCGCTACGCATTAGTCACCGTACGGCCACAACTTGAAGCGTGACGAGTTTTGATGAAAGGCGAACGAAATCTCTTGCACCACAAATTGTGAATCGCAGGCCACTTCAAAGACATTGGTTGCGGCCCCACCGCCGCCGAGAACGAGATCCGGAGAATAATAGGGAATGACAAATCGGAGTCCCCATCCAAAATCCACCCGCAGATATCTGGTGTCAATGAAATGATATCGAGCCACCAGCCGATTCTTAAGATTGAGAATCTCATCTGGCGCGCCAAGTTCTCTCGCAACCTCAGACAGTGGAGTTTCACCCTTTTTGATAAAGTCCACTTGTTCCTCGACAATCGGTTGGTTCAGAGTCAGCCGCTGCCACATGATCGGGCCTCTCATACAGCCTGGGACAGACATGATGACGACTAGCAGAGCTAAAGAGACTATTACATGTCGCATCGTTGCGCCCTTGTTAATCGCCGAACGGCCAGAACTGCATGTCGGGGGACGGTTTCTTTTTCCCCACGACAATGTCCTCTACGATCCCCTTCCCATCCAAGAACACAAACACGTCTTCGCTCATGATATTGGTTCGTGAAAAGATGATGATCAAACCAGACTTCATATCGAAGTGATAGTAGTGAAATATTTCGTGACCGTTGACCTCGACTATCCTATCCGGGGCTCCCAGCAGTGATGCGACCTCCGCTCGTGTCGTCGTGCCTTTCTTGATCGAGGAAAGATCCAGAGGCTGGACTTCCTCTCCGTAAGTGCCTCGCACGAACGCACAACCTGCGGTAAGAATGGCGACCGCGAGGATAAGCAACAGTGGTCGAACGCACTTCATGCAGCCTCCTTTGTAAGTACCTTGCTCAGGCGTTACCTTGACAGGACAAAATCCTCTTCATAGACCTTGTAGACCGATCGCTTGAGACCAACACGCTGATAGACCGCTTCAGCCGTGTGATTGTCTTGCTCTACATAGAGCCTGAGCCCGCAGACTTTTACATCCGCTTTTGCTTGAGACACGACTGCCTCGTGGATGCGCCGAAAGACGCCTCGCCTCCGCCACGGCGGGTCAACATAGACGCTTTGAATCCACCAAAAGACACCGTTGCGCCAATCGCTCCACTCATACGTGATCATGAGTTGGCCGATCAACCTACGCTGCTCTCCGTCGCGGATTTCTGCCACCATGAAGAATCCGTACGATGGGGTGTTGAGCAGCGACAAGGTCCCTTCCCTGAGCCTCGCCAGGTCAAGCTGCCTGTTCTCGGTTTCGAGTGCCATGGCTGCGCTGAACGTGATGATGGATTCCACATCATCCAGATTGGCTGCTCGAATGATCAGTTGGTTCGGCAGGGACATGAGGACTATGTCGTGATTTTGGGGGCTCCGAGCCAGCCGTCTGCCGGTTTATAGAAGCCGGCAGAGAATTCCATTTTCATGGCGTCTTCCGCCAGCAGATTCAGTGGGCGGATTTGTGGCTGGGGAACAAATGCCAGATATCCGGTGAATGGGTGGATAGCAGTCGGCACGAAGACCATCAACAGATTGACGGATGGCTCAATTTGAACCGCCGCCGGCGCGACGCCCATGACGAATCCAAGAGCCCACACTCCGTCGCGAGGAAACGGGAAAGCGATGACGGTGCTACGTCCGAAACGCGATCGGAATTGAAACAGGTCGGTCATACCTTTGATGGTGAGGTAAATGCTATTCACCAGGGGAATCTGGGCAATCCATCGCTCAGTTGATGCGAGGATCCGACTCCCCAAGACATGGGTTGCGAGTGCGCCCGCCGTGATCACCAGAAGGCAGAAAAGCAGCAGACCGATGACCGGAGTGGCTATGACGCCGACCTGGCCAAGAAGCGTCGCTATCAGGCGATCGACGGCGGATAACAGCGCGGACAGGATCAGAAAAGTGGCCCAAGTTGGTACCAAGATCAACAGGCCGGTGAAAAAATATCGCGAAAGTATCCTCATGGTCTTTGTGATTCAGATGGCAGACGGTCGAGTGGCAGTGTAACAGAACCGAGTAACAATCAGAGCGTAGGCACTCTTGATCTCAGCCGGAGGGTGCATTATCCTGGGGTTCACCCGCAATCTTCAATCAGAGGTGTGGCCATGGCTGATCAGTCGAGCACGAGGCGTCCGGTGCAGATAGACAAGGACTTGCTGGCCATACTGTGTTGCCCCGAGACCAAGCTCGATGTCAGCTTGGCCGACGATGCTCTAATCGGCAAGGTGAACGATGCCGTGAGCCGAGGCGTGTTGAAGAATAAGGCGCAAAAGCCGGTGACCGAAATGCTCGACGGCGGCTTGATCAGGGCCGACAAAAAGATCTTGTATCCCATTCGTGAAGATATCCCTGTGATGCTCATCGAAGAAGGTATCCCTCTCGATCAAGTCCTCTAGCGTCTCACGCTGATAGTTCGGACCCAACAGGCTTACGGCCGGAACATGCCTCCCTGTTCTTGCTCCGTCTTCGATCCGGTTGAGGATCCGCATTGCTGGCAAAGGTATTCATAGAGGTTGCCGGTCGGTAAGACGAGAAGCAGTCGTTCGCGCGTCGGAGTGGCCACTCGGCAGCGGGGACAGTACAACAGGCTTGCATTCAGGTTTCTAAACTGTTCCTCTTGTTCAGAGGTACGCGGCCCTCCGGCTCTTGGAGGGCCTGGAGGCCATCCCGGGCCTGGTGGCTTACGAGGAGGCAGTGGCATACGATGGATTGTAGGGGAGCGATTTCCCTCGGTCAATAAGGCAGCGGACGTCGTCTACCAGGCGTCGCTTGACCCGGTGCCACTCTTCCGCCGAGACCGCAACAGACTCCAGGCACCTCTTCCTCCCTGCACAACGGCATAAATACCTATCCCGCTCAGCAGCCCATAGAACCCGGCCGTGCTCCACGGCCACAATTCGGGAGCATGGAGCATCACGCCGAGAGCGACATGGCCGCCTATCCCCAAGCACAGAGCGAAAATGATCCACTCGCGCATCACGTGAGTCAACCCGGCATGCAACCGGACGGGAAGGGGGATGACGAAGTCCCCAATGGCGGAGCACTAGGCAGCTGGAGTCTTGGCCGATTCGATTTCCGTTGCCGTGATGAGGCTCGACAGATAATCCGCCACAAAATTCAACGCTTCTTCACGGCCGTCGGCGCGACGGCCCTTTTCCCGTCGCTGAACAGAAAGTTCGTGGTCGAGGTCCGATTTAACCTCCGTGAGGACCCGCTGGAGTGACGATGGAGTCAAATTGGTATCCATATCTTCCAGTTCCTGACAACGATCCAGCACCCAATTGAGGCCTTCAATCCGGCCAGCGTAGTGCTCCTGTTCGGCAGTCTCAATCCGCGCCTTAGTGGTGGCGAATGTCTGAGCTTCATACACGAGGTTATAAAAACTGGTGACGGCTCGCTGAAGGGTTGAATTCATAGAACTCCTTTATATTCCAGGCCGATGGAGGGATCAGACAATTATACATGAGAATACCTTGCCGACAAGCAGAAATTTTGCAGGGCTTACGTAAAAAGGAGGGAGTGGAACTCATTCATGAAACCATAATACAGCGGGGCAAAGTCTTTGAGGCTGTCCGGACTGGTTTCCTTTAACCGCTTGAAGAAAAAAACCTGTGCTCGCGGGTCGAGTTGCTCCAGTAAGTGGCTCAGTTGCGCCATCGTATAGCTGCCGGAAGGCACGCTTAAAATGTAATGAACCAGGCGCTCGACGAACTGCTGCGCCACATATTCGCTCGTCAAGAATCCTTCAGGAAGCTTCCCGGCAGCCAGGAACTCGTCGAATGGTATCGCCTGAGCCGCAAATGGGATTGACTGGTCTTGACCCGAGGTCACGCTGCCCGCACCTCACGGAAGTCCTAGAAATATTACGACAACTCTACTGGACCCCCCCTAGCCCGTCAAGCGGGCAGAAGCAGCATACGGCGTGAGGCAAAAGACCGATAAATCAGAAGTGGCAGGGTCCCTTGGGGAACCGTGTCCTTGTGAAACAGTCCCAGCTGTCGACTGATTCACACGCACAGCAAAGCAAGCTGGCTTCACCCGGAGGAAACCAGGCTTCGCTCGTTCCATCCGCCTACATGCAGCAGTTAGGTTGTCTGATCCTTATGTGGAAGTAGTCAGAAACAGAAAGAGGCAGGGCTCCTTGGAACCCTGCCTCTTTCGTGAAGCGTCCCTAGCTGTAGATTACAGCCAGTTCACGCGCTCGGCCGGCCGCACATAGATCGGCTCTTCGACCTGGATGCGCGCCACTTCCTTGCCCGACTTGTTGAAGCCCAGCACGGTGTCGTTGTACATCTCGAACCGCTTGCCGTGGATCTGGGTTTCGAACACTTTCGGGCCCGGAATGACATCGTACCGGAAGACGATCTGCTGGCTGGCTCTCCAGAGCTGGAGGACGGCCAACAGTTCGCGGCTGGGCACGAGGTACTTCTC
>JARDZZ010000250.1 GCA_029240595.1 Nitrospira sp. | reverse complement strand
CTCCCTGCGGGAAGGAGAAATGCTCTGCGTCTATGGTCTCGATAGGCTTGCGGCATCCACGACTAAGGAGATGATGAGGATTGTCACCGAGGTCATGGACAAGGGTGTTTCGATAAAAGACCTGAAGACAGGATGGCTGTTCTCTCCGGAGAGCAAGGATGCGGTCGCGGCTATCCGATCAGCGATCACCCAGCTTGGAAATGAGAAGATCGCTGGGGTAAACAAGAGGCGGAGGAACGGAGAGATCGTCGGCAGTGCCGGCGCTGGCCGCGCACTTCTGAAGCCCAAGGACATCCCTCGGATAGCGGCAATCTATCATGATCTCGCTCTATATCCGACCAAACCGCTACAGGCGAAAGCGGCGGGGGTTAGTGAGGCGACGTACTACCGCTTCATCAAGAAGCACGCTGCAGCCATTGAGAACCGTAAACCCAAGACTGAAACATAAGGGGAAGGCCCGCCCATGCCCAAGAAATACGGCGTGACCATCCAGAAGATGGCTGATGGGTTCATCGCCCGTGTCGTCCGGCGTCGCACCTCCCGCGGGATGACGGTCGAACGAGAAAAGGGCGGATTTCCTGACCATGCCGCCGCCGTAGCCTGGGGTGAGGTGGAGTTGGCTGGATACCTCGCGGACCGACAGATCCGGAACGACTGCCGTAAGAAGGATCGCCGCGAGGCACGCGAAAGACGCCGCGAGCGCGCGGCGTGGCTGGCTGCTCAGACCTTGCGGGAACTCGCCGAACTTTCCGGATCACACCCGGATGCAGCGGACCTGCTCAAAGACTGCGCCGACATTCTTTGGTCGGAGGTTGCGTTCCGCGCTCTCAAGCGCGGTGAGACTGAGGACGCCGCCGTCACCCTTGCCGACACGGTCGTCGGGAAGAATTTGACGCAGAGGCTGGCCAAGGCGGTAAGCGGTGACCTCGACCATGTCCACGAGGCGGTAACCGACATGGCGCTGGCGAACGCCGCCCGGCTGGCGCAGGACCGCCTCGCCGGTGAAGGACGACACACCTGACATAAAGGGAGTTGATCATGACCATCGAAGACGTGATTGCCTATGCCATCGAGCATACCCCTCAAGCAAACGCTGTCATCGCTGCGCTGGCGTCAAAGGGATACCGGTCTGCTGTCACGACTGCCGCGTTGAGCTTTGGATAGGGCAGTCCCCCGACGGAAAGCCGGAGCGGTTCTACCTCTATCACGGAGACGGAGAAGTTATGTCGAAATTGGCGGAATTCCTGATGGAGCACAAGGGGCACAGGCTGGAATTCGATGACGACGAACGTCTTCCGGACTATGCCAACTGGGAAGAGGATAACGGCGTCTGGACGCTGATCCCTTCCGTCGATGATTTGTGAAAGAATAGGAGCGGAACATGACCGGATCAACACTGAAACGATTACGCTTCGCCTTTGGGCGCTTCCGCTTGGGCTTGCACGTAGCCCGTAGCAGGGTGATCCGGGGGCTGCTCAAAGCTGGGCTGCGCTGTCCTCAATGCAAGGGCAAGGGCTTCGTCATAAATTGCGAGATTGAGGGATTCATCGCGGAGGTAGGACTGCCCGCATACTACGCTGCCACGATGCTGGCACATCGTGCGGACCAGCAAGGCGGAGCCATCTCGATTCCGTTATCAGCCTGGGGAAAGGTGGGTCTGGACAATTATCATACTACTGTCTTTCTGGGAGAAATCGTGGATGCATGGCCTGTTTGGGAGTGCGATCTGTGTTCCACGACAAGCCACCAACACATCACAGAACGGGCGTTTGAGAAGGCGCAGAGAGTCGCCATCGATGCCGAGAAACCGCCCACATAAGGAGCGGATGCCATGAGGATTCTAGTCTGCGGCGGGCGTGATTATAACGACAGTGACCGCATCTTCAACACACTCTACCAGATCGACGCGGAACGCGGTCCGATAACCTGCATCATCCACGGCTGCGCTACCGGGACCGACACGCAAGGACGGATTTGGGCGCAACATCATGCCCGAAAGCACGCTCCGTTTCGGGCAGATTGGAACGCTTACGGCAAGGCCGCTGGCCCGCTCCGGAATGCCCGCATGTTGGATGAGGGAAAGCCCGATCTGGTTGTGGCTTTTCCTGGGGGGAAAGGGACGGCGGATATGGTCCGTCGCGCGAAAGCGGCATCGGTTGAAGTCATTGAGATCACAGAAATGGAGTAAATCATGAGCATTTTTGGTCCGATGTACACCGCCCCCGAGGACGGAACCCATGTCATCGTAGAGCATGAAGAACTAGGCGAAGTCGAGATGTACTATGGGGACATAGGGCACATTCTCGGACCCGGCTGGATCACGGTTCCGGACGGATTGCTCTGCCCGCGACTTGTCGGATGGGAGAAGTTTAAGGGATGGAGGCATAAGGAAGCGACTGTTCCGTACTCCGATATCACAAGATCAGTTCTCTGAACCAGTCGCAGAATAGGAGCGTCCCTGCACCCTATCCCCGGCGCACCGGGCACGCTTACCATACGGAGGCAGTTCGGCATGCAGGGACGACTTCACAGGCTAACGATATCACAAAGGGAGCCGACAATGCCAGACGACAGAGATCATCTTCACAGATTAATCGCTGAATTCATCGAAGCCGAAGATGCCTCCAATCGGGAGATGGAGTTGCACGAAGAGCATGGTCGGGCCTGGAGCAGCGCTCCGGTTGTCCGACGCCTTCATGCCGTTGAGGCGCTGCGGCGCGCCATCAACGAGTCCACTTAAGGAGCGAAGCATGGCAATGGATTGGCAATCAATCGAGACAGCCCCCAAGGATGGAACGTCGATCCTTGGGGGCAAGCCAGGAATGGCCGCGCCATGGGTAGTTCGATGGCGGAACGGAAAGCGTATTCAGGATTGGGAGACGTCGTATTCGTTCATTGGCTTCAAGCCGACGCTTTGGATGCCTCTACCAAAACCCCCGTCAGAATAGGAGCGGCTATGGCTGATCTTAAGCCCTGCCCATTCTGCGGAGAACAGCCGAAGATCATAACTCGCCAAGACGAATGTCTTTGGTCCCACAACGTGGTCACATGGACGGGTGTCAAGTGCTGGAACTGCAATGTGGGCTTTGATTGGCCGGAAGGCGCGGAGCCTGACGCCATGACCCAATGGAACACAAGAGCCCCAGAATAGGAGCGACTGGCATGGACGACACCAAGCGCAGACAGATTGAGGACGACGCCAAGCAAGCGGGGTGGGATGCATCAATGCTCGATACCGGCAACGGCTTCAAGTTGACCAACGAAGAGGCGTATCTGGTTCATAAACTCGTGGGTGACGCCATCGCCCGGTCGACCGATACGACGGTTCAGCACATTATCGGTGAGGCGAGCGCCGTCAGTACAGCGATGCGGCTTTATATGCGCCTCTCAGAGGCTTTGCCAAAATAGGAGCGGATGACATGACCGACTACACAGCCATGGACGGCAACGACATGGTCAACGCCTGTGGCGCGGATGCAGCGAAGTGGGCCTCGGCTTTCTGCCAGCATGCCAAAAAGATCAACGGCGTCGAACTGGACGAAGGCTGGATGATCGGCTGGTTCGCAAATGCCATCGAGCACTCTTACGACGTGAGGACCGGGCGCAGCGTGACCGTGTTGCCAGACGGATCGGCTTTCTTCACCGCTGACATTTAAGGAGCGGATGGTGGACCGAGATGAACTCCTCGCCGAACTCGCCGGGGAACGCGACCGGCTGTGGGATCGGTATCTCCAATTCAAGGATGTGCCCGCATGGGGCGTAATTGCCGACGCAGTCTTCCGCCGGCACCAGCAGACCTGCCGGATCTGGGATTTCGTTAACGACGGCCAGTGGCCGAAAGGCTAACTGGCAACGTCCCTTGGGAATACTGCGCATTCGATAAGGAGCGAATCGTGGATCCTCACACATGCCTTTTGGCATTATCCGTGACCGGTCTCATCGCCGGTCTGGCAATGGCCTTCGCCGAGGTGAAAAGGGCTGGCGAGAAGTCGCCGTGGATGCGCCGGTTCCGCGCGTTGGAGCGAGAGTTGGAGCGAATTGTTTCGAATAAGTAACACCTCGAACCTGTACGAAAGCGCAAAATTATACCACTAACCACGCTAAAAACTTCCCCGAAAGTACGTGAGTAGGGTATATACGAACGCCATATCGGACCTCACAAAAGCAGGATTGCTTATGCCCGCTCCGAATTTGGCAGATTACCGCCTGACCTTCGCCGACGAGTTCAACACGTTCGATCGCCGCCCGGTGGGGAGTTCCACGGGGACGTGGGGAACGTCGTTCGGCGAAGGCATCGTCCGGACCCTGAACGATGAGAAACAGATCTACGTCGAGCCGGAGTTCAAAGGATCTTCGTCGCAGGCGCTGGGCATCAACCCCTTCTCGGTCGAAAACGGCATTCTCACGATCACCGCCGAACCGGTGAAACCCGCAGCCGACCCGTATATCGACAAGCCGTACACGTCGGGGATGATCACGACGCAGGCGACCTACAGCCAGCTTTACGGCTACTTCGAGATGCGGGCGGATCTGCCGGAAGGAACCGGCATGTGGCCGGCCTTC
>JARDZZ010000008.1 GCA_029240595.1 Nitrospira sp. | reverse complement strand
GCGCAGGCGATCTCTCACGAATCTCACCACGCCCATCATCAAAAATCGACGCATGCGACAGTCCTCTGCGCATGGATGTGCGCGGCAGGGCAGGTCCTCGACACGGTCACCGCTCCAGATCTCATTGAACGCTCCCCCGTCTCGCGCGTTGAATCTTCAGCGCTGCCCGAATGTTCCTGCGGCTTCTCCTCTCTTCTCTCTTCCCGCGGTCCTCCGACAGACATCACGAGATAGTTCAACGTAATCGTGTCAAGCGTTGCGGTCGCAGTGCGCCGATCTGCAGCGTCGGATAGAGTGCTCCCTTTCTCGTGGTGTCCGTATGACGTCCATAGATCAGAACAGATTTCTTCTTCCCGCCTGGGGTTTCTCGCTGCTGCTGCACGGCCTTGCGGTTGTGCTGGCGGTGATTTTTGCCGCGCAGATCAAGCCTGTCCTGAAAGAAGAGGTATTCAAGTGGGATGTGGCACTGGTTGACGCAGTGAGCACTGAATCCTTGCCTGAATCTGCTCAGCCGGTGGCCCCTCAAGCTCAAAGCAAACCGGTCGTGACTCGGCCCTCCAGATCAACACGGGAGACCACGTTGAACCGGGTTGCACCGCATCAGTCGGGAGCTATGGTCCATCCCGAAACCCAGACGGGCAAACCCAGTGAACAGAAAGCCGATCTCATTACGCCCCCACAATTCGAGCCGGTTGAACCACAGATGGCAGAGATACGTCCCCAGGCAGACGAGCCCATTGAACAGAAGGCTGTGGAGGTCCCGAAGCCCGACCCTCAACCGGTTCTTGAGCCTGAGAAGCCAGAGCCGGCTCAAAAGACCGAGCCGGTCATCGCACAGCGTCAGGCCGTTGCACCCCTCCCGCCGGCGGAAGTGAAAGAGGATCGCGTCGCCCAACCGGCTGTCAGTGAAACTCCGGCCGTCGAGCCAGTGCGAGAAGCGAGCATCCAGAACCCGACCCAGCCTGCGACATCTGTCGAACCGACCACAGCCTCGCCGCCGAAGGTCGGTCTGCCAGAGGCGCCGAGTCAGGCGGCTCAGGCGACTCCGGGTCCTGATATCAAGCTCGATCGGTGGGTGGGCGAGTCGCTGTGGCGGCGGGTGGGTGAACTGAAACGCTATCCCGCGTCTGCCCGTTTGAACGGTCAAGAAGGAAAGGTGATCTTGAAAGCGGTCATACGAGCGGATGGACATCTGGCAGAGGTATCCGTTCAAAAGAGTTCCGGCCATCACATACTTGATACGGCTGCGATGGAAGCGGTTCGGCTTGCCTGCCCTTTACATATGAAACATGCCATCAGCAAGTCGGAAATCGTCGTCAGGCTTCCCATCGTCTATAGTTTGGCGAACTAGGCGAAGGTGGAGGGTCATACCGTGAAAAAGGGATCAGCGAGGACCAACCGCGTCTCCATCCACCCGTCACACCTCATTGTGGGCCTGATCGCCCTGTGGCCGATTGTCCCAGCCTTGGCCGAGACGCAACATCCGCCGGTAAGCTTTGGCGCGAAACATATGTCGGTCCACCATTCAAAGACGGTGGTGGGTCCCTCGGTGCAGATTGATGACCAAGGAATCATCTTTGCCGCCTGGGTGGAGGAAGACAAGGACACACGTACGATTCTATTCGCGAGATCGGAAACGCCCGGTGGACCGCTTGGAACTCCGGTTCCGGTCAATCGGCCAAGTGAGAGTCCCTATTATCGTCAGGAATCGCCCGCGGTGGCGGTTCGCGGAGGCGAGGTCTTCGTCACCTGGTCAATGACCCATCCCAGGACCACCTCTGACAAGCCGTTTTCGGGAGAATTGAGATTAAGCCGATCGATCGACGGCGGACGCTCGTTTGCCCCTTCCACATTGGTTAACGACGATGAACAGGTGATTCAGCACGCATTTGATGCGATCCATATCGCCCCTGACGGGGCGGTGCATCTGGCCTGGATCGACGGGCGGGAAGGTAAGAAGGAGCCCGGAACATTCGTCGCGAGATCGACTGATCACGGACGGACCATCACCAAGAATTTCAAAGTCGACGACAACACGTGCGTCTGTTGCCGCACAGCCGTTGCCGCTTCGGCCGACGCGGTGTATGTCGCCTGGCGCAAAATTTTCGATGGCAACGTCCGTGAGACAGTCGTCGCCACATCAACGGACGGGGGAGAGACTTTTTCTTCTCCTGTCGTGGTGGGGCACGATCAGTGGGCGTATCAGGCCTGTCCGCACCGCCCCGCGTCGTTGGGTGTGGACGCGGCGGGGCGGCTCTACGTCGTATGGTACACGGAAGGGATGGATGAAACGCCCGCCATTTATCTGGCCTACTCGGATGATCGGGGGGTCACCTTTTCGGAAAAGAAGCAGCTCAACCGCTCAAAAGGTACGTTTCCCGATCATCCACAGTTAGCCGTCGATCCGGAAGGACGTGTAGTGGTGATTTGGGAAGAGCAGTCTCCCGTACGTCGTGAGATCGTGATGAGTCATTCTATCGACCGAGGGCAAACATTCAGCGTTCCATTCAAGCTGAACGAGAAGAATGGGCAGACCCCGACCATTGCCGTTAACCAACACGGCACCGTCGTCATGGGGTGGAAGGAACACGCGATGCCGGCGCATCGTCTCGTCGTCCAGATCATGCAGTTGCCGGCCGTGGCAGTAGCCGAATCGGAGATCATGAGTCATGGGCCGTAAGAGATACCGACCGTTCCTCCTGGCACTCATCGCCGGATATGCGGTGACGTTCGGTTTCGACGCTTCTCTGTCTGGCGCCGATCCATCGACCGACCCGTTCGTCGCGCTCCGTGTGAGTCGAGTGCCGACAGGCAATCCACTCGAGACGTTCGACCTGAAGGCGCTCGATGGAGGAACGCTTCGCTCGGCGGATCTGATCGGGAAGGTCGTGCTCTTGAATTTTTGGGCCACTTGGTGCGGGCCATGCAAAGAGGAAATGCCATCGCTCGGCCGGCTGCAGGAGCACTTTGATTCGGCTCGTGTTCGCATCGTGACAGTCACGACGGACATATATCCTCAGGGCATCCGACAATTTCTTGATCAACTGGCTATCCGTCTGCCTGTCGCGTTCGACGAAGACCAAGAGCTTTCGCGCAAGCTCTCCGTCCGAGGGCTTCCGACGACACTTGTGATCGGGCAGGATGGCCGCATCGTGGGCCGCGCCGTTGGCCCTCGTGTGTGGGACAGTTCCGAATCGATTGCCTTCGTGCGACACGTGCTGGCCACAGACACGCCATGAAGCGCTGTCTTTCTGCTCTCGCGATCGTGCTGGTCGTGCTGTATATGGCCCTCGCAATTGGCGCCGCCAGTTGTCTCGTCCTTCACACGGACGTGCCGATTGCCCATCACCATAGCCACTCACATGTCGCGCATTCCCTCCTCTGTGCCTGGGCGTGCCAAGCCACCCCGAGCGTGGCGGTTGCCGCCGCTGTGCCGGTTGTTGTCATCTCGGTTCTTGTGGCTATGGTGCGATCAGCCGATTCAATCCACCGCGCCACCTTGTTTGACTCCGGGTCCCTCTCTCGCGCGCCCCCTCGTTGACCTGTCTCGCGGGTATTTCTCACTCAACATCGTCTGTGCTGCGAACGGAAGAGCTCCATCATGCCGTTCGAGGGTTCGTGCGTTTGTCATCTGCTGGAAGGGAGTTGGCGATCATGTGGGCACAGCGGCATGGATCTGTGAAGCGATTATCCATCGGGTTGATCGGGCTTGCGTTGTTGTGGAGTTCGGGGGCGGACATAGCCATGGCGCAAGCCACACCTCCGGCTGACACAGGAGGGGCACGCGAGCGCGAGCTACGTGATCAGCTCAAGAATATCTTGCAGGAATTAGAAGAATTGCAGCAGCAAAAGGACGGTGCTCGGCCGGAGGAAGAGCGTCCTTCGATCATCAAGGAACCAGCCGAGTCTGTTTCGCCTGAAGTGTCGGCACGGCCTGACATCGACCTGGCCGATATGAGCATTGTCAGCCAACGGCTGCAGAAGCGGCCTGAAGGGATCTCCTTATCTGCGACCGTTCCGGCAGAAACAGATTCGCAGCCAACCCGGACGATGAAGGAGTCCTTGGAATCTCTGCCGGGAGTGGTGTTGCGTCAAGCCAACGGACCGCGGGACTTCAGCATCATGATCCGGGGGCAGGGCGCCAAAACCACATTCGCGGTTCGCGATATCAAAATCTATGAAGATGGATTCATCCAGACGCAATCCGACGGGCTGTCCCGGCTCGACATCCACGATCCCTGGTTCATGCGAAGCACGGAAGTGCTGCGCGGAGCCTCGTCTTCGCTGTACGACAACTATGCCCTCGGCGGCATGGTCCACTTCAGAACCAGGCGCGGCAGCGACATCAACGGGTTTGAAACCTTCCTCTCCGGAGGTTCCTACGGCTTCTTCAAGCAGGCCTTTGCCGTCGGCCAGCAATTTGAAAACCTTGACGTGTCGTTATTTGCGAGTAACGCCGCGGAAGACGGGTTCATTCGAAACAGCGATTACAACACCCAGACGCTCAACTTCAATCTGCGTTTCACCATCGACGATAAGCAAAGTTTTTATTTCAAAGCAATCACGAACTGGCTGGATACGCGCGTGCCGACCAGATTGACTCAATCACAGTTCCTTACTGACGAGCGTCAGGCCGGGGGCGCCCAGACGGCGTGCACGCCGGGCGTCTACAATCCCAACTGCGCCAATGCCTCGTTGCTCCATCAGCAGCGCATCGATCGCCGCACGATTGTTGGCGGCATCTATGAGCGACAACTCAACGCCAATACCGTGCTCACCATTGAAGCCGACTACGACGTGAAAGATATCAATCAATACTTCTCACAGATTACAGACAATGTGAATCCCAACTATAAGAACTATGTGGACGTGCGGCATGACGGTCGGCTGGCGGAGATGCCCCTGCGAAGCTATGTCGGCTTCTTCGTGAACAATATGGAGCAGGAAGGGCAAACCTTTCAAAATCTTGCGGATGGCAACGGCACTCGGGGCTTACTGATTCAAAACAACCGAGGCACGATCCGCAATATCGGCGGACGTTTCAGAGAGGAACTCGAGTTTGTTCCGAAATGGATCCTCGCGGGTGGGCTCGGGTTCGAGCAATCGATGATCAGTATCCAGTCCATCAACTTCGAGGGAGCCACTCCGTTGCGAGTCAACGCGGATCGCACGTACTACAACTGGGCGCCCGAGATGTCCTTGACCTGGAAGCCGGCTGAGAGTTATCGGCATTGGATCCGGGCTTCCACAGGGTACGGCATTCCGCAATTCAATAATTTATTGAGAGATCCCGTTACGGGCCAACCTGGAACCAATTTTGACCTCAAGCCGCAAAAAAATCTCAATACGGAAATCGGCACAGAGTCGAGACTGACGAAGGATTTGGTCGTGGAACTGGTTGGGTTTTGGACCTTCTTCAAGAATGAAATCATTACTCAGACCATTTCAGGGAACAACGTTGCCTCGGTGAATGCCGACTCTTCGCAATATCGCGGGATCGAGGCTCGATATGACTGGCGCCCCCTTACGGGATTGCGTTTCTCAGGGGCCTACACGCATCTCGATGCGAGATATGTCAATTTCTCGGATCGCACCGCGGCAGGCTTTTTGGTTCGCGATGGGAACAAGGTGCCCAACGTGCCGACTGATATCTTCAACACCAAAGTTGAGTACGATCATGCGCCTACCGGTTGGGGAGGCTGGATTGAGGGCAGCTATTACAACAGCTATTTCTTGAACAACAGCAACACCTTTGGCATCCCGTCGTATATCGTTATGAACGTGAACGTCCACAAGAGCATCGAAATCAAAAACTCCTGGATACGATTCGCGAAGTTCTATCTGGAACTGGATAACATTGCAGACAAGAAGTATGCGGCGTCCGGTCAGGTGATCGGCGGGGAAACGACTGGTGCAGCAGCCGGCCAGCAGGCCTTCTTCGCCGGATACGGTCGAGCCGTCTATGGAGGGGTGACGTTGGGCCTTTTCTAGGCTCGAGTTTTTGCTGAGGCGCTACTCACGCACGCGGCCCTTCGCGTTTGATTTCGATACCGGCCCCCCGTATAGTTGGAACACACCTCGCGTAGCACGGAGCGCTCTCTTGACGGTACGTGCAGCTCGACTCTTTCGGGTGATTCTGAGCGTTGTGTCTTGCCTTTTCTTTCCTGGCGGTGGATCTGCTGCCACACCTGCCGATTCGGACAGGCGCGCCGTCGAGGAAGCGACCGAACTCTTCAGAGCCGGCGAGATCGATGCCGCTATCGTCGCCTTGCGCAAGGCGACTGAGTCGGGGTCTTCTTCAGCGGAAGCCTACCATCTACTGGGCCAGATGTATTTCAAAGGCAAAAAAAAGCCTCAGGACGCAGTCGAGGCGTATACGCATGCGCTCAAGCTGAAGCCGGCGTATCCCGATGCCCTCAATGATCTGGCGGAAGTATATGTCGCACAGGGCAAGACGGCGGAGGCTGAGCAGACGCTGAAACGGGCAATTGAAGTGGCGCCCAAGCGCGAAGAGTCCTATGTGAACCTTGCGCGGCTGTATGAGAGCCGGCACGACGTTCCCGCCGCGATCAACACCTATCAGCGTTTGTTGACTGTCCGTCCGACGAGTGCGGACGGACTGTTTGGGTTGGCGATTCTGCACGAAGGGCAAGGCAACAATAAGTCCGCCCGGGAATTGCTCGCACGTTTGACGAAAGCCAATCCTGCTCATGCCGACGGTTGGTATCAAGCCGGCCGATTGGCCGAACGAAGCAATGACTTACTCGAGGCTGCCTATGCGTATCGGCAGGCCATTGCCGCAAAACCCAACCTGGTCGATGCCCACTATAACCTTGGGTTCATTCTCAGGAGTCAAAACAAGCCGGCGGAAGCAGAGAAAGAATTTCTAGAGGTCATCCGCTATCGCCCCGAGTATGCCGAGGCACATATGAACCTTGGGGTGGTCTATACGAGCATGAATAAGCTGGAAGAGGCGGAGCAGGAATATGAGAGAGCCGTGGCCTTGAAGCCAGATTATGCCGAAGCCCACTACAATCTTGGCGTGTTCTATGAATTACATCGAAAGGACATGCCGCGGGCGCTCGCGCAATATCACAAATACCGAAATCTTGGCGGCCGAGACGACCGGGTGGAACGGATCATTGGCACTGCCGGACGGTAATGCTCAAAGCTCCTGAGCGACGCGAGAACGAAGCCTGGCGAGGGCGCGTCTCGGCGCGCCGGGGGGTGGGTGAGAAGGCGGCCTTTTTCAACACCCTGCTTACCAGCGATACGGCCACGGCCGCCAATACGGACTCCCATAGGGACCATAATAGTGAGAACCCATGTAGGGTCGCATGGGGAGCGAGGACTCCGGGGGAGGTAAGACCTCGATGTGACGCGTCTCAATCACGGGGAACGTGTACTCCGTTTCGTCAAGAGGAAGCGTTGTGGATCCCGTCACTTCACCTGTCACGGTCACTCGCGTGCCGGGAGGAATGGTCGCAGGATCCAAAAAGTCTCGCTGCATGGCAATGAAGCGGCCTTGGGATTTCATCCGGTCGGTTCCCGGCTCACCGGAGCGATCCAGCGGAAGCTGCAGGATTTCTATTCGGGTGCCGTCCTTTAATCGTCTGGCGCTCAAAACTTCTCCGCCGAAGAGGACCGACTGTCCTCTGTAGGAATCCGGAGCGGCTTTGACTTGAAGAAACGAGATCTGATTCGCGGGCGATCCTTCCCCTGTTTCTGGGTTTGACGCACACCCCCACACCACCAGACAGACACCCATCGCTGAGACAACAGCCCATCGGGAACGCATGATGCGAATTATACCAAACAGCAAAGCGCGGTCGGTATTCGATATAATGGCCGGCGGGCGTATGAGTGTTTGAGAAAGGAGCGGGCATGAGGAGCAAACCGGCTACGTGGGCGATGATGGTGGGAATGCTGATCGCGGCTCTTCTACTTCCGGCGATACACGCCATTCATGCATCAGGACCGCCCGAGTTCAAGGGTAACTATGAAATTCTGCAAGACGAGCGGTCTACGCATCAACGGGGTAAGGTCAAGTTGGTCGAGTTCGCGGATTTTTACTGCCCCCACTGCCATTACTTCGATGGGGAAGGGCTGCCGATTCTAGAAAAGGAATTCGGAAAGAAGCTCGAGACGACGATGGTGGGGTTTCCCGTGATCCGAGGCAAGCTTCCCACGCCCTTCGATATGTATGAACAGGCCAAGTTGATGGGCAAGGGGAATGAAATGAAAAAGGTCCTGTTCCGGACGATTCACAAGGACAAGGTGACGGGCGTGCTCGACCGCTCGATACGCGAAGTCCTGATCAAAGAAGTGGGACTCGATCCGAAAGTCTTCGAAGAGGGGCTTGCCAGCGGCAAACCGGCGCAGTTGTTTGAGGAGGGGAAAAAGTGGGGCGAGCGGATAAAGTTGCAGCAGACGCCCACCATCCTGTTGGACGGCAACATCAAGGTCGAAAAGATCGATCCGGACAATCTGAAGCTCCTGATTCATAGTATCCTCGATGCGGATTCCAAAAAGTGACGTCCGAGCGGTACCGGAGGATGAAGAAGATGCCTATCCACCAGTCCATCCACCAGTCCGCAGCGAAGAAAAGGCCAGGCAACCCTTGAGTGGTCGGATTAAGATCGCAATGCGGAAACGGCGATTCGCGAGGCGCCGGGTGAGTGTTTACGGAGTCGTGTTCACATGGCTGTAGACCCTGTTTGCGGCATGACTGTCGATCCGGCCACCGCAGCCGGACAGTATGACTATCAAGGTGTGACCTACTATTTCTGCGCGACGTCCTGCCTCGAAACCTTCAAACGCAATCCTCAACTCGCACTGCAGGCTCGAGAGCCGGAGTTCATTACGTTGGGGAGGAACAAACCACTGCCGATGATGCCTGCATCGACCTCGGCGGAATCGGGGAACATCGATCCGGTTTGCGGAATGACGGTTCGTCCTGAAAGCGCCGCTGGCTCCCATGTCCATGAAGGCAAGCGCTACTATTTCTGTTCACCCGGCTGCTTAACCAGGTTTCGTGAGAACCCCATCCATTACCTGATCCCTCCAGAGCAACGGCTACAGAAACCCATAGCGGTACCGGCCGGTGCGACCGTGGAATACATCTGTCCGATGGATCCCGAGATCCTGGAGACCAAGCCGGGAGTCTGCCGGATATGCGGCATGGCGTTGGAACCGAAGGTCGTTACGCTGGACGAGCGCCCAAATCCCGAACTTGTGGACATGAGCAGACGGTTGTGGATGAGCGTAGGCCCGGCGCTACTCGTGATGCTGTTCGCGATGGCCGACATGATTCCCATGCTTCGCGATATGGTGGACCATTCAGCGAGAAACTGGATTCAGTTGCTGCTCGCCACTCCGGTCGTCCTGTGGGGGGGGCAGCCTTTTTTTGAACGGGCCTGGATGTCACTCGTTCACCGAGCGCCCAACATGTTCACGCTGATCGGACTGGGAACGGGTGCGGCCTATCTGTACAGCGCGGTCGTGACGATTGCACCGGGCATGTTGCCGGCATCCTTCCGCGCGCACGATGGATCATTGGCCGTGTATTTTGAAGCTGCAGCGATGATCACGGTGCTCGTCCTGTTAGGGCAAGTCTTGGAATTGCGCGCGCGCAGCCAAACGACCTCGGCGATGAAAGCCTTGCTCCGTTTGGCCCCGAAAAGCGCCAGGAGGATCGACGGCGGGCGAGAGACCGATGTGCCGCTCGACCAAGTCAGGGTAGACGATCTCTTGCGGGTGCGGCCAGGTGAGCGGGTGCCGGTGGACGGAGTCGTCATCGAAGGGACGACGGCGGTCGATGAGTCGATGGTAACCGGAGAAGCTCTGCCGGTGGCCAAGGCGCCTGGGGCGCCAGTGACCGGAGGTACCATCAATGGAGCAGGCAGCATTCTGATGCGGGCTGAGCGGGTCGGCAGCGAAACCTTGCTGGCGCGTATCGTTCAGATGGTGAGTGAAGCTCAACGCAGCCGCGCGCCGATCCAGCGAGTGGCCGACAGTGTCGCAGGATATTTTGTTCCGGTCGTCGTGGCCATATCGATCGTGACGGCTGTGGGGTGGGCAGTGTGGGGCCCTGAACCGAAGTTGGCGTTTGCGTTGGTGAATGCCGTGGCAGTGTTGATTATAGCCTGTCCCTGTGCCCTTGGCCTGGCGACACCCATGTCGATCATGGTCGGGACAGGACGCGGCGCAACGGCCGGGGTCTTAGTCCGCAAAGCAGAAACGCTCGAGGTGCTGGGACAAGTGGATACCCTCGTCTTTGACAAAACCGGAACGCTCACCGAAGGCAGGCCTAAACTGGTATCCATCCGCTTCGTACCTCCCTGGAACGATGCTGAGGTTCTGCGGCTGGCCGCCGCGCTTGAGCGTCGGAGCGAACATCCGGTGGCGTCAGCGATCATTGCCGGCGCCGACGAACGGCAGCTAACACCGGGCCTGATCGAGCAATTCCAATCGATCACAGGGTATGGAGTGATGGGCATGGTCGACCAGCACCGGGTGGCCGTCGGTACCACACAATTTCTAAGGGAACATCTCAAGATTTCGGATCCCGGCCTAGCGGTCCTGGAAGAAGAGGCCGCACGCTTAAGAACAGAGGGTCAGACGACCGTATTTGTCGCCGTCGACGATAAGGCCGCCGGCTTGTTGGGCGTCGCCGATCCGATGAAGCCGTCGACCGCGGAAGCGGTCCGAGTCTTGAAAGAACAGGGCGTACGCTTGGTGATGGTCACGGGTGATCACCAACTCACGGCAGATGCCGTCGCGCGGCGGCTGGGAATTTCAGAAGTCCATGCCGGTGTATTGCCGGATCACAAAGGTCGCATTATCGCAACACTCAAATCGCAGGGCCGCGTGGTGGCGATGGCCGGCGATGGTATCAACGATGCCCCCGCTCTCGCGCTCGCTGATGTGGGAATTGCGATGGGAACCGGGACGGATATCGCGATGGAGAGTGCAGGGATGACGCTCGTCAAGGGTGATCTCCGGGCACTTGTCCGTGCCGTCCGCTTGAGCCGAGCCACCATGGCCAACATACGGCAAAACCTCTTTTTTGCATTCGTCTATAACATGGTCGGTGTGCCCATTGCGGCGGGAGTGCTGTATCCGTTGTGGGGCCTGCTGCTCAATCCTATGATTGCGAGTGCCGCGATGACCTTCAGTTCCGTTTCCGTGATTGCCAACGCGCTCCGCCTGCGTCATGTGGATTTATGAGTGCGTCCTCTCCGCCTCCATGCTAGGGTACAGCGTCTTTGAACCGCTCACATAATGTGTCGATGAGAAAGGCTGGTATGGCGGCTTCGGTTTCTTTCCTTGTCCGGGTATTCGCTGCCGCCGTCCTCACACTGGCCACATCGACTTGGGGAGAGGCCGCGGGTCGCCTGTTTCCGGTCACTAGCTCGACCGATCTCCAGAATCAGGTCAAGGCTACTGCATCCAAAGTCATTCCTGCCGTCGTGAGCATCGCCTCCACAGTCATGGTGCGGGATCAGGCCTTCAGCGATGAAACGCTTCCCTTCGGATTGTTCAGAGAACCTCCGGCCCGACGACAGTATGGGCAAGGTTCGGGGGTCATCGTCTCTTCCGATGGCTACATCATCACCAACAATCACGTGGTGGCGGATGCCGTCGATGTGGAAGTCATTCTAGCCGACCGGCGACAATTCAAAGGCAAGGTCGTTGCGACTGACCCCAAGACCGACGTCGCCGTCGTCAAAATCCAAACCACTAATTTGCCTACGGTTCCTTGGGGCGATTCCAGCAATCTGGCGGTTGGCGACTTCGTATTGGCAATCGGCAATCCGTTGGGGTTGAGCCGCACAGTGACATTCGGCATTGTCAGCGCAGTCGGGCGCGCGGATGTGGGGGTGGCGGATTTCGAGGACTTCATTCAAACGGATGCGCCGATCAATCCGGGAAATTCCGGCGGCGCGCTCGTCAACACGAACGGGGAGCTGGTGGGCATCAATACGGCTATCGCCAGTCCCACGGGAGGGAGCGTTGGGGTTGGCTTTGCCATCCCGAGTAATATGGCTCGAGCCGCCATGCAGAGTCTGATCAAAACCGGACGCGTCGTACGAGGATTTTTGGGCGCGTCCACACAGGACGTCACCCCGCTGTTGGGAAAGATCTTTCGGCTGCCTGATGTGAAAGGGGCAATTGTCACGGATTTACAGGCGAAGGGATCCGCGGAGAAGGCCGGACTGAAGCGCGGTGACGTCATTGAGCGGTTTGACGGACGGGACGTCATGGACAGCGGGCATCTCCGCAATTTGATCGCCGCAGCGGCCATCGGCAGCAAGCACCGCCTCGATCTCGTTCGGGAAGGCAAAATGATACAAGTCGATCTCACCGTGCAGGAAGCGCCTCGCGAGCGAGCAAAAAAGGCGCAAGCGGCGGCCGCAACCACCTCAGGCGCCCATCCCTTATCCGGCGTCGTATTCGACGATGTGACTCCTCCCTTGGCCAGGCAAATGGACTTACCGGTCAGCAGCGGGGTGGTCGTGACCGATATCGAAGAAGGCAGTTCCGCGGAATCCTCTGGCCTGCAGCCTGGCGACGTCATCTTGGAATTAAATCGTCAGCCGATTCCGAATTTTTCCACGTTTCAGCGCCTCGCCGACCCCATGAAATCCAGTGATCTCGCACTGCTCCTCGTCAACCGTCAAGGGACCATTCTCTACATCCCCGTACGGGGGGAATAGCACGACCTCCTCCGCGACTCCAAAATTGACTCGCTGTGCTCCTGCGGCTATACTCCGTAGCACGAATCTGATAATCGTAGCATCACCGAATGAAGAAGCTCGTTCGATTCGGCGTCTCTTTGGATCACCACCTCCTCGCTGAGTTCGACGACGTCGTCCGTCGCCGCAAATATCCCACGCGGTCGGAAGCGCTTCGCGATCTGATTCGCGATCAGTTGGTGAGTCAGGAATGGAGCGGCAATCCCGGTCGTGAGGTGGTGGCGACGATCACCTTCGTTTACGACCATCATGTACGCGATCTCACCAGGAAGCTCACGCATATCCAGCACGAGTTTCAAGGACATGTCATGGCGGGCATGCACGTTCATCTCGATCATGATCACTGTCTTGAAGTGTTGGTCGTGAAAGGCAAGGTGTCGGAGATCAAGGAAGTTGCCGATGCGCTAGTCAGTGTGAAGGGCGTGAAACACGGCAAGCTGACCATGACCACGACCGGCAGGGGACTGGTGTGAACGATGCGCCTGCAGCCCCGGCAAAACCAGATTCAACGACGTCACGGTCTCATCCACATCCGCCACACCCTTGGCGAAGTGACATCGGACATTGCGGAAGCCATTCCCGTGGCGAGGGCTACGAAGGTCCTGCTGCCAATCAATCGCGCTCGGTTGGAAATCGCCGGCGCCGAGGATCAAACGCTTGACAGGTTGATTACGCGGTCGCTGACGCGGGTAACGTCGTTGGTGGTTGCGCCCACCGCAGGTGATCATATGAACAAAAACTGCCAGGCTACGAGGGTTTGCCCGGCTTGATGAGTCAGCCGCCGGACGACCGTCGTAGACGTCTCATTCGCCCACTCATGTATTGAGATGGAGGGTGAGGCGTGAATTATCGCTGGCTGGTCCTTCTGAGTTCCGCTGTCGTGTTCAACGTAGGTCCGGTGTTCGCGCACGATCCGGATACGGTCGAGTTGGATGTGCCGGAAGTGACGGTCCTCGCCGATCGCCCCCACGCTTCGTCATCTCAGCAATTCATTCCTGATAAGGAATATATCCTTCAGCCGCAGGGCCGACCTGCTCAGGTTCTGCGGCTGATTCCCGGATTTGTGGCTATCGAGCACTCAGGCGGTGCCGGAAAGGCCGACCAATACTTCCTGCGCGGCTTCGACGCCGATCATGGCACTGATGTCGCATTTTTTTCAGACGGCATGCCGATCAACTTTCGCTCTCATGCGCACGGACAGGGCTATACCGACCTGAACTTCATCATCCCGGAGACGATCGAAGGGCTTGATGTGTCGAAAGGCGCGTATCTTCCGGAGTACGGCGATTTCGATACCGCCGGAGCGGTCAACTTTCGAACCCGCGACGTCGTAAAAGAGGGAATCGTACAGGCGGCAGGAGGACAGTTCGACACACAACGGTATATTCTCATGTTCTCCCCCACGAAGGACAGGATCCGCACCTTGTTCGCCGGAGAGGGCTACTACACGAACGGCCCTTTTCTAAACGACAACCGGTATTTTCGCGCGAACCTGCTTGGGAAGGTCACCACGAACTTGTCCAGCCGCGATGAATTGAGCTTGACGGCAACATTTCACAAAGCGCAATGGAACGCATCAGGAGAAATTCCGCTGCGCACGGTCACAGACGGGACCCTCGATCGCTTCGGCGCCATCGATCCATCGGAAGGCGGCAAGACCCTGCGGAGTACGGCCCGGTTGAACTATCACTACGACACTCAGTCAGGAGGTGAATTGTTCGCGAATGCCTATGGCCAGTACTATAAGTATGACCTGTACACGAACTTCACCTTTTTTTTGAACGATCCCGTTAATGGCGACGGCTTTCAGCAACACGATACTCGAGTGATGTATGGCGGCGACCTCGGTTACAAACATCGGGCACAGTTTTACGGGATGCCCAGTACGGGCACGATCGGTTTCCAAACCAGGGTCGATGACATCCATGCACGGCTGGGCACCCAGGTGAGACGCAATCCGCTTAGCACGACGGCCGATAGCAACATCCTGGAGGCCTCTTACGCACCCTACCTCAAAGCCGAGGTTCAACCCTTGCCCTGGATGCGATTGACGGGAGGACTCCGCGCGGAGACGTTCACCTTCAATGTGCAGAACCGTTGCCCGGATTGTGCAGAGCAGCCGGCGGGACGCACCTCCTCGAGCATCGTGCTCCCCAAGGCCAATCTGATTCTGGGCCCATGGTTCCAGACCGAGTTCTTCGCCAACTACGGCGAAGGCTACCACAGCAACGATGCACGTTCGGCGGTCACTCCGGCTTCTTCACCGCTCGCTCGGGCACGAACTTACGAGTTGGGGGCACGTTCGAAACCCTGGGGACCCGAGGGGATGGAATTGATCGCGACCCTCTGGGCCATCGACCTCAGATCGGAATTGGTATTCGTCGGCGATGAAGGGACGACTGAAATCCGCGGCCCCACTCGCCGTCGAGGCGTGGAGGTCGCAGCCAGGGGCCAGATATGGGGACCGATCTATATCAACGGCAGCCTGACGTGGTCGAAATCTGAATTCGTCAACGGGGACGCGATTCCGCTGGCGCCGGAACTCACCGCCTATGGCGCCGTTCTCGTTCAATGGCCGGAAGGCTTGCGCTCACAAATCCAAGCGACGTATCTCGGCGTTCGTCCGTTAATCGAAGATCGGAGCGCCAACGCCCCGTCCTGGATCGACATTGATCTATCTGAACGATATATTTTGCCGGTCAAGCTGCCATATGGGCGACTGGAGGCGTTCCTCTTCATTCAGAATCTCCTCAACACCAAATGGGAACAGGCCACGTTTTATTTTGCATCACGGTTACGAAACGAAGCAGCCGGCGTCAACGACGTTCACTTTGTGCCCGGCAATCCGCGATTCTTTATGGGCGGCCTGGCCTGGTACTTTTAGCAGGCCGCTGAAAATGACCGCTCGCTTCGTTCTCGGTGGCGGCCCACTCTCGACGTAGCAAACAGCGTACGCCTCGAGCGTCCCGCTCCCTGCAGTCTTGCTAGATGTCATTTTTTGAGTAGCCTGCAATTAGAATAGCGCGTCGAGATCGCACACGTGAAACGCCGGCATAGAATTCTCTCTAAATCCTATTTCAACCGTTCGACTTTAGTGGTCGCCAAGTCGCTGTTGGGTAAATATCTGGTGCGACAAAACGGGAAGGAGACAATTGCGGGCAAGATTGTAGAGGTCGAGGCATACGTCGGGCCGCATGATTTGGCATGTCACGCATCGAAGGGCCGAACCCTGAGAACTGATGTCCTTTTCGGACCACCGGGAATCTCATATGTGTACTTAATCTACGGAATGTACCACTGCTTGAATGTCGTGACGGAACGAGCAGAATTTCCTGCCGCCGTATTGATCAGGGCACTGGAGATCGATGGAGCACTGGTTGATGGTCCCGGTCGACTATGCCGCGCGCTGGACATCGATTTATCTTTGAACCGGCTAGATATGACGGCCGGACGGCATCTCTGGATCGAAGATCGAGGGCTGAGGGTTCCGCAGGCTCAAGTGGGCACGTTCCCACGAATCGGCGTGGCCTATGCAGGAAGCTGGGCAGAGAAACCGTATCGTTTCAGAATCATCTGAGAAGGCTGGAGGACGAACAACAAGGGAGTGACCCGCCGGGCCACTCCCTTTTCAGCTAGCAGAAGCGATTAGTCGATCTTGCGATCGCCCGTAATCTTCGTGGCAGAGTTGACAGGTGGAGCAATCTGGATCTGCGGACCCTGGACTTTCGGAAGGCGCCCGGCACCCTCGCTCGCCGTGATCCGGTCGTTGTCCACTTTCTTCAGATTTTGCGACACATGGTTGTCGTCGAAGCCCGCGGCTTTCGTCAACGTTGATGCGCCTCGGGCATCAGACTGACCAGGATCGTTCGCGGTCGCCTGTCCATTCACTGGGCTGCCGCTGTTCTTCATCGGATAGCCCTCATGCTTGGGCAGCAGCGCTGGGTTGGCCGAGGCCATGGAAACCGCAAACAAGACACCGGAAACCATCGCAACAGTGCCGAATAAGAGCTTCATACCCTTCTCCTTTGAATAATGGTGGCCGAAGAATGCCGTAGGTGCGTTCCAATATCAACAGCGAATCAAGTGGGCGGGATGATAGCCAGAGGGAACGAGGCCTGTCAAGCACAAAGAGGCCGGTTGCGGCTGGGAAAGAACGGCGAGAGGGCGCGCGAGAAGTTTCTGCTCGCGGCGCGCAGGATCTATCGTATTGTTACATAAGGCAGTGCGCGCTTGGGATGGTGGCACATCTGTTTCCAGCGGGTGAGTGGCCGAGCTGAGATATTGGCACCTCGGGACGTGCCAGTGGAGGGAAAAAGGCTGTGGGCAGTTGAACGAGTCCCGAAACCGGCCGGGAAGGAACACAATCCTCGATAGGGATGGACTATCGCCGATGGGGGCGACGGCTGCGACCCCGATGACGGAAGGACGGACCGCGGCTCACACCAGGCAGCCTGATAGTGACCGTCGTGCCCTCCCCCGGTGCGCTGCCGATGGCAATGGAGCCGGCATGTTCTTCCACGATCTTCTTCACGGTCGCGAGACCCAAGCCTGATCCGGCTTTTTTGGTCGTAAAAAACGGCTCAAAGACTTTATCGACGATTTCCGGCGGAATCGGTGCTCCGTCGTTCTTGATGAGAATATGATCTTCGATGCCTCGTCCCGCCCGATGTTGTGCCACTTGGATCGTCAGTCGTCCACCTGGGCTCATCGCTTCACAAGCATTCTTGAAAATGCTGAGAAACACCTGCTGTAGCTTGGCTTCGTCGCCTCGGACAGGCGCAAGGACGGGAGCATACTCTTTCTCGACTTGGATTCTCGTGATTTCGAGGTCATTGGCCACCACGGTCAGCGCGCTTTCGATGACCTCCGGGATACGGACGAGGCGTCGATTCAATTCCAGCGGCTTCGCGAAGTCCAAAATCTCATTGACAATCGCTTCGACCCTCATCAGGTCGCGCATGGCGTTCTCGACACGGGTCTGGGGATCGAAATCGAGCACGCCTTCTCCGGTGACCTCTTCCAACTGGGCTCGAATTGAGCCGAGCGGTTCCCGGACCTCAGTGGCGAGAAAGGCGCTGAATTCTCCGATCGCGGCCTGACGTTCTTGCTTGCGAATAATCGGCTCTTGTGAGATCGCAGGCGGCTGAGCCGGAGCAGCGGAGGTCCCGCCTTCGTCGACAACAGGCGCCGGAGCGGCCGCTGCCGGCGGCGGAGCTTGGAGCAGGTCGGCAAGTTTCAAGATCAGCGGCTCCAGTGTCCGTGCATCCGTCGGTTGGTAGCGGTCCGCTTCCCGGGAAGCCAACGTCACCGTACCGCCGACCTGTCCCCTGACAAAAAACGGAAAGACCAACGATGACTGGAATCGATCTTTGAACAGCTGCTTATGATCGAGAAAGCGGCCTTGGGTGGACGCCAAATCGTGGTCCACCCGGGGTTTACGATGCCGAATGGCCCAGCCGGCCGCCGAACTGTCCAGGGCCAGGCGATGGCCTGGCCGCATATCTTTCTTGCCGTCCTTGTGCTCGCCTTTTAGGTCTCCTGCCATGCCCAACACTTCCACGTTGCCGGCAATGGGATCGTAGTGGCATACCCACGATCGGTCGTAGCTGACCGTCTCGGCGGCGTCGGTCAGGAGGGCCGTGATGTTCTCCTGAAGCTGCGGCGTGAGCTGCGAAACCGGCGCGGACAACAATAGAGGCGGGGATGAAGTGGCCACCGATACCTGTTCCTGGTTCACCAGCGGACGACTCAGGACCACGTTCATATCGAAGAGCTTTTCTCGCTCCAGGGCTTTTGTGACGTCTTCGCTGGCCTGGTCCATCAACCCGCGTTCTTTTTTCGTAAAGGCCGCGCTCTCTTTTCGGCCTATGACGAGAAAGCCGTAGGTACGGTTTCGATATCGCAGCGGCACTCCCAACAGCGACTTGGCTCCCGGGGTAATCATGCGCAAGCGCATCGTGCGGCCCCCGTCCTGATCCTGTGCGCCAGCCGTAAGGAGCGCCGGAGCGGAAAGTGTGCGTAGAATCGCTTGGACGTCCCGAGCCGTGAATCCTCGTGCGGCATGCCCAACGAGCGGACCATTCTCCCGGTGCAAAATAGCGGCAAGCGCTGAATCAACCGGGATGTCGTTGAGGACTGAGTTGAGCGCTCGTTGAAGCTGGGTCTCTGACGGCGGTTTACTCTGTGCGATGGCTGGTGTCATGTATAGCGTTCAGGCAAGAAATGCGCGCATTGTAGCAATGCATCAACGGCAATTCAACGAAAAGCCTCCGCAGAGTGCTGAAACACAGGCTCGTCATCCGCCCCCGCCCGGCGCGCCAGGACGCGCTGCGGCCTCGCTCGACATCTTTTTGAACGCAAAAAGGTTTTTACTCTGGAGGGTTGATCACTTTTGGCTCCCTCGGTTGCGTCCGACGGGTGTCGACCTGGCGGTAGTCGCCCGTGAAAAGATTCAGCACGCTGGTGACGACGCTTATCACGAGCGCTCCACCAACTGCCGGCCAGAAGCCTGCCACCGTGAAACCCTTCACCATATAGGCGGTGAGCTCCAACAGCAGCGCGTTGAGGACAACCAAAAACAGTCCCAGGGAGAGCACGATGAGCGGCAAGGTCAAAATGAACAACAGCGGCCGAAGCAGCAGATTCAGTAGTGTGAGCACCAGCACAGCGGCCACCCCTGCTCCAAAGCTGTCTGCTTCCAGCCCTGGCACCGTGGCCACCGCCAAAAACACCGCAATGCCTGTAATGAAAAGGCGGACCATGGAGCTGTGGAATCCTCCTCCGCTGAACGGAGCGGCCTGCTGCTGGGAAAGATGCACGATACGCACTGCACTGTCTCCTATGGAGCGGGCGTCCCAGCCGCCGGCGTCTGTTGGGGCAGCGGCGCTGGCTCTTGCGCCGTTTTCTTTAATGATGAAAAATGGACCTCGGTGGCTGTTAGGGCCTTGTCATCCTTGATCGCCTCGACTACCACGCGGTCACCGACACTGGGGAGATTCGCCCCCTTCGGATTGCCTTTCTCTTTAAACCGCGTTTGTTTGTTGATAAGCACCTCGACGGTCGTGCCTTTCTGAGTTTTAACCTCGAGGTGCTTTGAGTCGATCGCGACTACGGTTCCCAATACGTGCTGGCCCGTTCCGTGGGCCAGGGCCGCCGTCGGAAGCATCATGCAAAGCACCGCGAGCACGAATGAGTGAAACATGGTAAGTCCGCTCTCCTTCCTACGAAATATGATTAGTGATGATGCCCTTCTACGCTTTTTCCACCGGTGTCGGTGCCCTCAAGGAACCGATCGAACGCCGCTTCCTCGAGGAGTTCGTTCGGAGTCTTCGGGTTGAGCGTTTTCATTTCGTCCAGTTCTTCCTGAGTGAGCTGCGGCAAATGGCGTGTAAAATGCACTAACTTCCAGCTGTCCAAGTCCTTTTCCGGATCGCCGGTGCCCCAGGCCGGCATCGCCGTAAAGCGGATGCCATTATGGATCACCCAAAAGAGCTCACCGTCCGACATCGACTGCGTCTCACGCAGTCGTAAATCCGGCGCCTGAGGGTAGACGTTCTTGCCAATGGGCGTCTGCCCGCTGCCATCATTGGCATGACAGACCGCACAATGATCCGCAAAATGGGCGCGCCCTTCCCGTAGCACCTCCGCCGTCAAGGGCACGGGGTTGGCAAGGTTGCGCTTGTCGATCGGGATAGCGAGATGGCGAATCTGCCTCGCCATCCAGATCTCCAGCGCATGCGGCTCCGTCTTCGCGCTGAACCCGGTGGTAAACAGTTGATAACCGAGCCAACTCAACATGCCTAGACCGGCTATGACGATGAGAACCGCTGCACCGAACAACTTAGCTTTCATACCGAGTCCATTCACTATACAAAGCTCTTATCCTGATTGCCACCTGCAAAAGGTCGTCCAGTGCATCACGTGGCCTGAAGACGGCTCACCGACACCAACCTTTACGCATAGCCATGGGAGCGGAACCAGCGAACCGCCTTTTCCAGCGCCGCTTCCGGGGGAGTCTGAGGAATACCCAGTTCGCGTATGGCCTTGCCACAATCGTAGTGCATTCTGTATTTGGCCATCTTGACGCCTTCCAGCGGGATGCGAGGCGGTTGTCCGGTCACGTTTGCCATCCATTCGTTTACGTAGGCAAGGGGAAGAACGGTCCAACGGGGAAGCCGGAGCGAGGGGGCTTTGACGCCCGTGAGAGAGCTGAGAATGTCAAATACTTCTCTCAGCATCAGGTTCTTGCATCCCAGGATATACCGTTCACCCTGACGTCCTTTCTCCATGGCAAGCAGGTGGCCGGTGGCGACATCCTCAACGTCCACAATGTTCATTCCGGTTTCGATGTAGGCGGGCATGCGGCCTTTCATGAAATCGACAATCACTTGACCTGTCGGTGTGGGCCTGACGTCTCCTGCGCCAACCGGTGCGC
This sequence comes from Nitrospira sp., assembly GCA_029240595.1. Lineage (GTDB taxonomy): Bacteria > Nitrospirota > Nitrospiria > Nitrospirales > Nitrospiraceae > Nitrospira_C. The sequence goes on along the minus strand of JARDZZ010000008.1, from coordinate 9,451 downwards.
TGGGATTCACGATCACGACTGGTAGCCCTTCTTGGGCAAACTTGAGCGCCTCTTGTTCAGCCAGGTATTTCGATCGCTTATAATGCCCCGCCATTTGGTCCAACGAGACAGGTGTTTCTTCAGACCCCAATCCGCCTCCGGGCGGTAATCCAATGGCACCGATGGTGCTGCAATAGACGGTACGCTCAACCCCTGCCTGCCGTGCGGCTGACAACATATTACGGGTGCCGGTGACGTTGACGTCGTAAAAAATGGCCGGGTCCTTGGCCCACAGCGCATAGTGGGCGGCGACGTGATACAGGTGATGACAGCCGGTCAGCGCTGACCGAAGTGAGACCGGGTCGCGCAAATCGCCCTCGACCCGTTCGACGGAAAGACCCGAGAGGTTTTTGAAATCTGAGTTGGAACGGATGAGGACCCGGACATTCACACCCGCACGGATAAGGGCACGAGCGACCGCGCCACCGACGAACCCGGTCGCGCCGGTAACGAGGGCCTTCATGTGGAAGAGCAGATGGCGGATAGCCGGCCCGTCATGGCAGAGCGTCCGCACCCCAAGATCGTGCCATATGCCATGCGCGCCCCTTTCCCTAGCTTCGGCGGCTCGTGATATATCGGGCGATCTCGCGCAGAGGATCGGCAGTAGAGCCGAAGGATGAGAGTCGGTCGATCGCGCGACTGACGCATGCGTCGGCCAACTGTTTTGCTCCTTCCACACCGTAGAATGTCGGGTAGGTTTTCTTGCCGCGCTCGGCGTCGGTATTGGGATTTTTGCCGAGCTCTTCCCGTGTGCCTGTCACGTTCAGCACATCGTCGGCGATCTGGAAGGCCAGGCCAATGTCTTCTGCATATCCCGTCAGGTCGTCCAGTTGGCGATCATTGGCGCCGCCTGCAATGGCCCCCATGCGGACGGCGGCGCGAATCAGCATGCCGGTCTTCTGTTTGTGGATGTTCTGGAGGGTGAGCAAATCAATGTCCTGGTGTTCCGCCTGAATGTCGAGGACCTGTCCGCCTACCATGCCCATATTGCCCGAGCCGAAGGCCAGTTCTTGAATGATCCGAGCCTGGCGTACAGGATCACAACCTTTCATGAGATCAGGGCGGCTGATCAAGTCAAAGGCCATCGTGAGCAGCGCATCGCCGGCAAGGATGGCCATGGCTTCGCCATAGACTTTGTGGTTTGTCGGTTTACCGCGGCGAAAGTCATCGTTATCCATGGCGGGTAAGTCATCATGGATCAGCGAATACGTGTGAATCAGTTCCAATGAACAGGCCGCGGCCATCAGGCCGGGCGGATTTGTACCCAGGGCCTCCGCCGAAGCAATCGTGAGTATCGGTCTGATCCGTTTGCCGCCGCCCAAAAGGCTGTAGCGCATGCTGTCATGAAGAGTAGCCGGCGGCATGGCGGCCGGTGGAGTCACTTCATCCAAGAAGCGGTCCACTTCCACGCGTTTCTGTTCCAAGTAGTCCTTGATATTCATAAGAGTGCACCGTTGACAGAAGTGCAAACCCGCGCGGAGAGTAACAAAGGCCCTAGGGGGAGTCAAACGAGGAACCTGGTGCTGTCGCTGTTGCGATGGGTAAAACGCGCTCGGCTCCGCACCCATTCATGACATCAGCCGGGCAGGGTTCTTCTCCTTGTTTTTGTGCGAATGCCCCCGCTATACTTCCAGTCCATGAGCATTCGCAGAGCGGGCGGTGAGTGGGAATCGCTGCTGCTCCCTATCCAGCCGCGACATTGCAAAGTCTGTCAGCAAGGATTGTATCGCGACAAAACCATCCTTCGTGGCGGCTGGTCCCGCTGCACTGTCTGCGATGAATTCGTGCACTACAGCTGTCTGGCAAGCGGGAAATTCTCATTTCTGAAGGCTCGGCCTCGAGTATGCAAATCATGCCGCGCGGGCCGGCCGCACCCCTCGACATCCGCTGGCGAAAAGACCGAATCTCCCGTTGCTGTTGGCTCGTGACTCCCGAGCGTAGCTCACGTCCACACCCCGCTCACCCCGCTTGGCATCACCTGTTTGCGCACGTCGTTCGGTATGGGTTGGCTCCGGCCATTCTAAGCATCAGTGGATTCTTCACCGCAAACTTTCTCGCCAGCGGTCTGTATACCTGGCCCAGAACGAGTCGGATGTTGGCGCTCTGTCTCACGCTCCTCGTTTTATCCTACGAATTCGTCTACAAAGAACAGTGTGCCAGGACGGGGTCGAAAGCAGTGGCGCGCGCGGCTCTGTTCTACTCCTGCGCAATTCCCTATTTGGTAGGTATGGTACTCATGTTCGCGCTCTGGAATTGGTAAGCGTTGGACGATGGGACAGGTCTTTCACAGCGGGGCGTTCCTTCAACAATGTTGGTCAGTGCATCCGTTGTGCATCTCGGTCAGACGGATCACCGCAGGCAATCAGCTCATCCTTGCTTGCACATCCTGCCGGTTTGCCCATCACCTCAGGCTCGGCGATGTCGCCGTTCGGACTTCCGCATCGGAACAGACAGAGCCGTCCACCGGAGAATCCGACGCTCAATTGCCGTCAAACATTCGGTTCGCCGCCTGCCTGGATGCACATGCCGCCGCCCTCACGTTGCGCGAGATGGATGTCTTTGAAGACCGTGCCTTGATCCGTTGCGCGGAATGCCGCCGACTATATGTCTTGACGGTGATGGCGTTCGAAACGCACCAAAAATAAGATGGCGGCCGCTTCTGCGTTGTACCCCCAAGCATGGCTGGCAGCAGCAGGAGGCGCTGGCCAAGCTTCTGACATGGCTCAACGGGTCACGATCCAACCACTCGTGACCGATGCTCTTGTGATCCTGCTCGACCAAGCATTCGCTCTGCTCCCGGGGTACTCAGCATGACGAACGCGCCGTCTTTTACCGATGAGGAAACTGCGCTGCTGATCGACGCGCAGTTCTTCCAGAAAAAGGCCACAATCAGTGAGAAGATCCGGGCCCAGTTGGAGAAGACAGGCGAAGCATTGAAAGCAGAATTGAGCCGCGGCCAGCTTCCGGCGCTTCCTCATGATCACCTCTCCGCGCAGTTCGTGAGGGGCGAGCACTTGGAGAATTTCCCCTACCAATACCTGGATTGTCCCAAGTACTTCCACGGTCCTGAGAAGCGTACGTTCCGTACGCTGGTCTGGTGGGGACACCATGTCGCCTGTGCCTGGCTGCTAGAAGGGCAGTTGACCAAACAATACAAAGCGCGTCTCGTCGACCGATTCCATACTCTTGCAGGACGGCATCTTGAATTGTCACTGGCGCCAACCCTGTGGGAGTGGAAACGAGGTGAGGGCTACACACTGCCGATCACTCATGACCGGAAGGCTCAAACCGCCGCGGTGTTGGCCGAACGCGCATTCCTGAAGATCGTCCGGTTCATTCCCTTTGACGATGCACGGCTGCGGAGCGGGGATTTGGCAGGTCTGAGTCTGGAAGCGTTCCGCGCCATGCTCCCGATTGTGTCGCTGTAATTGTACGAGCGGGGGGATTTCTGTAGACTAGCGCGCATTCGGTGATCGTTTGCTTGCAAGCGGATCGCCGCGGACTTGCGACGTCACAGGGCAGCAGTTCTTACATGTGGCGTCGAGGCTCCGCTTGCGCCATTCTTAAGGAGGGCATCGTGATGCATTCGCTTATGCGGGTGGGCGCCGGAATTCTGCTGTCGGTTGGACTCATGGCTTCGTCGGGCTGCGGCGGAAGCGGAGAGACGCTGCATTTAGAGGTGCTGCCGCCCCAGCAACCGGTTCAGGTCGCGGAACCGGAAGCCGTCAAAATCGTCATTGAACCGTTTGAAGACCGGCGGGCGGATAAACACCGCATCGGGATGCGCACCCACCTCTGGGGTGGGGTCACCAATTTTAATGTGACAGGAGAAAAGCCGGGAGAGGTGTATGCCCAGGCCCTCGCCGATCGCTTGAGGGCATCCGGATGGCTCGATCGGTCATGGGATGTGCGTGTGGCACCCGCCGGCTCCGCGCCAACTGCCGACATCGTGATCAGCGGGCAGATATTCGAATTTGCGGCCAATGCGAAGAGCCGAATGTTTTCCACCTATATTACGACCAGCAACAAACTGACGATTACGGCGCGGAACAATGTGGATCGTAGCAGCACCAGCCGGAGCCTCGAAGGAGCCCAGACCGATACTGTGGTCTGGTTTTCGGAAGATGACGTCAAAAAGCTGATGACCGCCACCGTGAAAGATACGCTCGATCGCTACCTTGCTGATACCACCATCTCACAGCGCGCCGTGCGACCGAGCCGGTAACCGTCTGAGGGAGATTTGATCCGTGCGTGAACGCCGCTGGGAGACTCGCGGTCCGATGACCTTTACCCAGGTGTTGGCGGTCGGTGAGCGTCTCGCTGCGCTCGGGCTCAAACCGGCGGTCGCGGCCAAAGACGTCATCTGCTACGTGGAGGAATGGAGCGTTGAAGCACCGGAAGACTTCGACAGCCTGGATGCCTGGTCCACCGAGGACGTGACGTTGGTGCATGTCCGCGACGGATGGCGGGGGGACTTTTTTCTGCTCGCCGGTGCCTACCACACCACCTATCTTCACTATCAGAACGTCGGGACCTACTGTTCGATCAGCCATCCTTGGCGCATCCGCGAACGCATGAAGCTGCACGAGAACCGCAGCATGCTATGGCTCGGGTTTCGTCATGCCCATTCGTTTTTGCGTGTTCGACTCCATACGCGAGAGGTGGTCACGCCCGGGGAAACGCGTGATGACGCGCGCCGAGAGCAATGGCTCGACGAACGTCGCACCGCCTTTCTTGAAGCCATCACCACCGTCGGGCTTCCCATTGAAACGGCCATTGAAAAAGGTCAGCTGGTCCTTCGTCCGAACGACCCAACGGTTCCATTTTTCTGCTCATGGCCGGATGCCTTCGGGCCCTGCCAGTTCGAATACAACACATCCGACGCGTACGAGTTTCTCGTTCCGGCCAGCCAGCTGGCCGCGACCTACGCGCCTGAACCGGCAGGGGTGCGGGCCTATTTGACCGGATTTTCAGACGAGGCGCTCGCGGAATTTGCCCGCATTGAGCCGGTGGCTCATTTGGCCTATCGGTGTTCCGTTCATTGTCCGCTCGATGACCTGCCGGAGATCCGATCTGCCATTGAACCTGACGGGCGTCTCTATGCGACGCTCTGCGAGTTCCAGACCCAGGAGCTCATTCCTGATGGCGATGAGGCCTCGGCAATTATCGGCGTTGTCGGATCACGGACGGGTTTTGGGATCGAGGCGCGGTTGAACAAGGCGCCGCTCAAAGAAGATTTGATGGCCGGGTGGCTGGAACGACTGATCGGAGAGCCGCTCGTCTACGCGCCGCTTCCTGCCTTCGTCTGACGAGACTGCTGAAACAACCTCAGCTTCGTGCTCAGGTCTTCTCCTCTAATCCTATTCCAAGTCACATTTTCGTTGCTCAAAGTCATCGGATTCCGCACAGTAGAAGCATGCGCCCGCTTTCCAGGGTCCAGTCACTGCTGGCCAAGCCGTTCATGCCCGCCGTATTTTTCCTGTCTGGCGTGACCTATGACACCCTCACCTTAACGCGGATCGATCGGCTCCTCGACAACTTGGTGCTGCTTCTCTATCTGTTGCTTCTGGGCCTCCTGATTGTCCTCACCGGGCGGCTGGGCATTGAGCCAGCGCCGGATCCGGCGCAGCTCAAGACGCTTTCCCCCGTCGGACGGTGGGTGCTCCAAACCCGGCCTTTCTATCCGATGGCCAGCCAGTTTCTATTGGGCGGGCTATTCAGCGCGTACGCCATCTTCTATTTCCGCAGCGCCACCTTAACCAGTACGGCTGTCTTTTTTAGCGTGTTGGTGATTTTTCTGGTAGCCAACGAGTTTCTCCGAGACCGACTGTCTAACCTTCGCTTGCTGGTGAGCTTATACGCGCTCGTCTGCTTCGGATTTTTCACGTTTTTCCTACCCGTGATGACCGGCTATATGAACGTGTTGGTCTTTCTCGGCGGCGCTGTCTTGAGCGGTGCAGTCACGTTTCGCGTCGTGGAGCTGATTTATCGGAACAACCCAGATCGGTCTAGGCGCGAGGCCGTCGGGGTGAGCGTGCCTGCCTTTGCCGTCATTGCCCTATTAGTGGGATTCTACTTTCTCAACTGGATTCCGCCTGTGCCGCTCTCCATGACGTTCGGCGGGATTTACCATGAAGTCAAGAAAACAGACGATCGGTTTGAACTGTCATTTGAGCGAAATTGGTATCAAGTCTGGAAGCAATCGAACAGCACGTTTCCCTCTGACGAGCCGGTCTATTGCTTCACGGCCGTGTTCGCGCCGGTCTCCCTGAATGCCACCGTCTACCATCATTGGTATTTCCGTCCGAGCCGGGAACTCCCGTTTAGACATGCCGATCGGATTCCTGTCCGGATATCCGGCGGCCGGGAAGGCGGCTATCGAGCGTATACCTTCAAGCAACGTCTCGATCCTGGGGACTGGCGTGTCGATGTGGAAACCGAGGATGGGCGAATCATTGGACGAGTTTCCGTGCGCGTTGAGTTGAGGGCCGAGCCACAGCCGCCCTTAACGACCATTGTCTATTGAGATGGAGGCTGTCCTTAATCACCGGGCGACAGGGCCTCGAACGAGTGAGCAGCTCACAGAGAAGCGGGGGGTTGCCGCAGCGTAGCCACCGGCGTAGAGTCTCTCATAGATGCCGCCACGTCCATTGCCGCCCTGTCCCTCGAGTCCTAATTGTGTGTCGACGCTTGCGTCCCACGCTGACACTCAGCATGCGATTGCGCCCTTTCGCTATCAGAAATCCCTGGCGGAGGCGAAAGAACTTCTGAAGGCACTTATCGCGAGCCTGCCCCGTACCAGATTGATCGAGGAGGACGGGGAGTACCTCCACTACGAATTCACCAGCTTGCTCATCCGGTTCGTCGATGACGTGGAATTTGTTTTCGATGAAGGCAGCAAGACGATTCACTTCCGGTCCGCCTCCCGAGTCGGGTATGGCGACCTGGGGGTGAATCGCCGGCGGATGGAAAACCTCCGGTCGTCCCTTTCGGGACGGATTTAGGAACGAGGAAGGTGTCCCGTCACAATGCTCTGCAGGAGACCGCCGGGGCAAGCTCGTCGGCCGAAAAGGTGACCGTCGAGAGATACGCCCAACCCATGAGATAGCCGAGCTGGCGGTAGGCTTCGAATTCTTCGAGTTTGTACCACTGAAATATCGTGCTCGTCTGAGGGAATTCTTCGCCGATCGGGGAATCGACGAATTTGCTCACTTTCTTGAGCGCCAGCTTCACCTTCTCAGATGAGGCCCGGTCTGTCACGAGCGGAAGCAGCCAATTCGCATCCAAATGCGTCGGGTTCACCGGCGGACTCGTCAAGGGGTGAGTGACGAGGGATCGACCGCTCTCAGGTTCGGGGCTCACGTAAATTTTCCCCGGAGCAAGAAGCGACGGGTTGTCTCTGAACAATATGGGATTGTAGGCATAAGGTTTTAGATAGTGAAGCACGGTTGGAACACCGTCCGGGCGGATCACCCAAAATCGGCGGTACCAGACAATCTCATTCTTCGGCGGGATTTCGCCGCACCACTCCACTCCGGGGCCAAAATAGCCCTTGATGCGCGCTTGGAGGTTGTACAAGTAGTCATATTGCCAGGTCGTATCCAGGGTGGCGTCTCCCACGATGAGATGCGCCACCTGGCGGCGCAATAAGGTCTGGGCGCCCAGATTGTCGTAAAACGAGCCGTCGGTGATTTCGATCCATCGGCTTTTGGTGTCCGGCCAGATGCGTTGAATGCTCAGCATCAGCACATAGTCCCAAATGGTGCCGAGAGTGGTGTTATGGCGACGCGCAAAATTCCACGTCTGATACTCGTTGTTCAGGTTGAAGGGTGCCGTGAGAATACCCAGCGTCAAACGGGCGATATCGTCGCGATACCATTCCTGGACCAGGCTATCGAGATCGAGCCCCGCACCTGATGCGGTCATGGCTTGTGACAGACGCACGCAGGCGTGCGGCCTGATCCGTTCCGCCCAGGTCTTATGGCAGGTTCCCTCCGTCAGGTCCTGTACGACGACCTGGCGGGGATTGAATGAGGCGGGGCTGCCGTCTTGGGTTTGCACTTCCACGACCGGTAAGCCGAACCCGGCACTCTGGACATAGCCCAGTCCATCGGATCCGGTATAGTCGCGCGTGAATTCAAAATTATAGTTGTCGCGATAGGGTTGGTCCGACTCGGTCTCATAGGCTCTTGGACGACCGCGATTGACAAGATTCCCATTGATGATGAGGTAAGGCGCATCGACGTCCTTCCGATTCAACCGAACCAGGGGAGTCTCGTGTTTCCCTCGCAGATAGGTCACCTCGATTCGGTGTTGATAAGGGGTGAAGAGATGCAGCTCATTACCGATATCAGGCGGCGTCTTGATATGTAAGACGAGATCCCAGACATAGTACGGGATGAGCCGCCACAGATACCCCCAAATCAGTTTCGGTCCTTCCCAAAACCCCCCTTCTCGAATAAAGCCGGCATGGTGACGCAGGTGGGTGACAAAATCGCCATGAGGATCGAGTAGCGTGGCTTGATCCGGTGTTTGGACCAGATTGCCATAAGGGTCGTCAAGCTCCTGCCCCAAGTGGGCGAGCATCCACCCGGCGATATACGATCCGCCAGAGACCGTGCTGAGATAGTCGATCTGCGGCAAACTCCCCATGTCTTGGAGCGCCTGTAAGATACCCAAATGAAAGGTTGCTGAACGGATTCCGCCGCCTGAGAAAGCTAATCCACTGAGATGCGAAGGCACTGTGTTCAAGCGAGGGAACGTGTCTCCCTCTTTATCCCTGTCGGCGCTGACGGCTCGCCGTCTTTGTTCGATGTAGGCGTATTACTCCTGATAGTCCTGGATCAGAGAGGACGGGGTGTACGTAAAAGCTCGTTGGCGGACTTGATACGTTTTGGTGGCGATAGGTGCACAGGACGACCACAGCAGGAGGCAGAACGCCAAATACGCTATCGGGCCGATCGTGATACGACGTCGTCTCAATGGCCAGTCGGCGGCTTGGGCCCCCGTCTCGTCGTATGTTGGAAGATGCACTTTGGGCAGGTGTAATGGATGAACTGTCCGCTTGCGACCAGCCGCTTGTTCATCGGTACCTTGCACCAGGTGCACAGGCGGTCGGGTAATTCAGACGCGGTAGAAGCAGGAGCGTTAGGACTTGTTGACATGGCGGCATTGTCCCCGAGCACCAAGAATCTTGTCAACCGAGACAGGATGAAGCGGTCACGAAAAATATTTTCGACGCCGTCGATGCAGATGAAAAAAATCGTGGTATATTGCACAACATTCCAGCATGAGTGTTTTCACCCACACACAGAAAGGCGGACTGCCGTATGAGCGTTCCGGTTGGTTCGGAAGAGACGATTTTGCCATCGAGTGCCCCAGCGACTTCTCCCTCCGTCCCGGTTCAGGACAT
>JARDZZ010000071.1 GCA_029240595.1 Nitrospira sp. | reverse complement strand
GGGTTGCGCTTCGTCGATAGTTTTTTCCCGTCTGGAGGGTTTGCCTTTTCTTCCGGCCTGGAAGCGGCGGTCAAATGCGGGGCCGTCCATAACGGGAAGGATCTCGCAGGGTATGTGGAGGATCTGCTGGTGCAGGGCATCGCGAAACGGGAGGCGGTTGGTGTGGCGGCCGGCCATCTTGCTGCCACGACAGACAGGCTTGATCTGGCACTGGCGGTCGATCGTCAGTTGGATGAGCTGAAGCTGGGTCGTGACTCCCGCTTGGCAAGTCGACAAATTGGGCGCCAAGTTATGAAAGGGGCTGCCGGGCAGACTAATGAGAACAGGGTGGTCAAAGAGTTTCGTCGTGCCATCGACGAAGGGCGGACACCCGGCCACGTCCCTGTCGCGATCGGTATGACGCTGGCGGTGTGCGGGTGGTCGAGGCAAGACACCGTTGCGGCGTTTCTCTACCAGACAGTGCAGGGATTTGTGTCCGCGGCCATGAAGCTGTTGCCGGTAGGTCAACAGGAGGGCCAACAGCTCCTCCATGATTGGGGGCCGTTGATCACCGAACTCAGTCGTCGGGCGAAACCGCAGACACGCTTAGTCTCTTGGTCTCCGGTGCACGACATTTATGCGATGCGGCACGCCCGGTTGGAGTCGCGGTTGTTTCGGTCCTGAACGTCAAACGGTCAGCTCCAGTCTTATTCCTGTGGCTGCCGGAACGGGTAGGCCGGATATCTTTTGAGGGGTTCAATGCATCGAGCCGATGATCAGTACTGTGGAAGCGGCCGAGTCACCGTAGCCCGCTCAAAGCAGATTCCGGTGATCGGAATCGGCGGGCCGGTCGGGTCCGGCAAAACTGCCCTGGTGGAAGCACTCTGTCGAACGCTGCGTGATCGATTCAGTCTGGCGGTCGTGACAAACGATATTTTTACGAAAGAAGATGCCGAATTTCTCACCAGAAGAGGCGCATTGCCGCAGGACCGCATTCTGGGAGTCGAGACCGGCGGCTGTCCCCATACGGCGATTCGCGAAGATGCCTCCCACAATCAAGAGGCGCTGGACGAACTCTTGCGCAGACATCCCGAGGTCGAGCTCATGTTCGTCGAAAGCGGCGGGGACAATCTGGCTGCCACGTTCAGCCCGGAGCTGGTGGACCATACGATCTATGTCATCGACGTGGCAGAGGGCGATAAGATCCCCCGCAAGGGAGGGCCGGGCATCACCAGGTCCGACCTGCTGGTGATCAACAAGATCGATCTCGCACCCTACGTCGGCGCCGATCTCGGCGTGATGGATCGCGACAGCCGCCGCATGCGCGGCGATCGGCCGTTTGTGTTCACAAACCTCATGTCCGGCGACGGCCTGGATCGAGTCGTGAGCTGGGTCGAGTCGCACATCCATCCGCATGACCACCATCACTAAGAGCGCCCGGGGCTCCCGTGCCGCGTCGTCTCGCTCGGATGCGGAGGGCCGGACGGCATCAATCGGTCGGGTCGGCACGTTGGCACTGGAATACGTCCGGCGAGGCGATCGCACGATCTTCGGACGCACCAGCTGCCAGACGCCCTGGCATCTCTTCCCTCCTATGTATCTCGATGACTCAGGCAGTGCGTACACACTGCTGGTCAATCCTTCGGGAGGCCTTGTCGGTGGCGACCGGCTTTCCATCGATGTGTCGGTTGGTCCCAAGGGGCATGCGCTGATCTCGACCCCTTCGGCCAATCGTGTGTATCGATCTCTGTCGGAGGACTCCGTCCAAGAGGTCACTCTCAAAGTGGGGGACGGAGGAATTGTCGAGTGGATACCGGAGCATACAATTCCTTTTGCCGGTTCCCGATTCCGGCAAACGATCGATGTGAAGCTGGCAGCCCGAGCCACCATTGTGTTGTGGGATGCGATAGCTTCCGGGCGGATTGCCCATGGAGAGCGGTGGAAATTCACCACGCTCAGCAACCGGATTTACATTGAATCAGCCTCAGGCTCATCACTGGCGGAGCGTTACCTCATCGTTCCCGGAAACAAATGGAGTGGGGTCGGCCTGGCTGAACGCTGGGATTACATCGGCTCGCTGTTTGTCGTCGGGGATGCCATCACCGGAACTCTGAGGGCATCCCTGGAGGCGGCTCTTGCCGACATCGTGGAGAAGCAACCGGACCAAGCCATCCTTGGCGGGGTGTCTCAGCCCGCCGCTTCAGGCCTCGTGGTCAAACTCGTGTCACAATCGGCCCCGGCAATGACTCTGGCATTGGCGGAGTTGTGGGGTGCCGTACGGGGTCTACTGTGGCAACTTCCGCCTCTGGCCTTGAGGAAATATTGAGCAGCGGGTCCGTGGTCACGTGGATTCGTCGTCCACGGTTTGACACTCCATCGAGCCGGGTGCTATCCTCCGCCCGTCATTCGGAGACAATGGAGTCTCCACACCAAATTAAGAGCATGACGGACAATGACGTCCTCGGTCCTCGCAAGGGATCCGAGGGCGTTTTTTTTTAGGCAGAATGCTGAAAGCGACCGCCGGCTTCGTTCTCACTCGCGCGGACCCTCGACGTACGTTCTATCAGTACGCCTCGGCCCCTCGCTTCGTTGTGGCTTTGCCGGACAGCCGCATTGAACATTCTGCGGCTGTGCCGACTGGAAATGGATAGTTGGATGCGCATCCTTCGCATTGCCATGGTTCAAATGAATCCCACCGTTGGGGATCTCGACGGCAATACGCGCCGGATCATCAACTGGGTGGTGGAAGCAAGGAAGGCCAAGCCGGACCTGGTCGCGTTTCCCGAATTGGCCATCACCGGGTATCCGCCTGAAGACCTCCTGTTGAAGCCGCAGTTCGTTGCGGACAATCGCCGTGCGCTCAACGAGATTGTTCGTGCGTGCCGACATTGCAATGTGGTCATCGGCTATGTGGGACAGGGACGCGCTTCAGGGCTGAGAGAGGGAGCCGCGGCGGTGCTTCCTGCCGGGCGACACGACTTGTACAACGCCGCAGCCGTCATCACGGACTGCCGCCTGGCCCTGACCTACGCCAAATGGTATCTGCCCAATTATGGCGTCTTCGACGAAAGCCGGTACTTTAATCCAGGACGCCGTCTCCCGCTCATCACGGTAAACGGGACGGTCGTTGGCGTGAACATCTGCGAAGACATCTGGCTTTCCGAAGGGCCGACGAGACTGCAGGCCAATGCCGGAGCAGAGGTGATCGTCAACATCAATGCCTCGCCCTTCCACGGGGGCAAGAGCCGGTCACGCGAAGAAATGCTGGCGACGCGTGCCCGCGACAACCGGGTGATCGTCACGTATACGAACACCGTCGGCGGACAGGACGAGCTGATTTTCGACGGCAACAGCGTTGTTATGGATCATACCGGCGAGCCCATTGCCAGAGCGAAGGCCTTTGAAGAGGACTTATTGGTCGTCGATCTGAACGTCGAGTCGGTTGCCAGGGCACGGGCGGCGGAGGGGAGAAGACCGGATGTCAGCGGAAGGACGCCCACGGCCATTGATCGGGTTACCCTGAAGGGAAAGCCGCCCGCGAGACGGACACGACTGATCCCATCGATCGAACCGTTGGCCGATCCGTTGGACGAAGTGTATCGAGCCTTGACGCTAGGAGTACGGGATTACGTGACAAAGAACGGGTTCAAGCGAGTCGTCATTGGTCTGAGCGGGGGAATCGATTCGGCGCTGACCGCCGTCCTGGCGGTGGACGCGCTGGGTCCCCGGAATGTGCTGGGCGTGTTCATGCCGTCACCCTATACCTCTCGCGAAAGCTACGAAGATACCCAGGACTTGGCGCGCCGCCTCAGGATTCACGTCAAGACGCTGCCGATTACCCCGACCTTCAAGTCGTATCTGGAGACGCTAAAGCCTGTGTTCGCTGGCACCAAGGTCGATACGACCGAAGAGAATCTGCAGGCGCGGATCCGCGGCAATTTGTTGATGGCCTTATCGAACAAGTTCGGACATCTCGTGTTGACGACGGGCAACAAGAGCGAAATGAGCGTTGGCTACGCCACCTTGTACGGCGATATGGCCGGCGGGTTTGCCGTGATCAAAGACGTGCCGAAGACTATGGTGTACGCGTTGGCCGACCGCCGCAACCGGCAGAGCGCGGTCATTCCGAAGCGAACGCTGGATAGACCCCCGACTGCCGAGTTACGAGCGGATCAAAAAGACGAAGACAGTCTGCCGCCTTATCCGGTGCTCGATCCGATTTTGAAGGCCTATGTCGAGGATGACCGGTCCGTGGATGAAATGGTCGGGATGGGATTCGCACGAAAGACCGTCCTGCGGGTCGTCAGTCTGGTGGATCGGAGTGAATACAAGCGACGCCAGGCACCGGTGGGCATCAAGATTACCCATCGGGGGCTGGGAAAAGATCGACGCATGCCGATTACGAACGGATACCGAGGCACGTAGGCTCGTCAGGTGCGGTACAGCAGGCAAGGTGTTTTGCATCATGGTTTTAGCAAGGAGGCGGCATGAGTGAACGGCGTCACTGGGTGTCACGAGGCGCGATCACAGGCTTGTGGGTGACCGTTTGTGCCACGCAGGCCTGGGCAGGCCAACCGGAAGGCAGCGTGGACAGCGGCGATGTCGCCTGGATACTGGCTGCATCGGCGCTGGTCGTGGGCATGATCATCCCGGGGCTGGCCTTTTATTATGGTGGTCTAGTTCGCAGTAAGAACGTCATCAGCACGATGGTCCAGGCGTTCGCGATTCTCTGCGTCGTCAGCGTCGTCTGGCTGGTCTGCGGCTTCACGCTGGTGTTTGGCCCGGACCGGGGAGGTGTGATTGGCGGGTTGGATTGGGCATTGCTCATGGACGTCGGAGCTGCGCCCCATCCTGTGTATGCGCCAGCCGTTCCGCTCGAGGCGTTCATGCTCTTTCAGCTGCTCTTTGCGGCCTTCACCCCCGCCTTGATCGCCGGAGCGTTTGCCGAACGGATCAAGTTCGGTGCGATGTTGTTGTTCGCTGCTCTCTGGTCCGTCCTGGTCTATACGCCGATCGCCCATTGGCTATGGGGAAACGGGTGGCTGGCGAGAATCGGCGCGCTCGATTTTGCCGGCGGCGCCGTTGTCCATGTCAGCGCGGGGTTCAGCGCGGTCGCGTGTGCGATGGTAGTCGGCAAGCGGCGCGGCTGGCGCACCGATTACATGGCGCCCCATAATCTACCCTTTATTTTGTTGGGCGCCGGTCTATTGTGGCTCGGCTGGTTCGGTTTCAACGGCGGCAGCGCACGGGGAGCGAATGCCACGGCGGTCGGGGCCGTGACGGTGACGCACTTCACCGCCGTCTCCGCCGCCCTCGCGTGGATGCTGGCGGAATGGAAGCATCGAGGAAAGCCGACTGTGTTGGGAGTCGCCAGCGGCGCGGTTGCCGGCTTGGCGACGTCGACCGCCGGCGCCGGAATGCTCGGGCCGCTGGCCGCTGTGGCGCTCGGCATTGCCGCGGGGGTTTGCTCTTATATGGCAATTGTTTGGAAGGGGAAGATCGGCTATGATGACACGCTCGACGTCATGGGAACGCATGGTGTTGGCGGCATGCTCGGCATGCTGGGCGTCGGATTCTTCGCGGCACACGGCCATCCGGCGATGCAGATTCTCGCCGTCGTAGCGACCGGCACATTTTCTTTTCTAGGCAGTTACGCCATCTTAAAGCTTGTCGACGGATCGATCGGGTTGCGCGTGACCCAGGAAGAGGAATCGACGGGGCTTGATCTCACACAACATAACGAACGTGCCTACTCGTGACGGAATGCTGAGCATGGAGACCGCATATGAAACTCGTTGAAGCCATCATCAAGCCGTTCAAGCTTGATGAAGTGAAGGACGCGCTGTTGGAAATCGGTGTGCAGGGGATGACGGTGACGGAGGTCAAAGGATTCGGCCGCCAAAAAGGGCACAAAGAAACCTACCGCGGCCAGGAATACACGATCGAATTCGTCCCCAAGGTGAAGATCGAGGTGGCCGTGCAGGATGGACAGGTGCCACGCGTCTTGGAAACGATTTCACGGGCGGCCAAGACCGGGAGCATCGGAGACGGCAAGATCTTTGTGCGTGATCTGAGCGCCGCCGTCCGCATCCGCACCGGAGAAACAGGGGAGACGGCCCTGTAACACCTATCATGGAACGCGAATCTTCTTCGTCCTCCCTTTCGGAAGCCCCCAGCCTCGTCCACGTGCTTGAAGAGCACCGGTCTCTCATCGCACAACGCGTCATGGCCGGAGTCTCGGGTGCCGAGACCCTGGCGTCAATGACGGAATTCGTCGACGGGTTGATCCTTGGACGTTATCGCGATGCCTTGCGGCAGGGCGGCGAAGAGAGGGCGACCGTCGGCATGCGCCAATGCTGTCTGATGGCGTTGGGCGGCTACGGCAGAAGAGAGTTGGCTCCGCAATCCGATATCGATCTGATGTTCTTGTTCGAGCCGGGCGCGGACAAGGCGGTGGAATCCCTGGTTCGCGCCGTCCTGCACCCATTGTGGGATTGCGGATTTCAGGTCGGTCACAGCGTCAGGACCATTGGCGACAGCATCGAGTTGGCTGAAACGGATGCCACCGTCAAAACCTCCATGATGGAAGCGCGGTTTCTCGCGGGGAGCGCAGAGCTGTTCCAGGTCTTTCATCGGAAGTACCTCCGCAAAGTCGTGTTCAAGAATACCGATGCCTATCTGGATCAGAAACTCGAGGAACGGCGCCGGGAATACGAGAAGTTCGGTGAAACCGTGTATCTGCTGGAGCCGAACGTCAAAAAAAGCAAAGGCGGTCTTCGGGATCTCCACCTGCTGCAATGGGCCGGTATGGCACGCTATCAGGCCCCGACCATTCGTGAACTTTCGGATCGCGGCATCCTCTCCCGAGCGGATTTGCTCGCGCTGACCGAGGCACGGGAATTCTTGTGGCGCGTTCGGTCGCTGCTTCACGTTCATGCCGGAACGGCGCAGGAAATCCTCACGTTTGACGAGCAAGTCTGGCTGGCGCAGCACTTCGGCTACCACGATCAACCACATCTGCTCGCGGTCGAGCAGTTCATGCAACAGTATTACCAGCACACCATGGGATTGCACGAACGCTGCATGCGATTCGTCGAGCGCTGCCGAAGCGTCCCGTTTTGGCGGCGGATGGCGCGCTTCCTTCCGGCCCCACGAGTGGACGGCTACTTTGTCGTTCGGGGAAGCCTGCTTTCGGTTGCGGACGAGCACCGTGACCGGGTGTTGGACAGCCCGGCGCTTCTGCTTCACCTGTTCGATCTCGCCCGGGACAGGAACCTGACCATCGTGCCTCCGTTAATTGAGGACATCCACCGCCATGTCGATCAGGTGTCTGCGGACGCATACCGCACGCCCGAAGTCAGCCGCGCGTTCCTCCGGATCCTGTCGGGGCCGCGCACGACCGGCACGCTGGAAGCCATGCATCGGGCCCACTTGCTCGAGAAGTTGGTGCCGGCAATGGGGACGGTACGGGGCCTGATGCAATTCAATCAATACCATAAGTACACCGTCGACGAGCACAGTCTGCTGGCCGTGGGCCGGGCTGAAGCGTTGAGTCAGGATACCGGCGTATTGGGAGAGGTGTATCGAGCGATCAAACGCAAAGACATTCTCCACCTCGCGGTCTTGATGCACGATCTGGGCAAGGGCCGTGAGGAGGACCACAGCGACGTGGGCAAGCGGTTGTCCGAGGAGGCGGCGCTTCGTCTTGGACTCGATGAGCAGGAAACGAGGACGTTGGCGTTTCTCGTCCACCGCCATTTACTGATGGCGCACACGGCCTTTCGCCGTGATCCCAATGATGACAAAGTTGTGCTTCCCTTTGCGCGCGAAGTCGGAACGCCGGAGGTGCTCAAGAAACTGCTGGCGTTGACGGCCGCCGACATCGCTGCTGTCGGGCCTGGCGTGCTGACAAAATGGAAAGAGTCGTTGCTGATCGAGCTGTATACGAGGACGATGCCGGAAGTCTCCGGTGATCGCGAGGTGCAGGGAGCGCCGGCGCGCTGGTCGCAGGTCGTCGAAGAGGTCGGTCGCCACATGAAATCGACAGGCGACCCTGTGGCCGATCGTGTCTGGATTGAAGCGCAGCTCAAGCAGTTCCCCGAACGATACGTCTATGGCACCGTTCCGGCCCGCATCGCCGCCCACCTGGCAGCGGTGAGCCGGTTACACCAGGGCGATGTGGTCGTCGAGACGGATTTCAACCGTCCGTTGGGCACCTGTGAATATTCCGTGATCACCCACAACGAGTTGACCCCCGGGATTTTTTCCAAAATCACCGGCGTCATGGCCGGAAATGGACTGCAGATCCTTGATGCACAGATCTTGACAAGGGCCGACGGTATTGTGGTCGATACCTTCCAGGTGACCGACCCCGACTACCTGGGCGAACCACCGGGCGATCGCAGACAGGCCGTCGGCGATCGCATCGCCGCGGTGTTGAAAGGCTGGGAGCATGTCGATGAGGTGATCCGCCGTGGAGCGCGATTGCGGTTGACGCGGCCGTTGCCCAAGGCTCCCGATGCGACCGAAGTGCGGATCGACAATGAAACGTCCGACAGCTTTACCATCGTCGATGTATTTGCCGACGACCGGCAGGGCCTGCTGCATGTCATTACCAATGCCATCTTTCAGCTGGGGCTTTCGATTCATGCCGCGCGGATTTCCACACGCTTGGATCAGGTCGCCGACGTCTTCTATGTGACAGATCAAGCGGGGAAGAAACTCAGCGATCATGCGCAGCTGGAACGCGTGCGGGCTGGCGTCGAACAAGCTGTCGAACAATTTCTTGTCATCAAAGCGGCATAGGCTGAAGCAAGGGGCTCTCAGGATGTCTGAAAGGAGGAGGGAATGAACGTTCGTGAGGCATTAGAGTTTGCAAAAAAGAACAGGGTGCAGGTTGTGGATCTGAAATTCGTCGACCTGATCGGGACCTGGCAGCATTTTACGATCCCGGCCAGCGAATTGACGGAAGACCTGTTCAAGGACGGGTCCGGTTTGGACGGCTCGTCCATCCGCGGTTGGAAGGCGATCAACAATAGCGACATGCTCGTCGTGCCGGATCCGGCGACGGCCTGTTTGGATCCGTTCACGGCGGTCCCGACGCTGAGCCTCATCGGCAACGTGGTTGATCCGATCTCACGCGAGACCTACGAGCGCGATCCGCGGTACATCGCGCAGAAGGCGGAAAAGTATCTTCAGAGCACAAAGATCGGCGACACGTCCTACTGGGGCCCCGAGGCCGAGTTCTTCATATTCGACCAGGCGCGCTACGACCAGACCAGCCATAGCGGGTATTACCACATCGATTCCGATGAAGGCGTCTGGAACATGGGACAGGAAGGGGTCAACCTGGGCGGCAAGATCCGCCACAAAGAAGGCTATTTCCCCGTGCCGCCGACCGATACGCAGCAGGACATTCGCAGCGAAATGATCCTGGAAATGGAAAAAGTCGGCATCGCCGTCGAGAAGCACCACCACGAAGTGGCCACGGCCGGGCAGGCTGAGATCGATATCCGGTTCGACTCGTTGCTGCGCACGGCGGATAAAATGATGATGTACAAGTACATCGTGAAGAACGTGGCACGCCGTCACGGTAAAACGGTTACCTTCATGCCGAAGCCGATCTTTGGAGACAACGGCAGCGGCATGCACACGCACCAGAGCATCTGGAAAGAGGGGAAGCCGCTCTTTGCGGGGAAAGAGTACGCGGGCGTCTCGCAGATGTGCCTGCACTACATCGGGGGCATTCTGAAGCATGCGCCCGCATTGGCGGCGATCACCAATCCCACGACGAACTCGTACAAGCGGCTCACGCCAGGATTTGAAGCGCCGGTCTTGCTGGCCTACTCCAGCCGCAACCGTTCCGCGGGCATCCGCATTCCGATGTATTCACCGAGTCCCAAGGCCAAGCGCATCGAGGTCCGGTTTCCGGATCCGGGCGCCAATCCGTATCTCGCGTTTTCGGCCATGTTGATGGCCGGCCTGGACGGCATCGAAAACAAGATCAACCCGGGTGAACCGGCGGAAAAAGACTTGTACGATCTGGAAGCCAAGGAAGCCGCGAAGATCCGGACGATGCCGGGCAGTCTGGACGACGCGTTGAACAATCTGGAAAAGGACCACAAATTCCTGCTGAAAGGCGGTGTATTTACGGAGGATTTGATCGAGGCCTGGATCGGCTACAAACGAAGTAAAGAGGTTGACCCCATGCGATTACGGCCGCATCCGTTTGAGTTCTTCCTGTACTACGACGTGTAGGAAGACGTGAGGAGAGGGAAGCTGTCGGAGTCGTCGCAGGCTGACAGGAGGTTGACGACAACGGAATAACCATGCTACAAGTTCCAACAAGCTAAGCAAGGCAACGGCGCCTGCTCCGGCTTCAAAAGATAGGCAACGGACAAAGGCGTCCGTCATTCTCCAAAAGAATGGCGGACGCCTTTGTGGTTTTGAAATAGACGATGGGCGGGTCGCTGTAGACCTGCTGACGACGGACAAAGGCGTCCTTCTCTCGAGCGAGAGAGGGACGCCTTTTGTTTTGGTGTTGACGGCGGAAAGGGTCGTGACGAAAGGAGCGGGCCTTGAGAGACGAACAGTTGAGCGAGGACAAGACAAAGGGGCCGTCGTCGGCAGATCACTATTTCGAGCGGACATTGGATCAGGCCGTGACCGCTGCGGTGGTCGAAGCCATCGGACCGACCCGCCGCCAAGTCCTCCTCGGCCTGGGCGCCGCGACGCTGAGCGCGCTGGTCGCCGACATCTTCCCCTTGAGGACGTTGAAAGCGTTTGCGGCGGATCCTGTCGGCAAGCCGGAAAAGAAGGATGTGAGCATCGGCTTCATTCCCATCACCTGCGGCACGCCGATCATCATGGCCGAGCCCTTGGGTTTTTACAAAAAGCACGGGCTGAACGCTTCAGTCAAACGTGCGGCCGGCTGGGCGATGATCCGCGATTGGACCGTGAACAAGGAAGTTGATGCCGCGCACATGCTGACTCCCATGCCACTGGCCATTACCTTGGGTGCAGGATCCGTCCCCACGCCGATCTACATGCCCGCTGTCGAGAATATCAACGGCCAAGCCATCACCTTGCACATCAAACACAAGAACGTGAAATCGGCATCCGAGATGAAGGGTTTTCGGTTTTGCGTCCCGTTCGATTTTTCCATGCATAACTACCTCCTACGGTATTTCCTCGCGGAAGGCGGCATCCATCCCGACAAGGACGTGCAGATTCGGGTTGTTCCGCCGCCCGAGATGGTCGCCAATCTCAAGGCTGGCAACGTCGACGGGTATCTGGGCCCCGATCCGTTCAACCAACGGGCGGTCTATGAAAATGTGGGCTTCATTTACAAATTATCGCGGGAGATTTGGGACCGGCATCCTTGCTGCGCCTTTACGGT
>JARDZZ010000249.1 GCA_029240595.1 Nitrospira sp. | reverse complement strand
AAGTCAAAACGGCTTTGAAATTGCAATTTTGGCGTGATGTTGTAGTTCGCAAGAAAGCCGACCGATGGAAGTGGAAGCGTCACCTGTTCGTTCACAACTGTAGCACTGCCGGGTGTAGGAACGCCCCCCGGTGGTGTAATGGTCCCTTGACCTGCGAAGTTGAACTTTGTTTGTGCGATATACAGCCCCGGTGAGAATCCGAGCTCCACTTTATCGTTTCGATAAAACGAATAATTGTAGAGCAATCGGTAGATATTAAAGCTCAAGCTGCTCTGGGTGGACGCCCCAGCAGCCACGATTTGGTCTCGAATCTGAACTTGCTGGTTGAGAATCTTCTCTCCGCCCAAGCCGACCCGATACCACGAGAGCCCTACGGCATGCCGATCGTTAAACCGGTACAAACCGTCTAACCGGAATGCATCGGTGCTCGTATCCCCGCCAAGGGTTCGGGTGAAATCCACATTTGCGCCGACCCCTAAGACAGGGCCGCCGATCGATACGTCGGTGGTTGCCCCGAAGACATACGCCCAGCCGCCTCGAATCATTAACTTATCGCGGAGCGGCGTCTCAGCCTTTTCCTCGGCATGAACAGCCGGTGTGAGAGTCAGTATCATGGTCCAGATGATAAGCAGCGTCAGCGCCTTTCCTCGTAGCACTGAGTGACTCATGACACGACCTCCCGAATCGAGAAATTCAAAAAGTTGGGTAGTCTAGCGAAAATTGCTTAGGCTGTCTATGCAATCAGGGGGAACGAGGTTATCCGCCGAACCAGCCCGACTAAGATCGCACGGGCATGATCTTGCTCAGTTGTTACGGAGCCGCCGATTCTGCAAAACGTCTCCATTTTAGATTGTTGTGAGCGGACATCCTGAAACAGGGCAACCGGTCAGGACGAGGAGTGCGGCACCATAACGCACCTACCGAGAAAACCTCCCGCCGAAACTCGAATAACATTGACTCACGCATCATGACTTCCCATCCTCTCGCGGGCTACAGATGCTCTCGCAGCATCTGCTGACAGCCGATCGCGAAAGGTCGGGTTCATGCTCACGTATCAGCCTTCCCTCTCGCATGAGCGCCGCGCTTCCCTTCCTTCAAAAGAGCTTGAGCATCGAGCACGCCATACAACTGGATCATCTTTGCGACCAGACCGGTCCAGCCGGTCTGATGGTTCGCACCCAGCCCAGCGCCGTTGTCTCCATGGAAATACTCATAGAATTGGAGATAATCCCGCCAGTGTGGATCGGACTGGAACTTCTCGGTTCCTCCGTAGACGGGCCGTTGGCCTTGTGCGTCCCGCAGAAAAATGCGCGTCAGGCGATTGGCAATCTCCTTGCTGACTTCGAATAGATTCATCATCCGGCCGGATCCTGTGGGACATTCGATCTTAAAATTGTCCCCATAATAGAGGTAGTACGACAGCAGCGCCCGGATGATCATGGCGTTCACCGGCATCCAGACAGGCCCCCGCCAGTTCGAATTGCCGCCGAACATCCCGGTGTTTGATTCGGCCGGGAGGTAATCGACGCGGTACACCTGCCCCCCTACGTGAAAGACGAACGGGTGCTGTTGATGGAATTTCGAGAGCGAGCGGATGCCATAGGGGCTGAGGAACTCGTTCTCGTCCAGCATCTTCGAAAGAATACGGCGCAACCGTTCCTCATTGACCAGCGCCAGTATTCCTCGGTCGCCTACTCCTCGATGTCCTTTCCCCGTCTTGTGAATGAAGGTCAAAAGTTCCGGCATCTGTTCGGCTCGCTGTTGAAGTCTTGCGGCCACCTCCGGAACGCGCTCTCGCTGCCACGGTTCAACGACGGTCGTGGCGCAGAGCGGAAGGAGACCCACCATCGAACGGACTTTCAGCCTGGTGGCCGTCCCGTCCGGCAGCTGCAAGAGATCGTAATAAAACCCGTCTTCCTCGTCCCACATGCCGTTTGGCCCGGACGTATTCATGGCCGCGGCAATGTACAGGAAGTGTTCGATGAACTTGCCAACCATATCCGCGTAGGTACGGTCATGAGGGGTAATTTCGACAGCCAGTTCGAGCATGTTCTGCGTAAACAACGCCATCCAGGCCGTCCCGTCCGCCTGTTCCAAGTGTCCGCCCGTCGGCAAGGGCGCGCTGCGGTCAAACACGCCGATGTTATCCAGCCCCAGAAATCCTCCCTCGAACACGTTTTTGCCGAGACGATCCTTCCGGTTTACCCACCAGGTAAAGTTCAGCAAAAGCTTATTGAACGAAGTTTTTAGAAAATCGATGTCGGCCTCACCACGCATGGCCAGTTCTGTGTTGTGGAGGAATAGAGTTGCCCAGGCATGGACTGGGGGATTGACGTCGCTAAAATTCCACTCATAGGCCGGGATTTGCCCGCTTGGATGCAGATAATACCCATGGAACATTAATTTCATCTGCTGCTTGGCAAAGTCGGGATCCACGATGGAGATCGGCAGAGTGTGAAAGGCGAGGTCCCAAGCAGCATACCAGGGATACTCCCATTTATCCGGCATGGAAATGATGTCCCGATTGACCATATGGAACCACTCACGATTTCTGAAGTGTCGACTTCCCCCATGAAGAGGGTGCGCGCGGTGCTCCTCCAGCCACTGATCAGCGTCGAGGAAGTAATACTGTTTGCTCCAGAGCATACCTGCCAATGCTTGGCGCATCACATTCGCCTCATCAGGAGTGACAGAAGGCGGAGTCACTGCGCGGTAAAACTCATCGGCTTCCTTCAGACGATCTTTCACGAGTCCATCAAATGCTTGGCCAAAAGGGGAGGCCGCCTTGGTCTTGCCGGTCCCCTTGGTGGGATTGGCGGCTTTGTCATCCACATTTGTCCGAACCAGGCGCAGCTTCGCGGTGGCTGTCTGGCCAGAGCCAACCGCGAACCGGTAATGAGCCGAAACTTTTGTGCCGGTCAGGGCCGGATTGACAGTATGCTGTTGACCGTTGACCACATAATTATTGATGCCGTCCTTCACATAAGGACTGGGATTGCGATGTTCAGGAAAGAGCCGTTCATTGTTGGTATCGTTTTCGGTGAAAAGCAGCGGTACATCGCCCTCGCAATACAGAAAATATTGGCCCAAGGCCGAATGTGTGGCCTCCACGATTTTGGTCCCGCTCGCTGCCTTGACTTGTTTCAAAGCGGGTTTCTCGGTGGGCTTGGCTTGCCATGAAGCCCAATCATTCCGGAACCACAACGTCGGAAGAATGTGCAGCTCGGCTTCATCCGGCCCCCGATTGGCGGCCGTGATCTGGATCAACAGGTCTTCGGCGCCGGCCTTCGCATATTCGACAAACACATCGAAATAGCGGTCCTCCTTGAAAATGCCCGTATCCAACAATTCGTATTCGGTCATCTCGCGGCTGCGCTGTCTGTTGGTATGGACCAAATCGTCATAGGGATATGCCGCCTGCGGATACTTATACAGAAACTTCATGTAGGAATGGGTTGGCGTACTGTCGAGATAAAAGTAGTATTCTTTGACATCT
>JARDZZ010000070.1 GCA_029240595.1 Nitrospira sp. | reverse complement strand
CATTGATTTTGTTCGTCAGAGGTGGTGCTTTCAAGGCGAGGGGCCCTGGGTTCGAGTCCCAGGCGGCGCACCACTAAATCAGACTTAACAATGCCGCATAAGCCTTCGTGCTTCCGGCTTCACTCAATCGTGTGGCTACCTTAAACCCTTCCAATGGTGGCGATTCAGTTCGATGGGCGTTCTGAACACCGTTCTTGCGTCCGGCTCCAGCTCGGCGTCCTCCATGCGGTGTAGAGGCAGTCATGCTGTCAGTTCAACTTTTCTGAACAATTCCCAGTGGATATAACTGACTTGTATCCTTTTCCAGTCCTGCGTCTTTCCGCTGCATGAAAGTCGTGGCAGCCTTTCAAAAGAAGACAGTGAGCAATTCTGACCATCCCGGGATCTTGATTTTCTGATAGAAAAATCCACCACACTCGGGGTGAGCCGAACCCGGATTGAGAAGGGAGCGGCCTTCACGATCTCGTGAGGTTTCAGCAATCCATGGCTTAGCCTTTATCCGGCGATCGTCCCGGAGGCTGCAATTCCATACTGTCGGACGAACCAGAAGGCCGGAGCTCTCGCGTAGCGTGGGACGGCATCATGAAACTCGAATCTGCTCTTTCAGATCGGATTCTCGAAGTGGTGACCAGAACGCCTAGTTGTCGGGTCGAGGACTTGGTCTATCATTTCCCGGATTTGACGTGGAGTCAGGTCTTTCGCGAAGTGGCTAGTCTGAGCAGGAAAGGCCACTTGCGCCTCATGTTGAATGGTCGAGGGATTATCGTAAAAAATGCAGATCCTGGTCATGCCGTTCTCTGATCGACAGACAGAGCGTTCAGCCGCACTGCTATGGTTCGCGTCATCGTAATTCGTTGATCAGATTGCCCTTCCATTTTGCTTCAAGATTTTGCGCGAAAGTTCGTGGGGAACGTGAGCCGCCAGTGGTCATTGTCCTCGAGGAGGCAAATCCTTAAGTTCATGCCGAAGCTATCACGCCAAAGGAAGGTTCCCTCTCACACGACGTGACACCGTGCGCTCTGTACGCGGCGGGTGTCCTGAGCTAAAGAGTGAGGAGAGCTTGCCCGTTATGGCAGGGTGCTATTGCTCTCGCTTTTCCAATCAGCACTCAAGCTTCTAAGAAGTTTTTCCCACAAGTTGTCTCTGGGCCACAGGTTCTCCGTCATAGATTTGACCAGACGATCCGAAGTTGATGAAGAGGCTTATGGATAAAATCCGTTCATCTGTTTCTATGAGTCCAGGGCTGGAAGAACCGATTCGGGCAGAGCTTTTTGGTGTCGAGCGGCTCGAACAGCATGCTGAAAGTCTTGCGGCTGCCCAGATCACTACCGGCGACTTACGGCGGGGCCGGTTACTCACGCCACGAGTCTTGGAGAATGGACGGGTCTTGGTGAAGTCCTACCGGACCATCGCCCGCGCGATTCGGGAAGAAAAAGCGATCACCCCAGCCGCCGAATGGTTGGTCGACAACTTTCACATTGTGGACGAGCAGCTTCGCGAGATCATCGATGATTTACCTCCCGGGTACTACAGGCAATTGCCCAAACTGGCATCCGGCCACCTGGAGAATTATCCACGAGTCTTCGGAGTGGCCTGGGCGTTCGTCGCCCACACGGACAGTCGGTTCGACCCCGAGATGTTGCGCCGTTTTGTGGCGGCCTACCAGCGCGTGCAGCCGCTGACGATCGGGGAATTATGGGCGGTGGCCATTTCGCTGCGTGTCGTGCTGGTGGAGAACCTTCGCAGACTGGCAGAGCGGATCGTTCACAGCCGCGTGGCCAGGCTGAAAGCCGACGAACTCGCCGATGGTCTGCTGGGTACGGGGGCATTGGACGTAGAGACTTCGGCAACGGCTCTCCGTCGCTTTGAGCACAGACCGTTGGCGACGGCGTTTGCCGTGCAGCTTGTCCAGCGACTACGCGATCTGGATCCCAAGGTGCGCCCCGTCCTCCTGTGGCTCGATGAACGCCTTGCCGCGCAGGGCACGAACGCCAACGACATCGTGCACGCCGAGCACCAGCAGCAGGCGGCCATGAGCGTCACGGTGCGAAACATCATCACCAGCATGCGATTCACGTCAGCGTTTGACTGGGCGGACTTTTTCGAGCGCGTCAGTCTGGTGGATGACATTCTTCATCGCGAGCCTCGCTACACCGAAATGGATTTTGTCACCCGGGACACCTACCGCCACGCCATCGAGGATTTGTCCCGTGGCTCGGGTTTCTCAGAAATCGACGTGACGACCCGTGTTGTGGATCGCGCCAGGCGGGCGGTGATGGAGCCGCATGCGAGCGAGCAGCCGGAGCGGGAGCGGCATTCGGACCCTGGCTATTACCTCATCTCGCAAGGACGCCGGGCGTTTGAGCGGGAACTCGGCTACAGAGTGTCCTGGAAGCGCCGGCTCCTGCGTTGGTATGTCCGCGCTTCTGCACCGGGCTACCTCGGATCCCTCGCAGTGGTGACCGTCATAGTCATGGCCTTGCCGCTGTGGCGATCTGTGGAAGCCGTGGAGACAACAGCGGGCCTCGTGCTCCTCGGTCTCCTTGCGCTCGTGCCGGCCTCGGATCTCGCCATGGCGCTGATCAATCGCACGGTCATGGCGATTCTCGGACCGCGGCCGTTGCCACGAATGGCATTGCGGAACGGCATTCCTAAAGAGTTGCGAACGATCGTAGCAGTTCCCACGTTGCTCACGAACCAGCAGGGTATCGAGGAGCAGGTGGAGCGATTGGAAGTCCATTATCTGGCCAATTCGGATGATGACCTACGCTTCGTCCTGCTCTCAGACTGGAGAGATGCCCCGAGCGAAAGTATTTCAGGTGACGCGGAGCTACTCGCCACGGCAGTCGAAGGGATCGCGCGTCTGAATAAGCGGTACGGCCCTGCGTCCGGCGGTGGTTCGCGTTTTGTACTGTTCCACCGCCGGCGTGTCTGGAACAAGTCCGAGCACACCTGGATGGGGTGGGAACGGAAGCGCGGCAAGCTGCATGAGTTGAATCAGTTGTTGCGCGGCTCGACACATACGACGTTCATGTCCGTCGGCGGGCAGCCCCCAGAAAGCATTCCTTCTGTGCGGTACGTCATCACCCTCGATGCGGACACACGGTTGCCGCGCGGGGCGGCGCAACGCTTGATCGGCACCATGGCCCATCCTCTGAACCGGGCCCGGTTCGACCCTCTCGCCGGACGCGTCGTCGAAGGGTATGGAGTTGTGCAGCCACGAATTACGCCCTCGTTACCGACAGACGGGGAGGGTTCCTGTTTTCAACGCACGTTTTCCGGCCCCAGCGGGATCGATCCCTATGCATCCGCCGTGTCGGATGTGTACCAGGATCTGTTTCGTGAAGGGTCTTATACCGGCAAAGGCATTTACGAGATCGACGCCTTCGAGGCGGCCTTGGCGGACAAGGTGCCGGACAACGCGATGCTCAGCCACGATCTCTTTGAAGGCCTCTTCGCTCGTACGGCGCTCGCGACCGACGTTGAGCTCTTCGAGGCCTTTCCTTCCCATTACGAAGCCGCGGCAGCCAGGCAGCATCGGTGGGCACGCGGCGATTGGCAGTTGTTGCCCTGGCTTCTCGGGCGCGGCCACACCGGATCTGAGCCGCATCGCGCGGTGATGATTCCCGCAATCGGTCGTTGGAAGATTCTCGACAACCTCCGCCGTACCCTGTCGGCTCCCGCCGCATTCCTGGCCTTGCTAGCCGGGTGGCTGTTACCACAGGGGGCTGCCTGGGTATGGTCCGGCTTTATTCTGGCCACGATCGCGATTCCATCGCTCTTATCTTTCGTTCTCGGACTCTATCCACGCCGGCGCGGTATCTCCATACGCAGCCACGTTCGGGGTGCAGTGAGCGATCTGAAGTTGGCCGCGACTCAAATCGCGTTGACGGTCACCTTCCTGGCATACCAAAGCTGGCTCATGTCGGATGCGATTCTTCGGACCCTCAGCCGGCTCGTCATCACACGAACGCAGTTGTTGGAGTGGGTAACCGCGGCACAGGCCGAGGATGCCTACACATGCAACCTCGTGGGCATGTATCGGCGCATGGCCGGCGGTATCGTCCTTGCGGTCATGGCCGCTTGTGGAGTCGCACTGTTTGGAGGGTACGACTCCTGGGCTGCGGCGGCCCCGTTCATCCTCCTGTGGATGGCGGCTCCGGCGGTGGCGCGCTGGGTCAGCCTACCTCCCCGGCTCACCGGCGCCGGGCCGGTTTTGCCCGCGGACGTCCGGACGCTCCGGTTGATTGCGCGCCGGACCTGGAGGTTCTTCGAGGCATTTGTGTCACCGGAGGATCATGCGCTGCCACCGGATAACTTTCAGGAAGATCCGAAGCCCGTCGTGGCCCACCGGACGTCACCAACCAATATAGGGCTCTATTTGCTTGCGACCCTGGTTGCCCGCGACCTTGGTTGGGTGGGCACCCTGGAAGCGAGCGAACGACTGGAGGCCACGCTGGAGACCATGACCGGTCTCGAGCTGTATCGCGGGCACTTCTACAACTGGTACGACACACGCACCCTCCATCCGCTCGATCCGAAGTATGTGTCCTCCGTGGATAGCGGCAATCTCGCGGGACATCTTATCGTGTTGGGAAACGGATGCCGTGAGTTGATTCAACAGTCTACTGTCGACGTCAATCTGTTTTCGGGAATAGACGATGCCATCCGGTTGTTACGTGAGGCGCTCGCCGAGATTCCTGACCAGCGACAGACGCACACCGTCACACGGAAACAGCTGAGCCAAGCCGTCGAAGCACTCACCATGTTGCTGCTGTCGCGGCCGCTCGATGCCATCGGCTGGACCACGCGGTTTGGCCGACTGACCGCATTGTCCAATACCGTCGCAGATATGGCGCAGGCCCTGGCACAGGAGCGCTCGGACGGGCCCGAGGGCGAGTTGCGCGTCTGGGCAGATTCGGTCAGGAAGTGCGTAGAGAGTCATCTCCGGGACATGGAACTGTTGCTTCCATGGGTCCGCTTCACAGCGACAGATCTTGCGTTTATGTTCGACAGTCCGTCCGGGCCGGTACTGGAGTGGGAAACTATCGAGCCGTTCTTTCATTCCGTTCCCACGCTGGCAGCCGCCCCTGAACGGTTCGCGGCTGCGCTTCGTGCGCTCGACCGTTTGCGGGAAGACTCGCTCAGCCATCCGTTGCAGAACAGGACCAGCCTGGCAAGGATCGCTCTGCTGGCCGATGCCATACGGCAATCGTCCGCTGATGCCACGGCTCTCATCCGCCGACTCGCGGTCATGGCGCAGACTGCGGAGCAGATGGTGCGCGCCATGGATTTCACGTTCCTCTTCGATCCGACACGCAAGCTGTTGTCCATCGGCTATCGCGTCGCCGAGAACAGCTTGGATCCAAACTGCTACGACTTGCTTGCGTCGGAGGCCCGGCTGGCCAGCTTTATCGCCATTGCCAAAGGCGACGTGCCGGCATCGCATTGGTTTCACCTGGGCCGCGCCCTGACGCCACTTGGAAACGGTTCCGCGCTGATTTCCTGGTCAGGGTCCATCTTCGAATATCTCATGCCGGCGTTGGTGATGCGTTTTCCACCGGGCAGCTTGCTGAGCCGGACGTATGAGCTGATTGTTCGTCGACAGATCCAATATGGTACAGAGCGCCGCGTTCCCTGGGGCGTCTCAGAGTCCGCCTATAATGCGCGCGATCTCGACCTGACGTATCAGTACTCCAGCTTTGGTGTGCCGGGGCTGGGACTCAAGCGCGGCCTCAGTGAAGATATCGTCATCGCGCCATACGCCGCTGCCCTCGCGGCGATGATCGATCCCGCCGCGGCGACGCAAGACTTTGCCCAACTTGCTGAGGCTGGCGGCAAGGGGAGCTATGGGTTCTATGAGGCACTGGATTATACCGGCACGCGGGTGCCCGAAGGGAAAGACGTCGCCATCGTGCGGGCCTATATGTCGCACCATCAGGGGATGTCGTTGGTCGCAATCGCGAATGTCCTGAACGATGGCATGATGAGGAGCCGTTTCCACGCCGAGCCAATCGTCAGGGCCACCGAGCTCCTGCTCCAGGAACGTACACCCCGCGACGTGCCGGTCGCGCGACCACGCGCGGAAGAAGTCTCTGCCGCGGCGCAAGTCCGCGACCTCATTCCACCGATGTCGCGGCGATTCACTTCTCCCCATGAAGCGACCCCGCGAACCCATCTGCTGTCCAACGGCCGGTACGCCGTCATGATGACGGTCGCAGGTTCAGGGTACAGCCGATGGCGCGACATTGCGGTGACGCGCTGGCGCGAGGATACGACGCGGGACTGCTGGGGCTCCTACATTTTTCTACGCGACGCGCAGACCGGGTCTGTGTGGTCGGCCGGGTACCAGCCATGCGGCGTCGAGGCCGACGACTATGAAGTGTCCTTTTCCGAGGAACGGGCCGAAATCATCCGGCGGGATGGCGACTGGAGCACGACCTTCGAGGTCGTGGTGTCGTCCGAGGACGATGCGGAAGTGCGGCGCATCTCCGTGACTAACATGGGGACACGGGCGCGCGATCTACAGGTCACCTCGTATGCCGAGCTGTCCCTGGCTCCACACGCTGTCGATGTGGCCCATCCAGCCTTTGCGAACCTGTTTGTACAAACCGAATTTGTACCGGAGATCAGCGCGCTGCTCGCGACGCGCCGTCGGCGATCGGATGATGATGCAACGGTGTGGGCTGCCCAGGTGGTGGTTGTCGAGGGCGACACCGTGGGTGAACTGCAATTTGAAACGGATCGCGCCCGGTTTCTCGGACGCGGGCACCATGTCCGTACGGCTGTCTCGATGGTCGATGGGCGGCCGCTCTCGAATTCCGTCGGGTCTGTTCTCGATCCGATGATGAGCTTGCGCCGCACGGTCCGAGTGCTCCCCGGCGGGACCGCACGCATCGTGTTTTCAACTATTGTCGGCGCCTCGCGCGACCAGGTGTTGGATCTCGCTGACAAATACAGTGACCCGAGAGTCTTTGAGCGTGCCCTGTCGCTTGCCTGGACGCAAACGCAAGTGCAACTGCATCATCTCGGTATCGGGACCGACGAAGCGCAGCTGTTCCAGCGGCTGGCCAATGCGGTGCTGTACTCCGATGCCGCGCTGCGTCCCTCTTCCGAGACACTCGAGCCCGGCACGCTGGAGCGTGCGTCGCTGTGGGCACATGGCATCTCCGGCGACCTACCCATCGTGCTGGCCTGCATCGACAAAGCGGAGGATGTCGATATCGTCCGGCAATTGCTGCGTGCACATGAATACTGGCGAATGAAGCAATTATCAGCCGACGTGATCATTTTGAACGAAAAGACGGCATCCTACGAGCAGGATCTGCAAAGCTCCCTGGAGGCGCTCGTGCGCGGCAGCCGGTTACGTCTCTTGCCCGACACCGGCGGCGCACGCGGCAGCATTTATCTTCTGCGAAGCGAACTGCTTTCTCCGCAAGAGCGGATGCTCCTGCAGCAGTTCGCCCGGGTCGTCCTGTTGAGTCGGCGGGGCACGTTGGCAGAGCAGGTCGCTCGATTACAGCGCAGGCGCCTTGCACCGCCGTCGCGCCTGCCGTCACGGCGCTGGAGCACACGCCTGGATGTGCCGTTGCCTGAACGGGAAGTCGAATTCTTCAACGGCCTTGGAGGCTTTGCAGACGACGGCCGGGAATACGTCACGATTCTTGGCGAAGGGCTGCGGACGCCGCGGCCATGGATTAACGTCATTGCGAATCCATCGTTCGGGTTTATCGTGTCGGAATCCGGTTCCGGATTCACCTGGTCGCTGAACAGTCACGAGAATCAACTGACGCCCTGGTCGAACGATCCGGTCACCGATGTGTCCGGAGAGATGCTCTATATCCGCGATGACGACTCAGAGGAACTGTGGAGTCCCACGGCACTGCCTATTCGCGATGAACCGGCACCCTATGTCGCCTGTCATGGACAGGGCTACAGCCGCTTCCATCATGGTTCACACGGTATCCTGGTCGAACTGCTGCAATTTGTGCCGCCTGAAGATCCGGTCAAGATCTCTCGGCTCACGCTGCAGAATTTGTCCGGCCGCTCGCGTCGCCTTACGGTCACGGCCTATGCCGAGTGGGTGCTGGGGAGCTCCCGCAGCGACTCCGCGCCGTACATCATCACGGAGATCGATTCGGAGACCGGAGCACTCTTTGCGCGTAGTACGCTGGGCGGCGAGTTCCGTGGGCGCATCGCCTTTGTTGATCTTGCCGGGAAACAGACTTCGTGGACAGGTAATCGCACAGAATTCCTGGGTCGCAATCGGACCCCCGAGCGTCCCCTGGCGCTTGAACTGGGAGGTAGGTTGTCTGGAAAGGTCGGCGCCGGGCTCGACCCCTGTGGCGCGTTGCAGCTTTCCCTGGAGTTGGAAGCAGACGAACGCGCGGAGATTGTCTGGTTTCTTGGCCAGACAGAGGGAAGGGAGCAGGCGCGTCTGTTGCTCAAGCGCTATCGCAACGCAGACGTGAACGCCCTCTTGCAGGAGGTCACCCGCCGATGGGAAGACGTGCTGGGCGCCCTACAGGTCCGTACACCGGAGCGGGCTATGGACGTATTATTGAATCGCTGGGTGCTCTATCAGACGCTCGTTTGCCGGGTCTGGGCACGCGCGGCGTTTTATCAGCTCAGCGGGGCCTATGGGTTTCGCGACCAACTCCAGGACGTAATGGCCCTCAGCGTCTCGGCCCGCGATGTCACGCGCGAGCATTTGCTGCGGGCGGCGGCACGGCAGTTTGTCGAAGGGGACGTGCAACATTGGTGGCATCCTCCATCCGGGCGCGGTGTGCGGACCCGTATCTCAGACGACCTGCTCTGGCTGCCGTTCGCCGTCATCCAGTTCCTGGAAGTCACAAATGACACGACGGTGCTGGATGAAGTGGTGCCCTTTCTCGATGGGCCGGTGTTAACAGAGGGACAACATGAATTGTATTTTGAGCCGCGAGTGTCCGAGATGCGCGCCACGCTCTTTGAACACTGTGCTCGCGCCTTGGACCGGAGCCTTGCCGTCGGCAGTCACGGCCTTCCACTCATGGGTACCGGAGACTGGAATGACGGGATGAATCGTGTCGGCCAGGGAGGCACCGGTGAAAGCATCTGGCTCGGCTGGTTTCTCCATACGGTGCTTTGGGAATTCTCCAAGGTGGCAGCCTTGCGCGGCGAGCATGTTCGTGCAGAAACATGGCGGCTTCACGTCAGTGCGTTGAAAGCCGCGCTCGAGCGGGACGGATGGGATGGAGAATGGTACCGACGCGCCTACTTTGACGACGGGACGCCTCTCGGTACCGCCGCAGATCCGGAGTGCCGGATCGATTCCATCGCGCAGTCCTGGGGAGTCATCAGTGGTGCCGCAGACCCAGGACGCGGCGTGCGCGCTATGGCGGCGGTGGATCAGCATCTGGTGAACCGGCGCGACAGGCTGATTCTCCTCCTGACGCCGCCGTTCGACCGGACGTCCCTCGACCCCGGCTATATCAAAGGATACGTGCCGGGGATCCGTGAGAACGGCGGCCAGTACACTCACGCCGCCGTCTGGACCGTGCTGGCTTTCGTGGCGCTGGGTGATGGGGATAAGGCCGCCGAGTTATTCCGCATGTTAAATCCAATTCATCGCGTTGCCTCACGATCGAATGTTCAGCGCTACAAAGTCGAGCCCTACGTGGTGGCAGGCGACGTGTACGCTGAGCCGCCGCATGTCGGGCGTGGAGGGTGGACCTGGTATAGCGGGGCGGCCGGCTGGCTCTATCGGGCCGGTGTAGAATGGATGCTTGGCTTCCGTTTACGCGGTGCCACGCTCTGTGTCGATCCTTGTATTCCGCGCCACTGGTCCGGGTACTCCATTCGTTTCCGGTATCACTCGGCGCTCTATAATATCGTGGTGGAAAATCCGCGACATGTGAGTCGGGGCGTGACATTAGCCGAACTGGATGGCACGCCGTTGATAGGTCGCGACAATATCCCCCTCGTCGCCGCCGGCGAGCACCACATTCGCATCGTGCTTGGATGAAGCAGTCTCATTTGTTTACTGAATAGGGGTGTTGTCGCGTCACGTCTAGGGATCATTGGTCGGTGTCCACCCATACATCAGACGATTCAAAAGCATCAAGAGCACTCTCTTTCGTTCATGTAAGTCTTGCCGCATAGCAAGGTTATCAGTGTGACCGGTCCCGGTCCCCAGGTCAGAGATGGCTGTCTTGACGGCCCACGACAATATCTCTGATTCGTCTGCATGAACCAACTCTGGGTAAATCGAAGAAGCGTCTTTGGGGGCTGGATCTCTGTTCGCTATTGAAACATGAGATATAGACATACAACTCCTTTAGCGTACATTTGTAAATACCAATGGACCTAATTTGCCTCTTAAGATTGAGATAATCTGAGCAACATTGCTCAAGCGAGAAAGGAGATGCCATGTAGTGTGTCTACCGTGCAGGGCCCTAGGTTCAGACTCAAGCTGCTGGCCCGACACATGCGGGACGATTCGAATGAAATGGAGCATGTCGATCGAACTGATCACGAAATTGCTCACGACCACGGGGAGGAAGTGGTGGGATGATAATCCCTGGCGTTTGAGTGCCGCCCTGTCATATTACACGCTCTTTTCTCTCGCGCCCCTCTTGACGCTTGCTGTTGCCGGTGCGGCAATAGTCGTTGATGAAACGGTCGTGCAAGCAGAATTGCTTCGTCAGTTACAAGAGCTTATCGGAGAAAAAGGGGCGAATGCCCTGACCCCCATGTTGCACAGCGCGGGCCACCCGGTTCACGGCATCCTCGCCACTCTAATCAGTATCTTTACTCTTTTCATTGTCTCTATGGGCATGTTCAGTGAACTGCAGGATGCGCTGAATTTCATTTGGCGGATCCCGGGGTATCGACGGAGTTCTGCTTTGTGGGGACTGCTTAGAACCCGACTCTTCTCGTTTTTGCTGGTCATCGGAACAGGACTCCTTCTTTTCACTGCCTTAATCCTGAACATCGTGATGCTTGCAGCAGCCAAATTCATTCACAAGGAGATGCCCGAACCCCAAGCCATTATGACCGTGATCAATATCATGGGGTCTCCCGTCGTAATGGCCGTGCTGTTCACACTGATGTTCAAAATCCTGCCGGAAGGGCATATTGCTTGGCAGGATGTCTGGATTGGAGCAATTGGCACTGCCGCCCTGTTTACATTGGGAAAGTGGGCAATCGCGCTGTATCTTGGAGGGCCGGCGTTGACCTCAATGTACGGAGCCGCCTCATCACTGATGGCGATCTTGGTGTGGGTCTATTACTCCGCCTTGATTTTCTTCCTAGGTGCCGAGTTTACATACGTGTATGCGCATCAGTTTGGCTCACGGCGCCCTACGACATGCAGTAGGGCTGCAAAGATGGACGCGGAATAGGGGAGCCTACGCTGACCAAAGAGGAGAAGGTGTCCTCGTTTACAAGGATCCACCTAAGCGGCTTCTGAAGTAGAAGCGAACTAACCAACCAAAG
>JARDZZ010000248.1 GCA_029240595.1 Nitrospira sp. | reverse complement strand
CGTCTTCTGGTCTGCATAGCAACGGCTACTCACTGGCACGCCGGGTCTTTTTCGACAAGGCCAAGTTGGATCTTCAAGCCACGCTGCCGGAATTGAACCAGCCGCTTGGTGAAGTCCTGCTCACGCCGACGAGAATCTACGCGAAACAGATTCTTGCCCTCCTGCGTGAATTTCCCATTAAAGGCATTGCCCACATCACGGGCGGGGGCATTACCGAGAATCTGCCCCGTGTCTTGCCGGATGGCGTGTGCGCCAGAATCAACAGAAAGGCCTGGCCCATTCCCGCTCTCTTTCAAGCCCTAAGCCGGGTGGGACAGGTTGATCGTGCAGAGATGTTTCGCGTGTTCAACATGGGCATCGGGTTGATTCTCGTCGTGCCGGCTCATCTGGCAACTCCGGTCCTGAGCAAAGCCGCAGACTTGGGCGAACGAGGCTGGCAAATCGGTGAGATCGTGTCTTGGTCAGGGTCAGAGCCTGTGGTCGAATATGTCGACTAAGAGAGCGACTCCTCTTCGGATTGCCGTCCTCGCCTCCGGCCGCGGATCCAACCTTCAAGCCATCATCGACGGCATCGAAGCCGGACAGGTTCCCGCACAGCTCGTGGCGGTGATCAGCAACAAGCCGGACGCCGTTGCACTCGAACGCGCTCGCAAACATCGCGTGCAGGACATCTTCATCGATCCGAAACCGTTCGCGGGACGTCCCGATAGCCGTGAAGCCTACGATCGCGTCCTCCTGGACGTGCTTGAAAAACTGGATGTCGAACTGGTGCTGTTAGCCGGCTATATGAAGATTGTGACCGCGGTTCTAGTCAACGCGTTTACAAATCGGATGATGAACATTCATCCTTCGCTCCTTCCCTCCTTTCCCGGTTTGGACGTCCAGCGAAAAGCCATCGAGTGGGGATGCAAGCTGGCGGGGTGCACCGTCCATTTCGTGACGGAAGGGGTCGATGAGGGACCGATCATCATTCAAGCCGCGGTGCCGGTTTTCGACCGCGATACGCCGGAGATCCTGGCTGCACGCATTCTGGAGCAAGAGCATAAAATTTATCCCCGGGCTGTCCAGCTCTTTGCCGAAGGCCGCCTCAAGGTCGAAGGGCGGCGGGTGCTGATCGAGGACGGAAAGCCGGTGAGCGAAAGCCTGATCAGCCCGTCATAAGCAGTCTACCGTGACGCAGTCAGGTAGAGACTCAAGGGCGCGTTGTGTATAATGCGGATTCGGGGGACGCGAGCCTATTCCTCCCCGTTCTTCTACCGCAGCATCCCAGTGTGCACACTGATGTGCAGCACGAACCCTGCGGGATCCTTGAGCTCGCGTCTTCCCTTCTCATCGGGTGGGGGGCTAGCTCAGTTGGGAGAGCACTACGTTCGCAACGTAGGGGTCGCGGGTTCAACTCCCGTGCCCTCCACCAAAAAGCATACTTCACCTAAGTTAAACACCTTGTTACTCCTGCTCTTCTTTAATTTCTTTTGTGAAGTCTTTCTCTCATACGCTCATGTCTCTGCCTTTGGTCGTTGAACACTGCTAGCGGGTCTTCAAGTCGCAAGATGCTTGCTCAAGACTTGATCCGTCGAGCTTGATCTTCTCGCTGCTTATCTGCCATCGTTCGCACCATGCAGAATAGACCACTCGTACCGTATGTTGTCACGGTCGTGGCGGGCGCCGGAGTGCTGCTTGCGAGCGCCGCATTGCACTTCCTATGGCCTGATTGGCGTTGGCACCATGAGCCGCTCCATTCCACCATCGAAGCCGTGGGAGGTCTAGTCGCCATCGCGACGTCCACCGTCTTATTGCAGGCAGGCAATGAAGTCACCGCGGGCAGGTATCGAATGTTGGCTGCAGGGTTCCTCGGAATGGGTATTCTCGAAGAGTTTCATGCCGTTGCCCAGCCGGGCAATGGCTTCGTCCTATTTCGAAACTTGGCCAGCCTCTTTGGCGGGATCGGGTTCGCGATGGCCTGGAGACCGCCTGCTCGGACCGATTTATCTGACCAGCGCCGGCATGTATGGATGATGGCGAGTGGTGCCTTGCTGGTTGGCTCGTGGTTTGTGCTTTTTCCGAATCACATCCCCGAAATGGTACGAAATGGCGAATTTACCCCGCTCGCAGTCGCCCCACAAACCGTAGCCTGCATCTTGTTTCTGGTCACCGGGGCACGTTTGTTGGCGGAGTATCGGCGCTCGGGCCGAGCAGAGGATGCCCTGTTCGCGAGCCTGGCTCTCATTTATAGTCTGGCAGAATTCGTGTTCATCTATTCGATTCCTTGGGACAACCGCTGGTGGTTCTGGCATGCATTGCGTCTCATGGCCTGTCTGCTAGCGTTGGGTTACATCGGTCGAAAGTATTTTCAGGTCACTTCCGACTTGCAAACGGCTTTGGAACAAACGCTCAGGGCCAAAGAGATCCTGAGTCAAAGTGAGGCACGGCTCCGTCAGATGTTCGACGACCGCGAGCGCATGGCGCAGGACCTGCACGACAGCACCATCCAGTCACTGTTTGCCCTCGGACTCAGTCTTGAACGATGCCAGCGTCTCGTGGCCAGAAGCTACCAGGATGTCGCCACTCAGTTGGAGCAAGCCGTCAAGAGCCTTCAAACTGTTATCCGGGACCTCCGCGGATACATATTCGGTTTGGAGTCGCCGATCGCCAACGGGCACGCGCTCGAAGCTGCGCTGTCCTCTCTGGTCAACGACATGAACAATGCACCCCACCGCCATTTTCGATAAGAAGTGAATTCTGCAGCCCTAGACCGCCTGACCGCTGACCAGTTGCGACACCTTCTACCCATTGCTCGAGAGGCCATGAGTAATAGTCTGCGTCACTCCGGCGCACATGCGGGTGCTCTCTCGCTTCAACTGCACGAAGGATGGGTTCGTCTGATCGTGGAGGATGATGGAGTGGGATTCGATGCTGCAACAGTCCAGCGGCATGGTCATGGACTGAAGAATCTGGAGACCCGCGTCAAAAAGCTGGGTGGTCACCTGGAAGTGGTATCCGGTGTCGGTCAAGGGACACGAATTGTGTGCGACTTTCCTCGGGAGCAGGATGACGTCAACATCTGAAACGAAACCGATCAAGCTCTTATTGGTGGACGATCACGAAGTCCTTCGTATCGGGCTCCGGACATTGTTCACAGAAGCTGGAAATTTCCAGGTCGTCGGTGAGGCCGGCTCCATGGCCGCGGCAGTCGGTGAGGCATTGAGACTGAAGCCGGACGTCGTTTTGATGGACGTCAGACTTCCGGACGGAAGCGGAATCGACGCGTGCCGCACGATTCGAACCGCTCATCCCGACACGCGCGTGCTGTTTTTGACCTCGTTTGCAGACGATGACGCCGTGCTCGCCACTATCCTGGCCGGAGCCGATGGCTTTCTTCTGAAAGAAGTGACGAGTGAACAGTTGATCGGCGCCGTCAAAGCTGTGTCGCAAGGACGGTCAATCCTGGACCCGGTTGTCACCCGGCGCGTGCTCGCCAAAGTGCGATCGCTCGCGACGCCGGCCTCGCAGGACAAACGGGAGCGGTTG
>JARDZZ010000247.1 GCA_029240595.1 Nitrospira sp. | reverse complement strand
ACTGGTCGCGGCCGGCTATACGGCCAAAGAGATCGGGCGCATGTTGCACATCACGTCGAAAACCGTGGAGTTCCACAAGGGACGCATGATGCGGCAGCTACAGCTTCAATCCACCGTCGAATTAGCGCGCTAGGCCCTTACGCACGGCCTCAGCAATCTCTAACGACTCCTGTCGAAAGCGGTATACGGTCTTCGTCCTGTCGTGGGCGCAGGGGAACACTTCAGGCGACTGGCCCACACACATGACCCGCCCTGTCAATTTCAGACGTACAGATGTCGAGGAGGCTAGGCGGCTTCTGAGGGATCTTTAGCCGGCTCTTTTTGGTAGGGATGCAGCTCGAGCTGGGTCACGGTATGCTGGAGGCGCGCCCATTCTTCAGGCTCCAAGGTGACGAATTCCAGGCCGAATTGTTGCGCTCGGCACCAACGGACCACCGCTTCTTGCACCTTTAAGGGTGGCTCGTCTTCCGAGACATGCGCGCGTAGCTCCAAAGAGGTCCCCGTCCTGACCGCCGTATGACTTTCCACGCGGCATCCGCGAAGTGAGAGGTCGGTAATGTTGCCGTCTCCTCCGACGATATTCAATGATGTGAAGGAACTCCGGAACCGGACAGGAAACCGTGGGTTCTTCCGCTGCTCCATATGGCCAACCTCTTCAAGAATGAACGGCTGGCCGTATTGTGCCAAGCCGGCGCCAATTCGCCACTATTTTTTCGAAAATCAAACAGTGCCGAAACTCTCTCCTACCCTTTGATGTTCCCGATTGGTCGAAGCTCCGCAACTTTCCTGGTTATGCCGGCGCCTTCGACGGTCTCAACAACCTCGGATATATTTTTGTAGGCAAACCCCGCTTCCTCGGCGAGGCCCGACATGGACACGGCTTTTACCATAATGCCACGCTCTTTCATGAGCCGCTGAACCTGCTCGCCACGGACCTGTTTTTTTGCCTGGGCCCTCGACATGGTTCGTCCAGAGCCATGCATGGTCGACCCAAAGGTTTCCTGGACGGCGCGGTCCGTTCCGACCAACAGGTACGACCCCGTTTCCATTGACCCCCCGCAAATCACCGGCTGTCCGGTCTGTCGAAACTCGGGTGCCAGCTCCGCGCTTGACGGCCCAAAGGCACGCGTCGCTCCCTTGCGATGCACGAGCAACTCACCTTCCGCATAGCGTTCAACTTTGGCGATATTGTGAGCCACGTCATAAACCAATTGCATGCCCAGTTCCTCAGCGGACGTGGCGAAGACGTCGGCAAACGCCTCGCGAATGGAATGCGTAATGACCTGCCGGTTGGCAAAGGCCATGTTGGCCGCACCATTCATGGCCGCGAAGTAATCCTG
Source organism: Nitrospira sp. (assembly GCA_029240595.1). Taxonomy (GTDB): domain Bacteria; phylum Nitrospirota; class Nitrospiria; order Nitrospirales; family Nitrospiraceae; genus Nitrospira_C. The sequence continues at coordinate 2,200 of JARDZZ010000247.1, read as the reverse complement.
CCCTTCCGGCGAACGGAAGGGGGCACAGGCCAGTTGCTGATCGTTGACGGTAATATTGTACCGTCGCATCGCCTTTTCAAATATTTTGAGATAGTCGCTGGCGATCTGATGACCAAAGCCGCGGGAACCACAGTGAACCATGACGACGATCTGATCCTGGCCGGTAATCCCGAGCGCCGTGGCCGTTGCGGCATCGAAAATCCGCTCATTGGAGGCGACTTGGACTTCAAGGTAATGATTGCCAGACCCCAACGTCCCCAGTTGATTGATTCCACGCCCCAGCGCCTGATCGGACACCGTCGAAGGATCGGCTCCGCTGATGCAACCGCCTTCTTCGATCCGCGCAAGATCTTGATGCCATCCATAGCCTTGTTCGACGCACCAACGCGCACCTTTCAGCATGACGCGAGTGAGTTCGCTCCGATCGAGCCTGACCGCTCCAGCTGCGCCGACACCGGCTGGCACGCGGCGGAAGAGCTCCGTCATCAGACGCTCCAAGCGCGGCTGCACGTCCATTAATGATAGATCCGTGCGGATCAAGCGCATGCCGCAATTGACGTCATAGCCTACACCGCCAGGGGAAATGATTCCCTGTTGTGCATCAAACGCAGCGACGCCGCCGATCGGAAATCCGTAGCCCCAGTGGCCATCCGGCATGCAGAGGGCATAGCGTTGGATGCCTGGCAGACAGGCCACGTTGGTGACCTGATCGAACACACCCCGATCCATCGATTGCAGGATGGTCTGCGTGGCGTACACCCTCGCCGGCACCAGCATGCCCGGCTTTTCTGAGACAGGAATCTCCCATACTTCGTCGGCGATCCTGTTCACGCGCATGTCGGTATTCAACCGCATCAGACCACCCTTAGACATCGACGACCACTGTGACCTTCCACATCGCACCGTTGCGCTCCATCCTGTACCGATGCTTCGTGACGCCTTTCACGTCATTGCGGAGTTCTTGTCTCTCCCCATCAACAGGAGCGCCGATCAGCGTCGCCTTCATCGTCCAGCCGCCGTTCTCGCCACGAAGGGTGAGCGGTGCGTCCCGGAACACGACGCCTGCCGCATCTTTCCAATAAACTATCTCCGATAACCATTCAATCAGGAGATCGTCTAGGTTCCCCTCCCTTTTCAGTACCTGACGCTGCCAGGTGTCCGCGATGGTCACGGGATTCGCCAGGACTTCGAGCAACGCCCTTGTCGCTCCGACAAAGAGTTCCTCGGCTGAATCGCCTTCGGCTTCGAAGGCAATGTCGGCAATGGCAATATCGTCAAGGAAGCGAAAGGCGTACGACATGGGACTGCTGAGGGGAATGGCGCTCCCTGCACAGCGCAAGAAAGCAGTGGCGGACAGGAACGGCCGGCTAATGGAGTTCGAACGCCTTCGAGAAATTCGTAAGGTTCCTGCACCCGTCGCCCGTGACGAGCACCATGTCTTCGATCCGCACGGCGCCCAGTCCGGGATAATAGAGGCCCGGCTCAACGGTGACGACGTGCCCTTCCAGCAACAATGATCCTGTGCGACTAATGCGCGGCGCTTCATGAATATCCAATCCGACTCCATGGCCGGTGCCATGGAAGTATCCCTGCATGCGGCCGTTCACCAGACCCGTCTTGTATCCGGCTTTTTCGAATCGCTCGCAGATGCCACGGTGAATTTTCATGCCGTCGGCGCCGTCCTTGATTTGAGCGATCGCTTCTTCCTGCGCATCGAGCACCGTTTGGTACAGCCGCTTGAGCTCGGCACTCGGCGTTCCGCGCACGACCGTGCGCGACATATCTGCAAAGTACCGTGACGAAGCCGATCGCGGGAAGACATCAAATATGATGCTGCGATGGGCCGGCAATGGACCGCTTCCTTCGTTGTGGGGATCACACGCCTGCTCACCGCCAGCGACGATTGTATGTTGCGCCACGCAATCGCGTTCCATCAGTTTTACGTTGATGAGTTTCTTGATGCGTTCCGATGTCAACGGTTCGTCGTCCAGCCATAGTTGCCCTTCCTTGATCACGGCCTGCCGTAGCCGGTCATGCGCAGCAGCCACGGCCTCTTCCGTCGCACGTTGAGCTTCTTCAATGTGACGGACTTCTTCGGCGCTCTTCACGACGCGCTGCTCGTAGAACGGGTCCGGTTTGGCATGAACCTGATAGCCGAGCTCTTGCAATCGCGCGGCATGGCTGTAGGGAAAATTGGCCG
>JARDZZ010000069.1 GCA_029240595.1 Nitrospira sp. | reverse complement strand
TATGTGGACGGCAAACCTCGCCATGAGGGCGTGCGGGATTTCTTGGCGTCCCGCAAGGTGAGTCTTCCGCCAGGGACACACAGCGACGGGCCCGACCGTGAAACGCTCTATGGACTCGGCCAGAGAAAGGACAAGCATTTTAAAGTCGCGCTGCGTGAGACCGGAGTCATCGCTTATCCCAACACGGTTAAGTTCCTACATCTGGCACGAGCCATGGGATTGAAAATGGCCGTCGTGTCCTCGAGCCATCATTGCGCCGAGATCATCGAGACTGTCGGCTTGAGCTCGCTCTTTGATGTCCGAGTCGATGGCCATGAAATTGATCGTCTGCAGCTGGCAGGGAAGCCCGCTCCGGATTCTTTCCTCGAGGCTGCTCGAAGGTTGGCTATTGAACCGCGGCGTGGGATCGTGATTGAAGATGCGTTGGCCGGCGTCCAAGCCGGCCATGCAGGCGGCTTTGGGCTGGTCATCGGGGTCGATCGGCACAATCAGGCTCAAGCGCTCCGGGAACAGGGAGCGGAAATCGTCGTCGCAGATTTGGGCGAATTGTTGTCGCCTCTGATGGACACCGCAGATTCGTCCACACCGTCGGTCCATACGTAGGTCGGCTCTCCACGCGGATTCCTATGATTCATCGCCCCCGATTCGATCCGCCTCCTCATATCTATCCACCGGATGAGTGGAACCTCATTGAGAAACGCTACATGCCCGCTTTGCTTGAGCAGGGCGAGACCATGTTTGCCCTGGGAAACGGCTACCTGGGCATGCGGGGATGCTTCGAAGAAGGCGGGCCGATCGGCCAGAACGGTACCTTCATCAATGGTTTCTACGAAAGCTGGCCGATCGTGTATCCGGAAGATGCCTACGGGTTGGCAACAGCGGGACAAACAATCGTCAATGTGACGGACAGCAAAATCATCAAGCTGTATGTGGATGACGAACCGTTCTGGCTTCCGCACGGCAATGCGCGGAGTTTTGATCGACGACTCAATATGAAATCAGGGACGCTGGACCGGGAGATCCTCTGGGAAACACCGGCTGGCAAGCAGGTGTCGATCACATCACGGAGGCTGGTGTCGTTCGAGCACCGGCATGTCGCGGCGATCTCCTACGAGGTGACCCTCTTGAATGCTGCCGCTCCGGTGGTCCTTTCGTCAGAGATGATTGCCAATGAACCAGCTCCTCGCCGGGCCAATTACGACCCGAGACAGGCCAAAGTGTTTGTCGAGAAAGTGCTCAATCATCGGATGAGTTACGCCAAGGAGCAGCGCATCGTCCTCTGTCATGCCACAAACAAGAGCGGCCTGATTGTCGCCTGTGCCATCGATCATAGGCTGGAAACCACATCGCGCGTGACCTGGAACACGAAGTATACGCCGGATGCAGGCCAAGCCGTGGCCACGATTGATGCGGAGCCGGGATGTCCAATTACGCTGATGAAGTACATGGTGTACCATACGAGTCAGACGGCGCCGCCGGAGGAAATGTGCGCGCGAGCCGAACGTACGCTCGATCGGGCGGTTGCCGCAGGATTTCCCGCCTTGCTGAGCGGGCAAGAGCAGTACATGAATGACTTCTGGCAACGCAGCGACGTCAAGGTCATCACCAATCCCGCCCGGGCGAAAGCGTCAACGACGGCCGTTCAGCAAGCCATTCGCTTCAATCTATTTCATGTGTTGCAAGCCAGTGCGCGTGCGGAAAATACCGGAGTGCCGGCGAAAGGACTAACCGGAGCGGCCTATGAGGGACATTATTTTTGGGACAGCGAAATTTATGTGTTGCCTTTTTTAACCTATACGGCACCGCGAATCGCGAAAAATCTCTTGCGGTTTCGCCACGGCATGTTGGACAAGGCGCGCGAGCGGGCGCGACAACTGAACCAGCGCGGGGCGATGTATCCCTGGAGAACGATCAACGGCGAAGAGGCGTCCGCCTATTACGCAGCAGGTACCGCGCAATACCACATCAATGCCGACATCATGTATGCGTTAAAAAAGTACATCCAGGCAACGGACGAGGAAGAGTTTCTCTTCGATGAAGGGGTCGAAATGCTCGTGGAGACCGCCCGGCTATGGCGGTCGCTCGGCTACTATTCGCCCCGTAAAGGCGAACAGTTTAGCATTCACTGCGTCACGGGTCCGGACGAATACAACACCGTCGTGGACAACAATGTGTACACCAATCTGATGGCGAGAGAAAATCTTCTCTACGCGGCCGAGACGGTCGAACGCGTCAAGCAGCGCAGACCGGATCTGTACACGGCCCTGGTGCATAAGACTCGATTGGAGTCGTCAGAAGTGACGGAATGGAAGCAGGCAGCCGATCGGATGTACGTTCCGTACGATGAACGGCTCAAGATCAACCCACAAGACGATCACTTTTTGGAACAAGAGCCATGGGATTTTGATCGGACACCGGCTGACAAATACCCGTTGCTTCTTTACTTCCACCCCCTGACGATCTACCGCCATCAGGTCATCAAGCAGGCAGATCTCGTCCTGGCCATGTTCTTATTAGGCCATGAGTTTGACCCTGACCTGAAACGCCGAAACTTCGCGTTCTATGATCCGATAACGACCGGCGACTCTTCGCTATCTGCTTGCATACAAAGCATCATGGCTGCCGAAGTTGATGAGATGGACAAGGCCTTGGAATATGCGAAAGCAGCCACGCTGATGGACCTGGGGGATGTCGCGGGAAACGTCAAGGACGGATGCCATATTGCCGCCATGGGGGGCGTTTGGATGGTGCTCGTCTATGGTTTTGCCGGAATGCGCGATTACAATGGGGAGTTGTGCTTCTGGCCGAGCCTGCCGGAAGTCTTCCACTGCGTCAGGTTCAACTTGATCTTCAAAGGCCAAACACTGGAAGTGGATGTCGGCCACGAGGTGACGCATTACACGCTGAAAAGCGGGAAAGGGTTGACGATCCGCCATGAAGGTCAGGTCATTGAGCTATCACCCGGAACGCCTTCCGTCCAACAGCCAAATGGCCGACCGTCGAAAGATGTTTCATTGCCGAAACGCGCATAGGATGGCTCAGCCGACACCTTTCCTTTTGACGAGAAGCACGCCGTCCCGAACGGTGAGGAGAACAGCTACCATCTCGGGATCGGAAGCCACCACGCGATTCACTGCCTGAATGGCAGCTGTTCGTTCGTCCGGCGGCGGCATGATCAGGACGTCTCCATCCCATAGCACATTGTCAATCAAGATGACCCCCTCCGGCGCGAGCAACTCCTTCCCACGCAAATAGTAGTTCACGTAGTTCTGTTTGTCTGCATCGATGAAGATGACATCATACTGTCTATCAAGTGTCCGCATCGTCTCAATGGCTGGGCCCATGCGGATGGAAATTTTAGCCCCATGTGGTGACCGAGCAAAATAACGACGGGCCAGCGCGGCAGATGCCTTGTCGATCTCGCAGGTAGTTACCGAGCCGTGATGAGGCAAGGCTTCGGCAAAACAGAGGGCGCTGTACCCCGTGAACATGCCGATTTCAAGGACGTGGGTCGCGCGGACCAATTGAGTGAGCATTTTTAGCAAGGCCCCTTCCAGGGGACCCACCAACATCTGCGGAGACTCCATGTGCCGATGGGTTTCCGCACGGAGTTCACGGCACAGCTCAGACTCTTCCATCGAATGCTCGACGGCATACGATTCGATCTCTGCGGGAACCAATTCGCCCATAGTCCCTCCTCGGTTTGAAAATCGGCACGCCGGTGCGTAGACTGCACGAAGCAAGCGCGATCAGGATTCGATCATAGCACGTAGGGCTGAGGAGGCGGTCCCCATGAAAACCCTCAAGACACTTGAACCGTTGACTCGCCGGTTGCTGGAGATCCAGCGCGTCAACAGTGCGGCCTCCGTGCTCTCGTGGGACCAGGAAACGTACATGCCGGCAGGCGGCGGTGCGGCCCGCGCAGAACAGATTGCGACCCTTCAAGGCATTGCCCACCAAAAACTGGTTTCCCTCGAGACGGAGCGGCTGCTCGGCGGCTGGCTCGACCTGCACACCGGTCTCCCCCTCGAACAGGATGGCGAGCTGTGGGACGAATCGTCCCGCGCCCTGCTGCGCGAAGTGTGGCGAGATTACAGCCGTTCCAAAAAATTACCGTCAGATTTTGTCATGCAGTTGAGTCGCGAGTGCTCGTTGGCGCAACAGGTGTGGGCCGAAGCAAAAGCGCAAAACAATTTCAAATTGTTCCTGCCCAGCCTGCGAACGGTCTTGTCGCTGAAGCGTGAGGAAGCACAGTTCCTGGGATTCACTGGGTCCCCCTACAATGCGCTCCTAGACTCCTACGAGCCTGGATCATCGGTGGCGGCGTTGGCCCCTTTGTTCGCGCAGTTGAAGGCCCACTTGATCCCATTGCTCACGAAGATTCAGCAGAGTCGGCTCCAGATCGACGACAGCTTTCTCTATGATGCCTACGAGCAGGCGCGGCAGTTGGAATTCGGCCGGTTGGTGCTCATTGCCATGGGATACGATTTCGAGAAGGGCCGGCTGGATCTTTCCGCACATCCTTTCACGACGTCGTTTCATCCCACCGACGTGCGCGTGACGACTCGGGTCTATGAGCACGATCTCCCGTCGTGCCTTTTCAGCTGCATCCATGAAGGCGGCCATGGGTTGTACGACCAAGGCCTCGATCCAGCGCATTACGGGACGCCGCTCGGCGACTCGGTGTCGCTGGGCATTCACGAGAGTCAGTCGCGCATGTGGGAAAATTGCGTCGGCCGTTCACGTGCCTTCTGGCGTTTTTTCTACCCGATCCTCCAAGCGACGTTCCATCATCAATTGCGCGCCGTGAACATCGACCAGTTCTATACCGTCATCAACCGTGTCAAACCCTCGTTAATCCGCGTCGAAGCCGATGAGTTGACGTACAACCTGCACATCATGCTGCGATTTGAGATCGAGCAGGACTTGATCGAGGGCAACACGAACCCTGACGACCTGCCTGCCATCTGGAATTCAAAGATGAAGCAATACTTAGGCGTGTCTCCGGCGAACGACGCTGAAGGCGTGCTGCAGGACGTGCATTGGTCCATGGGCGGGTTCGGCTATTTCCCGACTTACACGTTAGGGAACCTGTATGCCGTGCAGTTCTACGAGCAGGCCAAACTGGAGATTCCACACCTTGAGGATGAAATCGCGGCCGGACAGTTGATGGTCTTGCGGAGGTGGCTTGCCCAAAAAATCCATCGGTGGGGCCGGATGTTTCCGCCTGAGCATCTGTCACAACGGGTGACCGGCGTCAGCTTAAGTCCGGAGCCATTCCTGCGTTACATCGATCGGAAATACGGTGAACTGTATCACCTGTGACCGGGCCCGACTTGAGCCGTCCTAATATCCCATCGCCTGATTGACTCGTGACAGCAAAGCCGGAGGAAAGGTGAATTCCGCCTGCACGTCGATGCGCTGAGGCACGAGCAGTGTGGTATGAAACACAATGTCGCGAATAGGAATCTTGAATTCTGGATCCTGTGGAGTGCTGAGTTCGACCGCTTCAACGGAGGAGGTGATCGTGCCGCTGTCCTGAGGACCGTAGGTCGTCATAACCGCCTTGAGGATCTCCAGCACCTTTTCATTGGTCTCAACACCTGCCACCCCCTCCTCGATCAGGGGGAGGACTTGTTCCTGCGTCTGATCGGCAAGCGTGAAGTTCTCGACTCGTTCCTTGCGTCTGAGCGAGGTCAGATCGTTGTCGAGATCTTTACTGAACGCCCCGTAGGCGAAGCGGAAAAATTCGAAGTGAAAGCCTTTCAGCCCCTTGCCGAACATCTGCAGCTCACAGAGGAAGCACAGTTGTTGAAGCTTGACGTCGCTCAACAGTCCGTGGGGTTCGGCGAGATGCAGAACATAGAGGAGCAATGCCCGGTCGACGGTGATCTGGTGCGGTGTGCGCATCTGTTAACACTCTTAGACAAAGGGAACGGCGCTGCACTATAAACAGCCCCGCAAAACCGCGTCAATTGCACGCCCCTTGACCAAACAGCGCGTTTTCGTTTTTAATGACCACCGGTCGGAGGCGTTCCGCATGGGGTCTGCCAAATTCGCAAAAGAAATGAATGCGCTCAAGGAGCATCTTGGTAAGCATCAACTCAAATTTACGCGTCAGCGGGAAATGATTCTGACAGCGTTTTTACGGCAGGAACACATTACCGCCGAAGCCATGTATCATCAACTCGCCAAGACGGACCCCCATTTAGGACTCGCCACCATCTATCGAACCCTGAACTTGTTTTGCGACGCCGGCATTGCGCAGGCCCGCCATTTTGGCTCCCAGACACAGTACGACAACGTGTCGCATAAGGGTCATCATGACCATCTCATCTGTACGGGTTGCGGCAAGATCGTCGAATTCGAAAATTGCGAAATCGAAAAGCTTCAGGAAGAAGTTGCCGCACGCAATGGCTTCACGATCCAAACCCACCGGCTGGAACTCTACGGCCTCTGTTCTCGCTGCCGTCATTGAGGATCCCAAGTCTTTTTGATATCGCTTTGAGATGGCTTATCACTACCACTTAAGCGCAAGTATGACGACCCGCGGGGGTCTAATGGCGTTGGCATGCCTCCTTGTCACGCTTCTCCAACCGGGGCCTGTTCCCTCAGCGGAGAAACTCACCGTGTATTCGGGACGTGCCGAGCGGCTCATTAAGCCTGTGCTGGACGAATTCAGCGCAAAAACCGGCGTCCAGGTGATTTTGCTCTCCTCCGGAACGACCGAGCTGGTCAACCGGCTCAAGGCAGAGGGCGATCGGACGCCGGCCGATTTGTTTATCACCAATGATGCTGGAAGTCTTGAGCAGGCCCGCGAGGCCGGTGTACTCCGCCCGGTGAATATGCGCGAAGTCGAGCAGGCGATACCTCCTCAGTTCAGAGCGCCGGATAATGCCTGGATCGGTCTCTCGGGCCGGTTTTGGATTATTGTCTATAACAAGACGCTCGTGAAACCAGGCGAGCTAAAGTCTTTGCTCGACCTCGGCGATGCGAAATGGAAGAACAGGATCGCCATTCCTAACGCGGGTAGCGAGTACTTGCAGGCCGGCGTATCCGTTATCCGGGCGACACACGGCGACGCAACAACGAAACGATTTCTCGAGGGGCTCAAGGACAACGCCGGAGGCCAGGTCTACCAGAAAAGTTCTCAAATCGTGGAAGCGGTCGCCAAAGGGCAGGCCTCGGTCGGCATCGTCAACCATTATTACGTCTACCGTCACCTCGCGGCACAGCCGTCGGCGCCCATTGCTGCGTTCATGCCCGATCAACAGGAGACGGGCATGGGCGCAATCATGAACGTTGCCGGCGTCGGCATCGTGAAGTCAACCAAACATCTCGAGACCGCCAAGCTTCTCGTCGAATTTCTCGTTGCACAGGCTGGTCAGAAGTTGTTCGCCGATTTAGACAAGGAATATCCCTTGCACCCAGATGTCAAGGCTGATCCGGCCCTCGTAGAGCGAAAGTCTTTCCGCGCTGCGCAAGTCCCTCTGACAAGACTGGCTGAGTTGCGCGAGCCAACGCTGACCCTGATTGAACAAGTCGGCCTTCGGTAATTGAATGTCCCGGACGCGTTGCTCCTTGCTGATGGTTCTGCTGCAGGCAGTGGCGTGTTGCATTCTCAGCAGCGCCTCGTACAGCTAAACACCTATGGAATCGTCTTTCACACATCCGGTTCAGTCATTTATGACGACAATCCGCCGCCAGCTGACCTCGCCGCTGCAACTCATGACGCTGATCACCGCAGCGATTATTCTGCTGCCGCTGGGCTATGTGATGTCTCAAGCGTTGTCGGCAGATCCGGCCGTCTGGAGCCGGCTATGGAACACTCGCATCCCCGAGTTGCTGACGAACACGATCCGCCTGGCTGCAAGCGTCGCCTGCCTGACGTTAGTGCTCGGGGTCTCGACCGCCTGGCTTGTCACTCGGGTCGAATTTCCCGCTCGCCGACTGTGGGAAGGTGCACTCGTGCTGCCATTGGCCATGCCGACATACGTCCTGGCGTACATTTATTCATATTTGCTCGGATTCGGCGGTCCAATCGAGCAACTCTGGCAGACCGTGGCCGGCCCTCAAGCGCGCATCTTCTCCCCCCAGAGTTTTCTGGGTGCTACGCTTGTGATGACGCTGGATACGTTTCCCTTCGTGTATCTGCTGAGTCGAAGTGCGCTACTGAACATGAACGTCTCATTTGAAGAAGTGTCTCGCGCCAGCGGCATTTCGCGTATGAAAACCTTATGGCGGGTGACACTTCCATTGATGCGCCCGTCAATCGCCGCGGGGCTGGCACTGGTGATTCTGTATGTAGTGTCCGATTTTGGCGCGGTATCGTTGCTGCGCTACCAGACTTTGACCTATGCAGTGTTCCAGCAAATGACCGGTCGTTCAGACACGACTGCGGCCAGCATTCTCAGCCTTCTGCTGGTAGGAATGGCGCTCTTGTTTCTGGTCACCGAACGGTGGTTCCGCCATCGCAGCCGCTTTTACCAAACCACCGGACGCTATCGCACGCCCGAACGCCACCGATATGGCTGGATGGGAACATCCCTGATCATGATGTACCTGGTGCTCGTCGTCGCTGCATCCTTTGGGGTGCCGGCCTACCTCTTGATCGCCTGGAGCCTCTCACCGGAAGCGCTCGCCACGATCGATACCCGCTTCTACGGCTTCTTCGGGAACACCGTCTTTCTCTCCGCTTGCGCGGCAACAGGCGGCGTAGCGATCGGGCTGCCGTTGGCCTATATGGCGAGCCGCCGTCCAAACTGGCTAAACCTCGGTTGCTTGCAAGCGGCCTATGCCGGCTATGTGCTCCCCGGACCGGTGGCCGCGCTGGCCGTCCTGGTGTTGTGCTTAAATCTCGTCCCCTTCGTGTACGGCTCGGTTATCGTCCTCATCGTGGCATACATCATTCACTTCCTCCCGGCCGCACTACAGTCCCTCGAACCCGCGCTGCAGCAAATCACGCCCAACCTGGAAGAAGTCGCCCGAACGCTCGGTCTGGGCATTCGCCAGACGTGGCAACGCGTGACCTTGCCGCTGATCCGCAGTGGGTTCGTCGTGGCCTGGGTACTCATGTTTTTGCAAACCATGAAAGAGCTGCCCGCGACGTTGTTATTGCGGCCGGTTGGACTGGACACCCTTGCTATTCGAGTGTGGATGGAGGCCAGTGAAGAGTACTATCAATTGGCGGCGCCCTCGGCGCTGCTGATTGTGCTCCTCGGACTGCCGACCTTGCTGTTATTATTGTCGAAAGATTGGCGCGCGGCCTAAAGAAGAAAGCTGCAACATGAAGGCTCGGCATGTCATAAGAGAAGAATTCATGCTGCAAGCCGACCTCTACCAGCCGGTCTCGCCGGTGCTGGAACTCCGTGGCATCTGTTGTGACTACGGCGCCGGGCGCCCAGCCGTTGAGAACATCGCCTTCGCAGCCAAAGAAGGCGAAATTCTCTGCCTGTTGGGCCCCTCAGGCTGCGGCAAGACCACTATCCTGCGTGCCATCGCCGGGTTCGAGCCGGTTCGGTCCGGACAGATCTTCCTTTCCGGACACGTGGTGTCGTCGCCCGACCTCATGATACCGACTGAGGACCGTCGCGTTGGAATGGTCTTTCAGGAGTATGCGTTGTTTCCGCACTTGCGCGTTCAAGACAACATTGCGTTCGGCCTTCGCCACCTCAGCCGGCGCGAGCGAAAAGTCCGTGTCCACGACATGTTGCGCCTTGTCGGTTTGGAAGGGTTCGAACGCCGGTACCCGCACGAACTGTCCGGCGGCCAGCAGCAGCGCGTGGCGCTTGCCAGGGCGTTGGTCCAACACCCCGTCGTCCTGTTGCTTGACGAACCCTTCAGCAATTTGGACCCGGATATGGCCAGCCGCATGCGTCAGGAGCTGCACGATCTCCTGCGCCGGACGAAAACAACCACAATATTGGTGACGCATGACCATGAAGAAGCGTTTGCGATGGCGGACCGTATCGCCGTGCTCAACCAGGGCAAACTCGAACAATTCGATACGCCGGAGATCATTTATCATACGCCGAAAACGCCGTTTGTAGCCGATTTCGTTGGACAAGCGGACTTCATCCCCGGCACCGTGACCAACGGCATGGTGCAGACCGAGGTGGGGGAATTCCCCAATGCCCTCGGGTGTGAAGAGGGCACGGCTGTCGTCGTGATGATCAGACCGGACGATGTGCATGTGGTGAGTGACAGGAATTCAAACGTGCGGGTGATGAACCGTCAGTTTCGCGGTTCCGAGAACCTCTACACCGTCGCTCTTCCCTCAGGGCAAGTCGTTCACGCCAGCGAAAGCTCCACAGTGGTGTATCCTCTGGGTACACCCGTGCGACTCAGCGTCGTTGCGACCCATACCGTGATCTTTCCGCCGCTGGGCGTTCGCGACGCATAATCATTGCTTCACCGTCTAGGGCTTTCAAGGTTGACACTAGAGGCGGACTTTGCTATTTTTGAGACCCTAAGTTGAGAACAGTTTTCAAATTCAAATTGTTAGGTGCAGGACATGGATAGCCTCAAACATGCGGTAGATTTTGGAGTAATTGGTCTTCTACTCGCACTCAGCGTGTGGTGTGTCGCCGTGGCCGTCGAACGATGGATGTTCTATCGGCGCATCGATTTAAAGCAGTTTCCAAGCCAGCAGATTGCTGAGATCGCTTTGACTAAACGACTCGTCGTCATCGGCACCGTTGCGGCAAATGCCCCCTACATCGGTCTCCTGGGCACTGTCCTCGGCATTATGCTGACCTTCCACACGATGGGGACCTCCGGACAAATGGCGGTGAGCACGATCATGATAGGCCTAAGCCTCGCACTCAAGGCGACAGCAGTCGGTTTGCTCGTCGCGATCCCATGCGTCGTAATGAACAACATCCTTCGACGCCGAGTGACCGAACTGTTAACGCTCTACAAGGCTCAGCATGGAACGTGAGATCGATCAAATAAACGTCATTCCCTTAGTGGATGTCATGTTGGTCTTGCTGGTTATTGTGATGACCACGGCAACGTTCATTACCACGGGACACATCCCGGTCGATCTTGCAAAAGCCAAGGAAGCAGGCGACCGCAAGGATGTACCCCTGGTGATTACGTTGGCTGCCGATGGCGGCCTATTCCTCAACGATCAGGCTGTCACTCAAGACAGGTTGAAGGTAGAAATGACTACCCATTCCCGTGAATCGCTCGTTCTGGTCCGAGCAGATCGTGTCACCTTGTTGGAACGATTCGTGAACGTCGTTGATGATGTGCGCGGACTTGGCTTCCGACAGGTCAGCCTGGAGGTGGTGCGCTCATGACCGCCGCTGCCTTGGCACAAGTGGGACATTCGACCCACAAGCCTCACGGCTGGATCGCCTCCATGCTTTTGCATATCCTGGCTGTCTGCGTGTCGATACTTCTCTTCGCGGAGCTCAAACCCGCGGCCCAGCCGGAACCGTTCCGCTGGGAGATTGCTCTCGCCCAAGTCGTAGCTCCTTCACCTCAAGTAGAGCCGCCTGCGCCGGTGCCGCAACAGCCGAAACGCGTCGTGCAACCTCCGCCTCCGGCCCCACCCAAACCTGTTGAGACCAAACCTGTTGTTCAGCGCGTGCGGACCGTGCAGACAGTCCAGAGAGTTGAGCCGATCGTCCGACAGGAAGAAATCGCCGTTCAAAAGAT
>JARDZZ010000246.1 GCA_029240595.1 Nitrospira sp. | reverse complement strand
GCGCCAGGCGTATGAGGACATCGCCAAGCGGAACCGAACGCAGCTCGATGCCGTCGAGGCGCTTGCAGGAGAGAAAGCGATTCAAAACACGAAGCCCGGCTATTTCGTAGAAGGACCGGGTGGGTGGACAAGAAAGTAGGTTTGGCTGCTTTTCAACAGCAATGGCTACAGTGACACGAAGAGGTCGAGACGCTGCGTTGCCTCGGTAAGCCTGTGCAAGATGTGAGAAGGAAGCTGACAGCCTGCTTCAGACATTACCCATAGCGATCATTGTCCCATGGCAACGCGCTGTTTGAATAGCCTCGTACTTCCCAAAATCCCTTTTCATCTTTGTCGGAGAACGTGATTTCCTTTATCCACTTCGCGCCTTTCCATGCGTATCGTTTTGGCACGATCATGCGGACCGGGCCACCGTGCTCTCTGGCGAGCGGTTTGTCGTTCCATTTGTAGGTCAACAGAACGTCATCGTCGTCACATGCTTCGAGCGGTAGATTCGTCGTGTAATCGTCATACGACTTAAACAGGACGAACTTGGCGAGCGAGAGTGGTCTTACCACAGACAGGATGTGCTTGAAACTGACCCCTTCCCATTGGTTGTCGTAACGGCTCCATGACGTGACACAGTGGAAGTCAGAAACAGCCTTGAACTGCGGCTGTGCGAGAAACTGCTCCCATGTCCATGTTAGGGGGGCCGCGACGAAGCCACCGATTGTGATCGTCCAGGTTGAGAGGGGAATATCCGGTTTATAGCCCAAATCCAGAACAGGGAACGTCTCGACCACGTGCTGTCCGGGCGGCAATCGCTCGTCCCCTGCGTAAAATACTTCGCGCTCTTCTCCCCCTCGCCGCGCTTTTGCCCACTGTTCCTTCGTCTTGGTCAAACGTGTCGGTTCATCCATTGTGAGCCTCCTCCCACAGGGTAGGACAGGGCGGTAGGGTCTGGCAAGCGGCGGCCATGGGTTGCGGCTCGACAATCGGCAGGCTTGTAAGTCATTGTGATCAAAGAAAATCCTACTTACCTGCTACACTTAAGGGCATTGGCGCAGGGGAGCCTTATGAAGACATGTCTGCTTGTTCTCCTCATGACCGGATCCTGGTGGCTCTGCATGACGATTGTCGCCATGGAAGAGACCCAGGCAGAACAAAGGAATCGTAAGGAGGGATCCTCATCCGGCATGCCGGCAAAGAGTCTCAGACCGGTCGAAGGAAGGCAGAAGCAGGCGGAGACCAAGACGCTTTCTTCGGTTAAACCGGCTGCCGGTCGGAAAACGCACCGCGTCATCAAGAGCTCCAAGAAAGTGCCGCGCAAAATCCTCGTGGCGCAGCCACGAACGGATCTCATTCATTATGGTGTTCTCGAAGATTCGCAGCGATATGATCCGCGCCCCCATGCTCATGCTGCCGGTGTGCCCCATCCCCAGACGCCGGACCTCACGCATGATCATTTCCAAGAACTGGATCGCAACCAGGATGGCAAAATAGACCCGGTTGAACGGGCGTTCGGCCGTATTGACATGGACCGAGACCTTAATACCCGTACGTTTAGATAGTTTCCTCCAGCCATTCTCATTCTGCTCACTCAGCCCTTATCGGGCGTCTCCGCGTTGAGCCTGCAGGCCGGTCGGCGCAGCATCATCGTCTATCGATGGTCGGTTGGGCGTTTTCGGGCGAGCCATCCACATTGACAGTTGGAAGAGGAGTCCCCATCATTAGCCCGCACGTCCACCCCGGGAACGTGATCGATGAATGCAACGACATCGCCGCCCCGTGCCCTACGAGAAGCGGGCAAACAAATTTCAAATGCGTCATCTTGATCAGCCGTCGTCCTGAGAGGAGCAGGAATGTCATATGGAGTTGAGTGGACTACTGCCCAACGATCAAGACGATCGGATCCTTGCAGAGAATGTTCACCCGACGAAATGGGTAAACCCCCCTGCCAATGGGCGCTACAACATCGTCGTACTCGGCGCGGGAACCGCCGGCTTGATTACCGCGA
Source organism: Nitrospira sp. (assembly GCA_029240595.1). Classification (GTDB taxonomy): domain Bacteria; phylum Nitrospirota; class Nitrospiria; order Nitrospirales; family Nitrospiraceae; genus Nitrospira_C. The sequence continues at coordinate 3,540 of JARDZZ010000246.1, read as the reverse complement.
TCGTGGGCGCCAGCTTGGGCGCCAAAGTTGCGCTGGTCGAAAAGCATCTCATGGGCGGCGACTGTTTGAATGTCGGGTGTGTCCCGTCAAAGAGTGTTATCCGTGCCGCCCGTGCCTGGGCGGATCTTCGCAACGCCGAGCAGTTCGGACTCCGCATTCCTGCCGGGGTGAAGTACGACTTCGGTGCGGTCATGGCCCGGATGAGAAAACTACGGGCGCGGATCAGTCACAATGATTCAGCCCAGCGTTACACGAACCTCGGGGTGGACGTGTTCATCGGCAGCGGACGATTTGCCAGTGCCGATTCCATTCAGGTTGAAGGAGTAGCTGGAAATCGCACTCTACGCTTTGCTCGGGCCGCGATTTGCACCGGTACGCGCGCCTCATCGCCTGCCATACCTGGGCTGAAAGAAGCGGGCTACCTCACTAACGAAACAGTGTTCGCCTTGACGGAATTGCCGCAACGTATCGGTGTGATCGGAGCCGGCCCAATCGGCTGCGAGCTGGCGCAGGCCTTTGCGCGTTTTGGGAGTCATGTCTATGTGATCGAAGCGCTGCACGGCATCCTCTCCAACGAAGACCGCGATGCGGCTCAAGTGGTCGAGCAACAGATGATGAAGGACGGCGTGAAGCTGCTCTGTTGTGGAAGGGACCTTCACATAGTCCGAACGGCGGACGGCAAGAAGCTGTCGGTCCAGTCTCATGGCCAACAGTACGACGTGACAGTGGATGAGATTCTCGTGGCGGCCGGACGCACGCCAAATGTCGAAGGTTTAGGCCTGGAAGAGGCCGGTGTGCAATTCGATCGACGCGGGGTGCAGGTCAACGGCCGGTTGCAAACCACCAACCCAAAGATCTTTGCCGCCGGCGATGTCTGCTCGCCGTACAAGTACACCCATGCTGCCGACGCAATGGCTCAAATTGTCGTCCAGAATGCGTTGTTTCCGCACCCCTTCAGCCTCGGGTATGCCAGTGTAGATTCGCTGATCATGCCGTGGTGCACCTTCACGGACCCTGAGATTGCCCACGTCGGGCTGTATGAAAAGGATGCGGAAGCCAAGGGGATCGGCGTGGAAACGTACACGTTCAAGCTCGACGAAGTGGATCGTGCCATCCTTGACGGCCAAGAGGAAGGGTTCGCCCGGGTGCACATCCGAAAGGGCAGCGACAAAATCCTGGGCGCGACGATCGTGGCTGCCCATGCCGGAGACCTTATCAATGAGTTTTCGGTAATCATGGAGGCAGGCAAGGGCGCGAAGACTATCGCGGGCACCATCCATCCTTATCCGACTCAAGCCGAAGTCAACAAGAAGGTCATCAATCTGTGGAGGAAGGCACATTTCACCCCGGCCACGAAACACAAGCTGATGCGGCTGTTCGCATGGATGCGGCGCGGATAGGACCACATCCCCTTGGCTCGCCGCGGTGTGGCTCTTGTCCTCTTCGGCATCGGCGGCGACCGAGCCTCCTCCCGTGCTCGAAGTTGGAAGGTTTGCCTCAAGTCACGCCGGTGCGCCGCTGGCGGATGGCTGGAAACCGCTAAGATTTAAGAAAGTCCCGAACCACACGGTCTATGAGCTAGTGGAAGACGCAGGGGCGGTGGTCGTACGGGCGACGAGCGAGGCGTCGGCCTCAGGCCTGATCAAAGAGATCACAATCGATCCTTCGGCATTTCCCGTCGTGCGTTGGCGGTGGAAGATCGAGAATCTTCTCAAGCACAGTGATGTGCGCCGGAAGTCCGGGGACGACTATCCGGCCAGGCTGTACGTGACGTTCGAATATGACCCGGACAAAGTCAGTTTTCCCAAGAAGCTCAAGTACAAAGCCGGACAAGCGCTTTTGGGCGACATTCCCATCGCGGCCCTCAATTACATTTGGGACACGAAAGCGCCGATCGGAACGGTCGTCGACAATGCTTTCACCGATTTCGCCAAGATGATCGTGGTGGAGAGCGGGCCGGCAAAGGTCGGCCTGTGGGTCGAAGAATCACGCAACATCTACGAAGACTACAAGGCGGCGTTTGGAGAAGAACCGCCGAAGATCAATGGTGTGGCGATCATGAGCGATACCGACAATACCAAAGAGCGGACGATCGCGTATTACGGCAATATCCAGTTTGTACCTGCCGGCCAATGAACGAGAGAAAGTCCTGAGAAGTGAAAAGGCCGACCTGTTCAGGTCGGCCTCTTCGCAGACACCACCACGCAGGGAGCGGGTGCGCGGATTCGAAAGAGATTACTGGATGGAATTCGCGAAGCCGCCTCGCGTAATCTCAGCGCGGACGGTGTCTCCCACCTTCTTGTTCTTGATGTGCTTTGTGCCCTGCCCAACGTACAGCTTCACCTGGTTGCCTTCATAATCCTCGACCGTGTAGGCATTGTCTTGGATATCCTTGACGGTGCCGCCGACAGTCTTCCAGGCGGGCCCTGGCTTTTCATCGTGATGGCCGCGCTTGGGAGCTTCCGAGACCTGCGGCACATGTCCCATTGACGCTGCCGCGGCAGCGGCTGACTTGTGGGAGGGCGGCGCCTTCTTCTTCGAATCTTTGGCCAGGGCCGGTGCGACGGCGATGGCCAGTATCGAGACCATAGCGATCGCGATTGGGAGTATTGTCTTCCTCTTTGCGTTCATGGAAACCTCCTTAAGACGACATGGGGTCATAGCCTTGCCTGACCCTTTCAGCAAGGCATGTGCCCGCTGGCAAAGCGAGCAATTCATGGAAATTCAGTAGGTTGTAGATCCCGGTGATCCTGCGGCCGGTCACCCTGTCACGAATGGAAAAAAAACGGCAGAAATCTGTCCAAATATGACCCTCTGTGCCGATGTGAGGAACAGTGATGGCAGGGCGAATGATCGGGCATCTACCGGCCCAGGTCGCCGTTTCGAGACAGGTACGAAACCGCTACAATGCGCGAGATATGCCGCGGAGGGATCCAGACCATCTTCTGAGCCGATTGCCTCGAAAGGCCTCTCTATTGCTGCGCGATCTCGGGAGAATGGCGGACGAACGAGAAGTGGGTCTGTATCTTGTCGGCGGTGTCGTGAGGGATCTCTTGCTCAAACGAAGCAATTGGGATCTCGACCTGACCGTCGAGGGTGACGGCATTGCATTTGCTCGCCTTGTGGCCAGCCGCTACGGCGCCGGTGTGGCTCTTTTCGAGCGCTTCGCGACCGCACGGTTGACGATGTCCGACCACACCAAGGTGGACATTGCTAGCACCCGCCGGGAGTCCTACGCCGATCCGGCGGCCCTGCCGGAAGTGCGTCCAGCTCGCCTCGAAGAGGATCTGCTCCGCCGCGACTTCACAATTAATGCCATGGCGATCGAGTTAAATGACGCGCGGTGGGGACGCCTACACGATCCGTACGGCGGGCGGGAGGATCTCAAAACCAAAATCATTCGAGTGCTGCATGCCAAAAGTTTTGTGGATGATCCAACACGGATTTTTCGGGCCATTCGTTTCGCCGAACGATTCGGCTTTCGTTTGGAGGCCACGACTCACCGTCTCTTAAAGCAGGCTGCAGAGACCAACATCGTCG
>JARDZZ010000002.1 GCA_029240595.1 Nitrospira sp. | reverse complement strand
GGGTCGGTCGAAGAGAAGTACCAAAAGGCGCCGATCGCGGCGGCCAGGCTCACGACGAGTCCTGAGACGACCAGGACATCTTTGTCTTTGTGTGGTCCCGAAATGGTTGGGCTGATGTTGCCGGTTCTGACCTGGGATGGACTGTTCTGCATGACTAAGGCCTCCTCCGTTGTTACAGTATGAACGTGCAACGTTGATAAACTGCCGGGCTGACAAGCCATGGCATAGAAGTGAGGAAGCGGCTCTCCACGCCCAATCACCTCCCTTCGAGCCGTCATTCCGTGCGACGATTGGGTCTGTACCTGAGCAATCGGAGTGCCGATCAAAAAAAGGGCAAATAACTTCTGGGACGCCAGCAAAATTCAGCACTTCAGAGGGGACGGGGTGTGCGGGGAAACGGCTCCCTTCATGCGCTGCGGGGCTGGCCCCGCATGCGAGCATATCCAGAGCTACGCTGCCTTCCCGCATCGCTGAGAGCTTCAAGGCAGGAGGAGGTCAGAATCGTCAAGGACCCTAGCCTCTCGTCTGTGATCCGAAGTAGACTTCCTCGCATCGAGAATCTCAAGCCGAGCGACCAGTCAAAAGGGTTTCCGTTGAACCTCACGTTTCCCATTCGCGCCAACCTCAAGGACGGCTCGCCGGTACAGTTGGTCCTGGCCGGTGACCGCGATGTCGAACCCCTTCGAGACCTCTATCGAATCATCGTTGAGGAGGGGACCTCATACCCGCATGACCGATTCCCCGATGATCATGACTTTATGGATTATTGGTTCCGGGGCAGGAGCACGGTGGCAGCCTACGCGCAGGATCGAGCCGACGCGGCACCAATGGCGGGAGCCTTTTACCTCAGATCAAACTGGCCGGGACGGGCAAGGCAGGTCGCGAACGCCGGGTTCATGGTGGCGCCTGAGTGGCGCATGAAGGGTTTAGGGTGGCTATTGGGAGCGACTATGTTGGAGTACGCCAAACAGTTGGGATATCGGAGCGTTCTTTTCAACCTGGTTTTCTCTGAGAATGCGCCGGCGCGGCATCTCTGGGAAAAGCTGGGCTTCAGACAATTGGGTGTGATTCCAAGCGCCGTGCGCAAAGACTTCGGAACCTATCAGGATGCAGTGATCATGTTTCGGTCATTGCTGTAGAGGGTGAAGTGCTTGAAGGTTTCTGCAGGAACGCTGACCGCACCAGCTGGTCAACCGACGCGAAATGGCGGTCCGGAATGTTCTTGAACCGGCGCTTGCACTCGGCCAGGGCTTCTTCAACCGACTTGCATGGTTGAATGACCGACAGCAAATGGTCGTAATACCCATTCAGCTTGAGCTCAACGGTTCTGAAACGGGCAGGGTCTCCGGCGATCGCCGATACGGCTTTGGCTCGGTCGCCCCCTGATTCGACCAGAGCCTGGAAACACAGGCCCTTGAGGCGCTGCGTCACGGTGCTGCGATCCCAGGACAGCGCCTTTGCGGTCGCCTGCATATCGAAGCCGTGGTGCCTCAGTCGATCTAACACGGCATTGTCCCCTGCTTCGTCAGGCAAGGCGACAGCCAGATCGCGCCGCTCGTTATCCTCCATTGTGACGTCTTCCAGTGAGAATGCATAGCGAGACAGCACATTGCCATCGCTCAATGCCACCGCCCGCTCGAGCACATTGCGAAGCTCACGCACATTGCCCGGCCACCGATAGCTGTTCAGGAGACCCAGCGCATCATTGGACAGCTCAGGATGAGGACGCCCCGTCCTTCGGGCAATCTCGGTGAGCGTCGCTTCGGCAATGAGGGCGATGTCGCTCCGGCGATCACGCAGCGGGGGCAGACGGAAGACGAATCCCTTCAGTCTAAAATAGAGATCCTCGCGGAACCAGCCTTCGGATACTCCTCGTTGTAAATCACGATTCGTCGCTGCCACAATCCGCACGTCGACGGTCGTGGGATTGGTCGCTCCGACACGATAGAAAGACTTTTCCTGAAGGACTCGTAAGAGTTTGCTTTGATGATCCAGGCGAAGATCGCCAATCTCGTCGAGAAAGATCGTACCCCGGTGTGCCAGCTCAAAAAACCCTCGTCGGTCGACCGCGGCGCCGGTGAAGCTTCCCTTGATGTGACCGAACAACTCGCTCTCGAAAAGTTCCGGTGAAATTGCCGCCATGTTGACCGGGATAAATGCGTTCTGCGCACGGGGACTCAGCCGATGCACGGCTCGTGCGAACAGCTCCTTTCCGGTGCCCGGTTCCCCGAGGAGCAGGACGGTCAATGGCGTCGCGGCTCCACGCTTCAGGTCATGAAACATTCGAAGCAGTTCCGGCTGTTGTGTGACAATCCCCAGGTCACGGCATTCCCGTCTAAGGCGGTCCAATTCGGCATCGTCCATCGTTCGGGATGCTCGGTCTGCGATGCGAAGGTCGTGTAGTCGTTGTTCCAGTTCGTCGAGCCGGCGTTGGGCGGCCTGCTCCTGCATGTGCGCCTCGACCAATTGCGCGCGCATCGACGCAGTGCTTTTGGCCATTTCTTCCTGTTGAGCGGTCGATTGCATCACAGCGGCTTTGGCGGTTTCCAAATCCTCTTCCAGGGCCTCAGCGCGGTTTTGGCGCAAGATCAGCGCCTCGCGTACCGCGCTGACATCTTGTTGGAGACGGAGCATGTCCTGTTCGAGCATGAGCCTGCGTTGGTCGGCGCTGAGGTGACCCCAGATTATCGTGCCGACGATGACACAACACCCAGCGGTCAGCGGCAGGGAGAGAGGCAGGACCAGAGGGATAGCCCAGAGCAAGGCTGCGGAGAAGATCGCATAGAGCAACAACACGCTGCCGGCCAGGATCAGGCTCACTCTTCCGTCAAAGCGAAGGAGGCCGAACGCGATGCAGGCGGCCAGCAGGAGAGTGAGGCCGGTGCCCGCCCAGGGGCCTGTGCCCGAGACCTGTTGATCGGTGAGCAAGCTATTGAGGAGGTGAACATGGGCCACAATGCCCGGCACGGACTGTCCCGTGGGAAGCAGCCAGGAATCTTGAACGCTCTGATGAGGAAGGATGACGACAACCTTATCCCTGAACTGGTGTTCCAGCCGCTCCTTGTCCTGATGCTGTAGAGCGTCCCAGACCGAGGAGAGTGCTGTCGTTGGGAGCGCAGACAAGGCCCCGTTGCCGACGGGATTGATGAGTGCCGATGCGCGTCTCGTCATCAGCGGTTCCCCCGCGGGTGTATCGTGCTGTCGGTAGAGATCATAGAGCACGGAACCGAAGGCTGGCACTGATTCGGCTTGCACAACAGTCAGCAAAGGAATCAGCCGTGTGACATGATCTGGTTGGGTCAAGAGTTGTGCGTGGGCCGTGATGGCTCCTTTCGATGGCAACGCCCGCTCCGGGTCGTGGATAAACACGAGCGGTCCGGCCGTTTCAATTGCTTCGAGCAGGAGGGCATCGCTTGCCGCTCCACCCAGGGATGCCGGGCTGGCACGATCGAGACGATGATCAATGCCGATCGCGGCGGCGCCGGCCTCGTGTATGCTGGTCACAACCTGGGCCAGGATAGATCGATCCAATACGGTTCCCAATCGGGCTTCGCTCTGCGGATCGGAGACGACAATGGCCAAGTTCGGACTGGTCGCGATCGGGACTCGATGCCGGAGCCAGGTATCATAGAGAGTCCAATCCAGGGTGGTAGAGGTGACGGGAGCCAGGCTCCAAAGACTCGTGGCCAGAACCGACGCCAACAGACCGATGACGAACGCCTGTAGGAGGGGAGTGGTGATGAAGAGCCGCCAGAATCTGGACCATCCGATCTGCATGCGCTACCGGCCGCCTATCTCCGTAAGGATGGCATTCACTTCAGTCTTGGGCAGTCCTTTCAAGATGCCCTTGGCCTTTGAAAGGTCCTGATGAACGCCGATGCCCCTGCCGTACACACGGGCCAATAATCGCTTGGCGGGGACAAAGCCTTCCGCCGCGGTGGTTTCGAAACAGGTCAAAATCTCCGTATCGTAGGGCTTCAAGGCTGTGCCTGAGCCCGATTCATACAGTGTTCCTAATGCGCCCTGTGCCACCTCGCTCAAGGCGTAGCCCTCTTTGAGCAACACCGGGACAGCAACATCGATACGGCCATCCGCGAGGAGTGTGGTCCCCAGCGTGCGACCGTCTTCCATCGACCCATAGTCGTGAAATTCCTCCCACAGCTTGTCGCGATACCGTTGGAAGGCATCCAGTGCTTCCTTGCGCTTTCTCTCCGGTTGGTCTGCTGAGAGCGCTTGTCGTCGAAGCTTGGAGAGGCTATCGGCAGCGGGTTGGTAGCCGTATTCGACGCCCTTCATCCACCAGAAAATGGTTTTCGCCAGATCTTTCTCCACCCCTTGGCCGCTCTTGTACGCGTTGCCGAGAAAATACTGGGCTTGCGATACGCCTCCGATCGCCGCCTCCTCCATCAGTTGAGCTGCTTCCTGTGTCTGGCTCGACAGCATCAGGAGCAGCGCCAGACGGTAGCGCGCATCTGGGAAATGCGGTTGCAAGGCGAGCGCCTGTCGATAGGATTGGATTGCTGTCTTCCGCTCGCCCAGTGAGTAGTACACGCTTCCCAGACTGTAATGGGCATCCGTCAATGTGGGATCGAGCCGCACAGCCTCGGTGAGAACCGAAGCGGCTGCCCGCCAATCTTGCTTGGCCATGAACAGAATGCCCAATTGTGAGTGCGCTGTCGCGCTGTTGGGATCCAATTTGACGGCAAGCCGGCATTCTGCAATTGCGGCATCCAGATCCCCCGTATCGTAGAGCGCTTCCGCCAGGGCCATGCGCTCGCCTGCATGCCTTGGTGACAGTCGGGTGAGACCCCGCAATTCAGCCAGACGTTTAGCGGCATGACCTGGTTCGACCGACGTGTGAGGAGATCGAGCCTGTTCATCACCGACGACTTCCGGAGGCGGGGGCGGACTTTCGAGAGGAGCAAGCAGAGTTGGATCGTCAGGCCCTTGAGCAAATGACGAAGCAATGGCGCATGCGCTGAAGATGGCCAGGGCCGATAATCGACGGCGCATCGACCGAGACTCCTCCGTTCATCGAATGGGCAACATTATACCACCGAGGGGGAAGCGGTTGGTCGATAAGGCCCGGGGTGAGGAGTCGATCACAGCTGCTTCTTGATCAGCGAAATGGTCGTGCCTACCTGTTCCGGGGAGAGGGCGATGCGGTCATGTGGAACGCGCCAGACCGGTTCGAGAGGAGCCGGATCGTGGTCCAGACGCGGGATCAGGTGCCAATGAATGTGAGGCCGTTGATTGCCCAGCAACTCGTAGTTCATTTTTCTTGCCTGGAACGTTTCGGCAAGCACCTTGGTCAAGCGGCTGACTTCTTCCATCAGTTGGATGCGCTCGGTCGGTGCAAGATGGAAGAGTTCCGTCGCATGACGCTTGAATAGGAGCACGGTCCAGCCGGGAAAGAACTGATCGTCGTGCAGATAGGCCAAGGACAGACCCAGGTCGGCAATGAAGTGATCGGCAGGAGGCCACACCCCGGCACAGGCATCACACGGCGGATCGCTCATGGCTGGATCGTTTTCCGCTCTTCCTCGGTGATGAGGCCTTTTTTCAGCAGCAGTTGGATTAATCTGTCAGTCTGCCGATCCTGTGGCGAAGGGACCGGCTGTGTTTGACCGGCCGACGGCTTGGGTTCAGCGGGTGGCCGTTTTTTCCCGTACACGCGGAATGACGGAGTGAAGACTGACACGTAATCCCTGTTGCGAATGCGAATGGAAAGCGGAAGGCTGTCGGTCAGGGGAGCCAGATCAGGGCTGGCGCCAACCGGCACGCGAAAAAACGGTTTGCCGTCTTCCGTTTCGCCGTCCTGCCCCACAATTTCAAACCGATTGAGGAGCGGTTCACTTTTCAGCGGCTCCCGGTCTTCGCCGGCGAGATTGGTGATTTTCTCCAGAACGATGATGAGTGAATCGGCGATCAACGGATCGCTGGACCGGTTCCGGACGGTCAGATCGTACCGGTACTCGCTGTTGAAGTTGTCGCGACCGGTAAAGGTCACGCTGACGGACGCCTTGCCGGTGAGATCAGCCAGTTGTTCGCTAGGCGAGGCGTCTGCCGGACCGATGTTGAATGCCCCGACGATCAGCAGAGTCGTGGCCAGGTGAGATATCCGCATCAATGGTCGCTCGATTCAGATGACGATTGCACGCGAAGCATAGCAAACATCTCACCATTGATCGAGTGTTCTCGCGATCTTGCCTTGACACTCAGTTTCTTCGACGGATATTCTGCGCGCGACGAAACGCGAGTCGAAGAGCCGATGGACACCCAACGCGCCCCGCTCCTGGTTTCCCGCTCTCTCGTTTCCCGGCTCATGCGCCTGTACGACGTGTCTCATCCCCTTCACAAGCGACGTGTCATTCGGGGCTATGACCGGGCCCATGCTGTCCGCACCGCGCGCATGTGCGCTGCCGTGGCCTCCGCATTGGGACATGGAACCGAGCGTGTGCGCCAGTATCAAATTGCCTGTCTTTTACATGACTTGGGACGGGCCGGCCTGGATCGCCGCCTGTTCGGAAAAATCTGGTCCTGGGCGAAGGCTCACGGGATTCCAACGAGACCCCGCGAGTGGCGGGCCATCCATCCCGAGACGCCCTATGGCCGCGAGACCGAAGCGTTCGTCGCCCGGTATAGAGAAGCGCTCGAAGCTGACGGCATTCCCGTCACCGCCTGGGTAAAGGAGCAGATAGAAATGCGGCTCGGGTATGCCCGCCGTTTGGCAAAGAGATTACGGGCGGTGCGATCGTCACTCACGCAAATGGGGGTGCGATTTGAACCCTGGATGCAGCGGGTCATGCTGTATTACTACTATCCGGAAAAGTTGAGCCGGGCGCAGCCCTGGGTGAAACAGCTGGCGGAGGTGCTGGTCGCCTGCGAGCAGTTCGAAGCGTACAGCAACCAGCGTCGCGGCCGCGACTATTACGTGCGTAGCAAGGAATCCATCGCGGAGGCCTTCGCGTACCTGGATAAATTGGAGCAGGAGCGGATTCTCAGCGTAGAGGTGATGAAGGTGATGAAACGGCTGGCCGCCGCCGGGGAGTTCAACGGGGTGATTGCGGCAGCACGAGGCCGCCGGTTGACGCCCCAAGAGCGACGATTTCTTCGTCGAATGGAGGGGTGAGTATGGCGGTCAAGACGCTGCCTCTCCGGATCGACATGCGCGGCGGAACCCAGATCGAGAATGTGACGAAGTTCGTCCAGGAAGCGCTGGCTCATGCCAAGATGTCTGCCGGCATCGTGACCGTGTTCGTTCAGCATACAACCGCGTCGGTCATGGTCATCGAGGACGAGCCAGGGATCAGATCGGACACGAAAACGTTTTGGGACCGGATCGCCCCGGCTGATCAGTCCTGGCAGCATAACGAGCAAAATCCGGGAGAAGACAACGGCCATAGTCATCTGAGAGGCCAGTTGCAAGGTCCTTCCGTCACCATTCCCTTTTCGAACGGGTCGCTGCTATTGGGGACATGGCAACAGCTCGTCGTGGTAGATTTCGACACCCGCGCGCGCACTCGGGATCTCATCATTCAAATCCTCGGAGAGTAGCCTTGATGGTTTCTGTCATGGCGGGACTGCTGGCCGTGATGCTCCAACTGGCTGGCGAAGGGCGTTTGTGTGATGTTGCGGCTGCCGATTGGGGAAAACCGCTCGGAGCGCTCTATGATGGTGTCGAGGTGCGGCCACGGCCGGTTACCCCGGCCCCCACAGAGCTGGGCCCTGATGAACGGGCTACGATGGCGGTCTTCGAGCGAGCGACCAAGTCGGTCGTGTTTATCTCGAATACCGCCATCCAGCGGGATTTTTGGTCCTTCGACGTTCTGGAGGTCCCCCAAGGATCCGGCTCAGGCTTCGTGTGGAATAAGCAGGGGCATATCGTTACAAATTTTCATGTGATTTATGGAGCGAATACGATCAAAGTCACCTTAGCAGACCGCAGCGAGCATCAGGCCAAACTGGTCGGCGCCGATCCTGATCACGATTTAGCCGTGCTCCAGATTCAGGCCGCCGAGAGCCTGCTGGAACCATTAGCCATCGGCAGCTCACACGATCTCCGCGTCGGTCAAAAAGTTCTGGCCATTGGCAATCCGTTCGGTCTTGATCACAGCCTGACCACAGGAGTCGTTAGCGCGCTGGGTCGGACCATCAAATCGCTGTCCAACCGGACCATTGAAGGGGTGGTGCAGACTGATGCGGCGATTAATCCCGGCAATTCAGGTGGACCGCTCCTCGATAGCGCCGGGCGCTTGATCGGCGTGAATACGCAAATCATCAGCCCCAGCGGAGCCTACGCCGGAGTGGGTTTTGCCGTCCCGGTTGATACCGTCAATCGTATCGTTCCCGAGCTGATCAAACATGGCAAGCTCATTCGTCCGGGGCTCGGCGTCTCCCTCGTGCCAGATGCTATTGTGAAGCGATGGGGCATCAAGGGGTTGGTCATTGGCAAGGTCACGCAGGGCGGTGCAGCGGATCGGGCAGGACTCAGGGGTGCCCGAGAAACCCCCACAGGACGAATAGAACTCGGCGACATCGTGGTCGCCGTGGCCGGCAAGCCGGTCACGACCATCGACGAGCTGATGGCTGTGTTGGAAGACCACAAGGTCGGCGAGCAGGTGACCGTGGAAATCTTGCGAGGAAACCGCCGCGAAAAGATCACCGTGACGCTTCAGGCCGTCAATTAGCAGGCGGCAATCTCCGATCTCTCTATGGTAGGATCTCTCTCTTATGTGGAGGACCATCCATGAGTGATCGCCGCGCACCCGACTCTCCTCAAGAGCCGACCAGCACGCGGGAGGATCCGGGCACAAAGACCGGTTCTGATCCCCTCGAGCTCATTGAACAGTGTCTCGCGCTGTTCCCCGAGTCAGATCCCCGGCAGAAGCTACTGTATAAGTTGCGTCATGCCGTGATGCTTTCCCAAGCAGGCAACCAGCAGCGGGAAGCGGAGTTCAGAAAAGTCAGCGAAGTAGTCGCCAAGCTTACGGCACCCGCCAACCGGATAGGCATGTTGCTGGGTTTGCCCGGCGAAGACCTCGCGCACATCCTGGTGGGAGGCGCCGAATATTATGCGAATGTAGATCCGCGGGTCGCCAGCGGCGATCTCAAAATCGGGACACAGATTCTTGTGAACGAAGCCTATGCGGTGATCAAAACACTCGGCTACGACCGGAACGGCCCGATCTTGAAACTGACGGAGGCGATGGCCGACGGCCGGCTGCGCTTTGAACAAGAGATGGGACGGCAATCGCTGATCTTGCAGCGATCGAGCGATTTGGCCGGTGTGGAGCTGAAGGCGGGCGACGAAGTCCGGATCGACAGCAGTCTTCGCATCGCCATCGAGAAGCTGGCGGACCGCAAGGCTGCCAAACATGTGCTCGACGAGGCGCCGAACGTCACGTGGGACCAAATCGGCGGACAGCAGGAAGCGATCGCGGCGATTCGAAAGGCGATCGAGTATCCGTTGCTGCATGCCTCCACCTTCGAGCAGTTCAAGTTCTCCCAACCCAAAGGATTTCTCCTTTACGGCCCGCCCGGGTGCGGCAAAACACTCATCGGCCAGGCGGCTGCTGCGAGCCTGTCCAAGCTGGTCAGCGAGTCTGCTCCGGACATTCACGGGACGGGCGACGCGCGCGCTCCCATCACCGGCGGGGCGTTCCTTCATGTAAAGGGCCCCGAGATTCTCAACATGTGGCTTGGCGAATCGGAGCGCATGGTGCGCGATCTGTTCGTGCAGGCGAGAGCCAAGCGCCTCGAGGGGGCACTCCCATTCATCTTTATCGACGAAGCCGAGTCCATCCTGGGGACGAGGCGGGCCATGCGGTCGTTCAACATCTCCAATACCTTGGTGCCGATGTTTTGCAGCGAAATGGACGGCATCGAGTCCCTCCGTGATGTCGTCATTATTCTGGCCTCGAACCGGCCGGATTTGATTGATCCAGCCGTGCTGCGGCCGGGCCGGATCGATCGCAAGATCAAAGTCGCGCGGCCCAATCGAGAAGCCTCCGCTCAGATCTTGAAGGTGTACCTGCATCACGACCTGCCACTCGATCCTGCGTTGCTGGCGGAGCGCGGCGGCGAACAGGGAAGAGCGATGGCTTCGCTCGCCGGCGATGTGCTTGAACGGATCTTCAAAAGAAGTGATGAGAATCGATTGCTGTCCGTCCGGCTCCGAAACGGCCAGCAGAAAGTGCTCTACCGAGGGGACCTGGTCAGCGGCGCCATTTTGGCGTCAATCGTTCAGCGGGCCAAGGAAAAGGCCATCGACCGCACGATTCAATCCGGGCAGCCAGCCGGCCTGCTGGCTCAGGATCTGTTCGACGCAGTCACGGAGGAATTTCGAGAAGGGGAAGTGTTACCGCCTGATGATGCAGCGGAAGAATGGTTGAAACTGCTCGATCATCATCCGGAACAAGTCGTCGGCGTCTCGTCTTTTCGGCGAGGCCGGCAGACGGAAGAACAGCTCGTCAACCAGATCATCTAGGCGCAGTCTGCCGCTCCATGTGCGCATCTCTGGATGGAGAAGTGTGATTCGGCTATTTGGCATTGAAACGGAGTATGGGATTGCCCGGGACGACCTGGACACCATGGATCCCGTGGTCGAGTCCATGGAGTTGGTACGGGCGCATCTCACGCGCCCATTCGAGCGGCGATGGGATTATGCCAGCGAAGATCCACACGAAGATGCGCGGGGGTTCCGGGTATCGGGTTTGGCGCAGGACAAGGAAGAGGCCCAGTTCTCGAGCATCGATGCGCATCGCCCATTTTCGTTTCACGAGATGAAAAGCGACCTCGTGCTGCCGAACGGCGCGCGGTTTTATAACGACCATACCCACCCCGAATACTCGTCACCGGAGTGCCGGACGCTGAAAGACCTGGTGGCTCATGATCGGGCCGGGGAGCGCATCGTGCAGCGCGCGGCCGATCGCCGCAATCAGCGGTTGGGAGGCACGCCGGTACAGCTCTATAAAAACAACACGGATTTCCACGGACATAGCTACGGGTGTCATGACAACTATCTGGTATCTCGTTCCATTCCGTTTCCGGCGCTGGTGGCAGGGCTGCTGCCCTTCCTCGTCAGCCGGCAGGTCGTCGCGGGCGCCGGAAAGATGGGGATTGAAGCAGAATCCGGCTATGTTCCTGGAACCTACCAGCTTTCTCAGCGCGCTGATTTCATCGAAGCCGAATTGAGCGTCGACACGATGCATAATCGCCCGATTCTGAACACGCGGGACGAGCCGCATGCCGATGCGAAGAAGTATCGCCGCCTGCACCTCATTATCGGCGACGCCAACATGTGCGAATATGCCACGGCGCTGAAAGTCGGCACCACGCAGCTGGTATTGGAGTTGATTGCAAGAGGCCGCGCACCTCGTCTGGAGTTGGAAGAACCGGTCACGGCCGTGAAGCAGATTGCTCGGGACCCCGATCTCAAGGCCGCTGTCCGATTGAAAGATCGCCGGAACCTTTCCGGATTGGAGCTTCAAGAGTGTTACTGGGAGACGGCTCAACGGGAGTTGGCCGGCGCCGATCCGGAGACCGATTGGATTCTCTGTGAATGGGGCGAGACCTTGCGCTTGCTGATTCAGCATCGCGAGCAACTCGTGGGAAGGCTCGATTGGGTCACGAAACAGTGGCTGCTCGAGACATTCATCCGCGAAGAGCAAATCGGCTGGGACGACCCCTGGCTGGCCAGCCTGGATCTGGAATACCATAATGTTAATCCCGAGAGAGGGCTCTATCGCGGTCTCGAGGCAGAGGGAAAGGTCTGGCGCATGACGAGCGACGCGGATGTGGAGGAGGCCTTGGCGCGGGGTCCTGTCGATACGCGCGGCGGTCTTCGGGGAATCTGTGTCCGGCGTTTCGCAGATCAGATCACCGACATGCAATGGGAGCGAATCCGCTTTTCCGGCGGCTGGCGGCCGAAGATACTCGACATGGGGGACCTGTTCGATCCCCTGGAAGTCCGTCGATGCGTCGCGTTGTTCGAGGAAGCGGCTTCCCCGGCCGACGCTCTTGAGGCATGGAAGACACGAAAGGATCTCACATCATGACCTACGACATGTTACCGGAACGACGGGAAGGGCCGATCAATCCCATGCCGAAATCGCCTGATCCATCGGAGGAGGGTGGAGGGCCGCGGCGGCCGGAAAGCGGGTCTCCCGACAAAGACAACTTGATGAAACGAATGAAAAAAGTCGATCCCAAACAGGCCGAACGCTACCGGCAACGAACGGGCCAGTAATATTCGCGCAGCCGGAATGTTCCCGGGATCCGGACGCTACAGCCGACATTTAACTCAGCGTAGGTGACGAATGGGTATGCAGGGAGATTTTTTTCAGCTGTTGAAAGCGCAAGGCTATCAATTCGGTGCGGCAGGCCAGGCCGGCAACGGCCAGGAGTTCACGACTGCGACGACCATTCTGGCGTTCAAATATCGCGACGGTGTCCTTGTCGCCGGGGATCGGCGTGCAACTGCCGGGAACATGGTGATGTACGATCGCACCGACAAAGTCCTTGAAATCGATCGTCACAGCGTGATGGCCATCGCCGGAGTGCCGGCCACGGCCTATGAAATGGTACGAATCCTGGAACATTCTTTCAAATACTACCGGCGCACGCAATTGCAGGAATTGAGCTTTGAAGGCAAGCTCCGTGCGGTATCGAAGCTCTTGAAGGACAATGTGGCTGCGGCGCTGGCTGGGACGGGAGCGGTCGCTCCGATATTCGCCGGCTATGACTTTGAGCAGGAAAGCGCAAAGATTTTCTTCTACGACATTCTCGGGGCGGAATTCGAGGGTGTCGAGTATGCCGTCTCAGGGTCCGGCTCGCCGACCATCAGAGGCATTCTGCATTATCTCAATACCTGGGGCGACCAGCCGCTTCACGCCATGAGTGAGGATCAATCGACCATTCAAGCCCTGCGGCTGCTGACGAGTGCGGCGGAGTTCGACAGTGCGACAGGTGGTGTGAATCGCGAAGCGAATCTTTATCCCGTCATCAAGCTGATCACTCGAGATGGTGTGCGCACTCTGCCGGAAGCCCAGCTGAAGCAAAGCTTCGAAGCCAGCGTATCCCGATTCGTCTAGGAGTTTTCGACTCGGTAGTTATCGGAGAGCGGACCGATGTATGAAGAGCCCTATAAGTGGGTAGAAGCGGTTGGCAATCGGCGCCACTACCTCGATGAACAATTTACCCAGGGCAGCCCCGTCGTGGCGCTGGCGTATGACGCGGGCATTCTCATGTTGACGGTGAGCAAGGGCACGCCAAAACTGTATGAAATCTATGACCGGCTGGCATTGGGAGGCATGGGACATCCGGCAGATTTGGAAAAGCTCAGATTTAGCCTCTTGGAAATGGCGCATGTCGAGGGATTCAACCGCTCACCGTCGGATGTCACGGGCAGCCGCATGGTGAAGTATGGCATCGCGCCGGTAATCAAACAGGCCTTCGAGGAGGTCTTCAAGGCTCCGTTCATCGTGAAGATCCTGTTGGCGGAACTCGGGCAGAAACCGGGTAAAGACATCTTTCTGGTCATCAACTACGATGGCACGTTTGAGGAAGGTCCACACTGCGCGGTTCTGGCTGCGTCGAAATCGGTTGAGCAAGACATGCTGGCGTATCTCCGGAAGTCCGGGACGATGCAACTCCCGCTGGACCAGGCGGTCGGAACTGCACTTCAGGCTTGGGCCGTGGGTGATCGATCGCAGCGCAATGCCCTGGCAGCGGAGAACGTGGAGGGGGCCGCAGCCGGGTCTCCGCCCCCCGATGCGGCCGGACTCTATGCCTATGTCCGTGAAGCGGTGGCCGAGAAAACACTTGAAGGCGCCGTGCTAGATCGGACTCAGCCAGGATCTTCGAAGTATCGGGCACTGACGGCAGAAGAACTCGGCCGGCTGCTGCCGCAGGACATTAAAAAGAGCTCGCTGTAACGCCATGCTCAAACGCATTTTTGGGTTGGAGACGGAGTATGGACTTCTGGTCCATCAAGACCGGCCTGACCACTCACCGACCTGGTTCGCGCACCAAATCCGTGATCATGTCTTCCACGTTCAGCGGCAGGGCGTGCTGGATCTGCATCATCGCGGGCACGATGAGCCGCCGGGGAACGGCGGTTTCTTGACGAATGCCGGACGGATTTATCTCGACATGGGGCATTTGGAGTATGCCTCGCCGGAATGCCATTCGCTGACCGACCTCGTGGCCAGCGATCGAGCCGGAGATACCATTTTGCAACGGGCCGTCCACGATCTCGGACTGGGTGATCAGGTTTCGTTGATCAGAAACAACGTCGACCATGAGACGGACGCCACATTTGGCTCTCACGAAAACTACTTGGTCACTCGCCGATTCCCGTTCAGCCGGCGTGGTCTCGCGCCGCTCGTAACGTTTCTGGTGACCAGGCAGATTTTCACCGGTTCAGGCCGTGTCGGGGCGGCAAGCCCCCAGGATGCCTGGATACAGATGGATCGGTTGATCGTGCCGCGGGCGGCGCTAGGCCATCGGTCCCAATCCGCCCAGCTCCCTTTTCAAATTTCACAACGGGCGGACCACATCGTCAACGATTTCTTTGAATGGGTGCAGCAGAACCGCGCGATCGTAAACACCCGGGACGAGCCCTTGGCCGACCCGAACCAGTACCGCCGCATCCACCTCTTGCTGGGCGATTCGAACATGGCCGAGTATGCGACAGCCTTGAAACTCGGAACGACCGGATTGGTGTTGCAACTGATCGAGGAAGGCAAGGGCCCCCGCGATCTTGATCTCGACGAACCCGTTGAGGCGTTGCAGGAAATCTCCCAGGACCAGGATCGCGAATGGATCCTGCGGCTGCAGTCCGGCAAGCGCATTTCCGCCATCGACATTCAGGAGCAGTTCCTGGCTGCCGCAAAGATGCATTGCACAGGGCAGGACGATGAAACAGACTGGGTACTCGAACAATGGGAAGCCGTCTTGCAAGATCTCCGGGGGGATTACGGCTGCCTTGTGGGACGTGTCGACTGGGCGTCGAAATTGTGGTTGTTGGAGAATTTCCGGGAGGCGGAAAAGCTCGAGTGGAGCGATCCAATGCTGAAGAGCTTGGATCTGGAGTACCATAATCTCAACTCTGAGAAAGGGCTGTACTATGGATTGCTGCAAGAAGGGCGAGTGCCGCGCCTGACGACGGACAAGGCCGTGGAACTGGCGATGGAGCATCCTCCCCGCAACACCCGCGCGTTCGGTCGGGGCGAACTGGTCAAGCACTTGTTGACCTGTGGGCCCCCGGCAGAACCGGAAGCTGCACGGAAAGAAGAACGGTTGTTCCCGTCTTATGTCATCAATTGGTCGATCTTCCAGTTACGCGGGCTGGAGCCCTTTCCCATGCCGGATCCTTTCAAGAGTTATGCGCAGGAAGTCCGCTCTCATCTCGTCAGACCGTAAGCCCGCCAGTTAACTGCCTGATTCAAGCTTAAAGTCTTGATTCACCGTGGGAAAATCGTCCGGTGCTATGCTTATAGCTGGTTTAACCGCGTGGGAACTACGTGGAGGAGGTTCAGCATGAAAGCAAAGCGATGGATGATGGAATATGGAGTGGCCATGATGTTGGCGATACTATTGGCTGTCGTGTTAGGGCATTTACCTCTCTTTCGGGACACTGCGGTGGGAAAACTGCACGCGTCTGATGTGGTTCAATTCATGGGTTACGGCACCGGCATCATATTGGCCTGGTTTGGAGCACGGCAACTTGCGGCTGATCCGCCCGAAGAGTGGAAGTGGCTGGTCGCCTATCGATCACTGATTTTGCCGGTGACGACTCTCATCCTCGTCGGGCTCGCCTATCATGTCCTGTTGTATGTCTCTCAGCCCTTTCTCGGTAAGTCGGGCAAGGAGACGTATAACTGGACATTTATCATCGGGCTCATCGTCTGCTGCGGCTGGTTGATCTTGACCTGGCTCCAAAAGTGCGCGCCACAGATCGCATCGGCCGAACCGCGGCGGCTGAGAAAAGCTGCATAGCCATTGCGTATCCGGCTGCTTCATACGGAAGCAGCCGGTTGTCCTATCCCCGTCCTCTTACAATCTCGACGATTCGGTTTTCCACCCAATACCGGTCCTCTTCATTTCGTCTCGTCTGAAAAAATCCGCAATGGCCGCCATGAGTAGGAGCGAGCAAACGGATGGATGGATTTTGCTGTACGGAGGGAGTCAGGAACATGGAGTAGGGAATAAAGGGATCATCTTGCGCGGTGATGATCGTCGTGGGGACCGCAATGCTGTGGAGGACGTGACGAGCACCTGAACGATCGTAGTAGTCTGCCGCATCGCGATACCCGCCGTCTGGTGCCGTGTAACGGTCGTCGAATTCACTGATGCGCGTAATGGCCCGCAAGCCCTTCAGATCCCACCTGCCCGGCGACAGCGACGCCTTCCGCTGTACGCGCGCCTTAAGCCGTGTCAGGAAGTGACGATGATAGAGCCAGTTCGCCGGCCGTTCCAATTCGCGGACACACAGGGTTGGATCGATATTCGGACACACCACGACGGTGCCCGCAAGGGCCGGTTGGCTTCGGCCCAGTTCACCGGTGGCCTTGAGGAGCAAATTACCGCCCATGGAATATCCGACGAGCCAGATGCGGTGCATCTGCTCAGCGGCTAATTCCTGCAGCACGCTCCGGTAATCTGCACTGAGGCCGCTGTTGTACAAAGTGGGAGACAGATGTTCCGTGCCTCCACAGGTACGTTGATTTAAGCGCACCACATTCAGCCCTGCCTTGTAGGCTTTCGCCGCAATGCCATGCATATAATGTGAATCGCAACAGCCTTCAAGCCCATGCAAGAGGAGCATCGTTTGTGCTGACCACCGATTGTCCTGCCAGTGGCAGAAACCGACGATCTGCGTATCCGGCTCGGTCCGAAAGAGCCGCCGCTCAACCGGGATGCCGGCCAACAGCGGTCCTCTCGACCAGTACCGAGGCACAACGGTCATGAGATGATGATTCCGAATCGGGCGAGCGGGAACGAACGCCGGCAATTCCATCGCTTCCGCATCGCGAGCGTGATTGACCGTTCTTTGGCACTTCCCTTCGGTCACAGTCCTCCTTTAAGACGTTGAGGCCTTCGCTCCCGGCATGACCGGTCGATAGAGCCGACTCCAGGCTATTCCCATGGAATCGAGCAACGGCGTCATGATGGTAGTCAGCGCGATCACCATGATCCCGTTGCCAAACTGGGCGGGAGTGATGACGTTGGAAGCGAGTAGGGTTCCCAGGATGACGAAGCCGAATTCTCCGGCCTGTGCAAGAAGAAAGGCTACGCGCGCAGCGGGTCCATGTTCCATCCGGATGATCCGGGCCGCGAGGTACAGGACGGCAACCTTCACGACTACGATCACCAGAACATGCATGAGGATTCTCACGGGATGTTCGGTTAAGACGCTCACATCGACTGTAAGGCCTACGGCGACGAAGAAAAGTCCCAGCAACAAATTTTTGAAAGGGATGACTTCATTTCTGAGTTGATGCCGCTGTTCTGTGCCGGACAAGGCGACTCCCATCAGGAACGCGCCTAGCGCCATCGACAGACCCATGCGAGAGGCGACCCAGGCGCTGCCCAATACGGCGATGAACAGGACCGCCGTGAAGGTTTCACTCATGTGTTTCTCGCTTGCCAGGCTGAACAGCCACGGACAGATTTTCCGCCCAACGAAGAAAAGCAGGGCCACTGCGCCGACGGCCGGCAATACCTGCCACAATGAATGGACGTCCGTCGATCCCGTTCCTGCCAGCAGAGGCACAAGGGCGATGATGGGCACAACGGTCAAATCCTGAAACAAAAGAACGGCAAACGAGGCTTGGCCATGCTCCTGGTCGAGCTCGTTTTTCCTTTCCAGAATTTGAATGACCAGCGCCGTTGAGGAGTTGGCCAACACGAGTCCGAGCAACAGCCCTAAGGACCAGCTCTGGCTGAACCATCGCCAATAAAGCATCAGCAGGATGCCTGTCACCGCCACTTGCAGCACGCCCATGCCCAGAGCGTACCGCCGTAACGACCAGGCTTGTCTGAGATCCAGCTCAAGGCCGATGACAAACAAAAAAAACACCACGCCCAATTCTGAGAGCTCCCGCAAGCGTGCCACGTGGGCGGGGGCGAGAAGATGCGGGAGTCCGAGCACCACGCCTGACAGTAACAAGCCGAGCTCAGGCCCGATACCCACGCGCCGTGCAAGAGGAATCATGACGGCGCTGATCGTCAACAGGAGGGTGATGGCCAACAGGATGTCCGGGAGGTGCATGGGAGGCGGGTTCAACGTGTCTCCTCCTCGCGTTCTGCTGCATTCATCACTCCTTTTCGAGATGAGGAGAGCATATTCGTGTTCCCGTACGGACCAGCGGACGAAAAGTGTCTGACTTCACCCGATGTCACACCGTCTGGCGATGAGATGCGACGGGGTCTATGCCAAAGTTTCGATGATGAACGAAGGTCTGACTGATCCAGAAAAGACACACACAAGACATGACCATTTTCTCGCAGCAGCAAGTTTGGAGCGATCATGTGGCTAGACTGGCTCCCCGGGCAGGACTCGAACCTGCGACCAGCCGGTTAACAGCCGGCTGCTCTACCAACTGAGCTACCGGGGAACGAGGTTCAATTTGAAGAGGGAGTCATTCTAACAAACTACTCGAAGAAGGGGGAGACCTTTTTTAGACGTCGAAATCTTCTGTTTCGTCCTCGTCAGAAGAGGCATCTGTGTTGCCCTGCGCCAGGGCAGCATAATGCTTAGCCCACGTGAGATAGAGGTTGCCGCTGTCCCGCATTGTGTCCGCTGCCTTGACCAGTTTCTCAACCAGCTCCGGATCCTTGCCGGTCGCTTGGATAACGGCGGCACGGCGCTCGATGGCCTTGGGGTACTCCAAGATAAGACCGGAGATTTCCTTCAGCAATTCATCAATAATATTATCTTCATCGCCTGCCATACTGCACCTCGTCCACCAACAAAAAACCCCATAGCGCGAACGCTATGGGGTTGTTCAATACTTTGTGAGATCGGTTACCCCTGGTAGGCTTGTCCGAGGGCTGCCGATTCTCCCTTTTTCGACATCAACTGCCCGGTCGCACTCACGGCCTGCATCAAAATAGCTTCGTGCTTGGCAGCGTTACACACTACCACGCACAACTCACACCCTTTGCAGCGATCGATGTTGACTTCCGCCACCATCTTGCCCGAGTTGAGATCGAGGCAGTTCGCCTCGGGGCAATACATGATGCAGAGGCGACAGCCTTTCTTGGCTGTACATTTTTCGTCGATGACTTGCGCGACGTTATACATTACAGTTCGTTCCCTTTCTTACGCGGCAACGGCCGGATTGCCGACCTGCAACTCAACCTTGTTCTTTTCGGCCCATTCGCTTGCGATCTCGTAGGCACGCTTCACGGTCGCAAGATTCTTAGCGAGCAGCATTTCTTTCTTCGCGAATTTCTTCTTGATCGCTTCGTCGAGAGAGGCAGTGCCGCCTGACGCGACAAACTTCTTCCCGAACCGCTCCTGAAGGGCGCCATCGAGGGCGTCCATCGTGACGCATTTGGTGATGCCTGATACCGATCCGATCATGGCCATGTTGGTCGATAACTCAGTGCCGGCAACTTCAATGGCAAGCTCGGTGCCCGCAATGTAAAACACGGCAACATTCAAATCCTTCAGCCGTTGGACGTCCTCTTCTGAGAGCAGAGGTTGAGCGGAATTAATGACGACGACACCGCCCTCCTTGACGCCGGAATAAAACGGCATCGTATAGCTCTTCCCCATGGTAATGACCTGGGGGTGGAACACCTGGATCACGTCCGGAAACACCAGCTCGCCGCGGTCGTAAATCCGTTCAATGCCAATGCGGCAGTAGCTCTCGGCCGGCGCCATCCGTTTTTCCGCCCCGAAGAACGGATTGGAAATAGAAAATTTTCCGTCCCGGTTGGCGGCCATAGCCAGTACATGCGCCGCGGTGACGGCGCCTTGCCCGCCCAAGCCTGACATGCGGATATTGAGTCGCTTCTTGATCATGATGGCCTCCGGTTCCGTTAGGCTTGGCCAGCCAACTGCTTGGCGGCCGCTTTCCGCTCCTTGTCCTTCGCGGCAAGTTCGGCCAACAATTGTTTCGCTGGCTCGCTGACGTATTCCTTGTACGCGAACCGCTCGGCTGGCTTCTCCGAATCCCGCATTTCCTGCAGCCCTTCCATGCTGTTCTTGCCGATTTCGAGAATGCACGGCGTATAGAGCTGAAGATAGGTGGGGCCGATTTCCCGCGCAATATGGACGGCGTTGCGGATGACCTTCTCGACCAGTGACGGCTTGCTGACCGTGCAATTGACGACATAATGACAACCGGACTCGCGGGCGATCTCCGGCAGCCGGACTTTATCGAACAGCTTGCCGACGGGCGCCATTTTGGCGACGAAGCCCTTCTGCATGAGTCCGCTCTCCTGGCCGCCTGTGTTGGCATAGAGTTCGTTGTCGAAGCAGATCGTCGTGAACTTCTCCTGGCGGAACCAGGCTTGAAGGGTCATGTCTAGACCAATATCGACCGTGGCGCCGTCACCGGCCAGGACGACCACGTCCTTGACGCGGCCGGGGAACCGGACGCTCAGGGCTCGTTTCAAGCCCGAAGCGATGGCGTTCTGATTGCCGAACAGTGAGTGGATGTTGTGAACGGCGACCATTGGGAACACCAGGCTGGTGCAGCCGGTTGAACCGACCATCACGGTGTCTTCGGGATTCGGCAGTGAGGCCAGGATATACCGAAAGGCCATGGACTCCGGACAGCCGGCACACAACGAATGCTGTTCGATCAGTTCTTTCGACGAACCGATATCCTTCCAGCCACGGTCTTCCTTACCGTAGGTCGCGCTTTTCACGAGATCTTGATAATCCGACGGCATGATGTCGTACAGGTCTTCAGAAATCTTGATCCGTTCCTTGCTCATGAGGCCTCCTCAGATTCGCTCGCGGGAGCGAACAGTTCAAATTTGTGCTGCTCAGCTTCCACGACCGGCCAGGGAGAAGCTCTTCATCCCGAGGGTCGTCTTGATTTCCGATACAATGATTTCCGGCGGCATGGTCATGCCTCCGCACACATGGGGCCCAGCGTGTACACGATGCGGGTTTGGAATC
Organism: Nitrospira sp.; assembly: GCA_029240595.1. Lineage (GTDB taxonomy): Bacteria > Nitrospirota > Nitrospiria > Nitrospirales > Nitrospiraceae > Nitrospira_C. Next base: position 33,447 of record JARDZZ010000002.1, on the reverse strand, counting down.
GTCGCCCGGATTTCTTTCGCCAACCAACCGGTAACGTTGAATTCGGGCACGAAAATGTGCTTGGCGTTCTTGGTGGCTTCACGGATCTCTTCTTCCGGCCAGGGCCGTAGCGTTTTGATCTTGATCAGACCACAACGCACGCCCTCGTCCTCCAGAAGTCGGATGGCTTCTCGTCCTTGCGACACCGCCGTGCCCGAGGCCACGATCATAATTTCTTGGTCGATGTCCTCGGTATCGATCAGGCCGTTGAGCCAGTGGATCGAATGTTTGCGCGAGCGTTCAATCGCCGCCCAAATTTCCTGCTGCCAGGAGGCATGGGTCGCATAGCTGATGTAATTGCTTTTCATGACGAACGGATCACGCATCATGCGAACCGGCGGACATTCCATGTCCATGCAGGGCACCGGCGAGCGGTAGGGATCATAAGGCGGCAGGCACATGTCGGCCGGCGTGAGATTCACCACGTCCTTCGTATGCGTGACAAAGAAGCCATCGCAACAGAGGGCCAGCGGCAGATGCACATCCGGTTCTTCCGACACCATGTAGCCCTTCAGAATCCAATCGAAGAAGTCCTGAGCTGTTTCTGCGTGCCAGACCAACATCCCGGTATTGAGTAGATAGGCGATTTCCAGCGTGTCAGGTTGAATCGACAGCGGCGAGTTGATGCCGCGGCATGTGACAATCATTTGAATTGGCAAGCGGGCACCGGCCCACATGGGGAAGTTCTCCATGGCGCGCATCGTGCCCGGACCTGCCGTGGTCGTGAACACGCGTGCCCCTCCGAACGCCGCACCGGCACACTGCGACATGACGGCAAATTCGCTCTCTCCGCGGAAGTAATCTCCGATATAGCCTTCGGCAAACAATTCTCCGATGAGTGCGGCAGCTTCGCTTTGCGGCGTGATTGGATACGCAATCATGACGTCACAGCTGGCCCGCCGAAGCGCTTCCTTGATGACCTCGCTGCCTGTAAAGAACGACGGCGTGCGCGGAGCTTCGTGCATCATTTTCCAGGTATCAGTAAATGTCTGTCCTTTTTTATTTTGGGTCCCGATAACTGAATGGGTGTCTGCCATGGACCAGCCTCCTTTCACTGCGCACGGTGCTTCAAACGGCTTAGTTCGAAGATCCGCTTTTGGCCGATGTCTGCCGTGGTTGAACAGTACCTTTTAAGCGTTTGACTGTGTCCGCCAGTTTCATGATTTTTTCGACAGATGCATCACGGAATGAGAGCATCGCATCTTCGTGCCCGGCTTGTGCGCACATCGCGATGGTGTAACAGGAAGTGCCGCCGCGGATGATCTTGAGTGACAGATTGGCTTGGTGACAATGCACACCGACGAACATGCAGCAATCGATCTTGTTGTGCCAAATAGTCAGGTTGGGGTGGTTCGGATTGATTTCGACCTCAGGATTGATCTTGGGATATTTCGGTCGATAGTCAGGCATCGGAATCAGCATGGCCATTTGACCCGGCTGCACACACTCCTTCAGTGTGTTGTAGAGATGGCGGATCGCCGTGGCTTTTTTAGCGGCCTTTTCGTTCCAAGCCCAGAGGACAAGCGGTCCGGGGAAAATCGTCGGCACCTTGGCCATTAAGAATTGACGGGCGGCTTCCTCATACGCTTTTTCTTCCGAGACAATGACGCCATTGATGTGGGCTTCACCCGGATTCGGCAGGAAGATTCCCATGGAAGCCGCTGCAGGCGGAAGAAAATGTTCTGGCCCAGGGAGCACGCGATATTGACTCATTACGGCCTACACTCCGCGTATGGGGTTAACGTCTAAAGATGCCAATTTTCGAGGAACCTACCCGTGACAATCTAAGCTTTTTTAGAGGATCTCTGCAACCTCGCAGAAGGCCCAACGTGGGGAAATAATGGGCTACTGGACAACAATGGCTTAGGCCTTTTGACCAGTCCCCGCGGGAAATCTTGCCCGCAGGTTACGTCCTCGATATCAACGGCGGATTTCGCATTATAGGAGCGGCACTCGCGCGAAGTCAAACAGACTTCCGTAGGGGAATATCGTGCTGGGTAAGCCGTCAAGCTAAGAAAACAGTTGGAATAACGGCGTCTTATAGCTGGGCTGTCTCATGGAAGCTGATCGCAGGCTTTGAGGGATCCGAGCACGCATGCACGCTCAAAATCGTCTTTGGCGAGCCGCCCTTGTAGCCGCGCTTGATAGAGGTGTGCCCGTGTCAGGAGAGCGCCCACATGCGTAGGATCGATCAATAGCACGGTCGACAGGTCGTCGAGCGCTTGCTCTGAACGGTTGAGTTTTAGCAGGACGTCGCTGCGAAGAAGAAAGGCTTCCTTCTGGTAGGGGCGCCAGCTGTCCGGAACCGGTGCGTCGAGCAGTTTGTGGAGCGTCAGAAGCGACTGCTGCCATTGTTTGGCTTTGGCCTGTCGGCGAGCCTGAGTGGTATAGAGGCCGATGAGGCGCTGCCTCGCCAGATCAAAAAAAGGGTCTAACGCCAGGGCACGCTCATAGGCCAGCGAAGCCTCATCGGTGCGCTTCAGCCAGGTTTGGACGTCACCCTTTCCGATCCACGCCCAAGGATTCTTGACGTCCAGCTCCACCGCTTGATCGAAATCAGATCTCGCTTTCTCGATATGCCCCGCGTACTCGCCAGACTTCTGGTGTTCTGAATAGGCGATCGAGATCAGCCGCAGGTAGGCTTGGCCTCTGACGATCAAGGGCTCGACAGACTGGGGATCCAGTCGGGCGGCATCGGAGGCCAACTCTATCTTCTTTTCCAAATTGGGAGTATGAAACGCGAGCTCGAGTTGCTGCTTGGCCCGTTGAACCGGTTCAGGCTTCCCGCTCGCATCAATGCTCAGTACGCGCACGCCCGACGGTTGTTGCCGCAAGTCTTCGAGTTGCGCGCGCAGACGCCGGTTCTCCAACTGCAGTTCACGAAAATGCCTTGCCAACTGTGCTTCTGACTGGAGGCGACGAATGGCTTCCGCTAAATTGTGTAAATCCACGCTGGCACGAATGCGTATGAAAAAGACAGGACGCTCGTTCTCGAATGAGCGGCGCGAATCGAGAATCTCCGTTTCGGTGATGGCTGCTGCGATCGTGCGGATCTCCAATGAGGTGTTTCGAGTGGTGCGCCCGTATGATTCCTGCTCGACGTCGTAGAACGTGGATTCCAGATAGACGCCGGCCTCTTCTACCGCTCTCCGCTGAGCGCGTTGTAGAACCTTTTCTTCTGCGGTCGCCAGTGTGTCGCCATCAGCCATCACGTATTGGGCTTCCGCGATGACTGTTCTTGTGAGGGCAAGAGCAGGATGACCGCTGAAGAGTGCGAACGCCGAAATGGCAAGAGCCAGCACACCCCATAATCTCATAGATCTAACTATACCGCTGGACCCGTGGCTCGGCAACGCGACGGTCTTGGGCGCGGGAATATCGTAACTCGCTGAATTACTGGGTCGGTAACGTGGATTTTGGGAAGATCTGTGTGAAAGGATGGACTTCGACCCGTTCGAATACGCCGTGGACCGTGTACGGATCTTCGCGTGCAAACCGCTCTGCCTCTTCCAAAGAATCGGCCTCAATGACGATCAGGCTGCCGGTCTTATCCGTCAGAGGGCCGGCGAGCACGACTCGTCCTGCTTGGTCGAGCGGTTCCATGTTGGCCAGGTGAGCCGGACGGTAGATCTTTCGTTTGGCTTCTCCCTCGGGACCATCAAAACCAATAATGACGAATTTCATTGCTGACAGGCCATCACGATCAAACCGAATCTTCCAATGGGCATCGGTCTTTGTATCCGCTGGTCGTTTCATGCCACCATTTTATTTCTTGCTCACCGAGCTTCCAGCAGAGAAACACGACCCGGCCTTCCCTGAGGTGGGGGAAGTCGCAGAGTCCGAGATCGAGGTCCTTGACCAGCACTCCCATCTCCTGGATGGCTTGAACATTCGAGCTGATTTGATGCAGGCTGGACAGGTAGAGTGGACCGACCGTGCTTCCACCACCATATTCTGCCCGTGCGCTGGCACGACGGATGTCGTCCTTGGTGCGTGCCAGGACCGCTTTGGCTTGACGGACGGATGCAAGGCGGGACTGTAACTGCGGGATTAGGTGGTTGGCTTCGGACAGCGTGAAGAGCCGGTCATGTTCTTGATCCTCGTCTCCAGCCATCGTCAACTCCTCCTTTGTGGATGTAACATACCATTCAAAAGTCCTGCAACCGCTGCCTGAAGGAGAGGGTAAAGGAATCCCGTAGGCCTATCATCACCGGACCGCTCGAGGAAAAAGAAGTCGATGTTGACAACGATCGTCTTGCAGGGTATGCTCCACGATAGCGTTTCATATCGAGTCCGCGTCTTCTCCACACACACAAGACTTCCGAGGCATCTCTCGAACCGGATGATTAGCTTAGGGATGAGTTCGGCTTTGCAGGCGCATCCACGATGATCATAGCGGACACGTTTTTCACGGCACATCCCCTCTAGCAAACACACAATTAGCCAACTCACGATCAAACCGTCATTGCGCATCGTTTTCCATGGTTGATCATATTCCGCGGCGACACTTGTCTTTGACCATTACCCCCGAGCTTGAGGATATGTATGGCACAAACTAAGGGAGAAGTTATGCATCTTGCCGACTTGAAGCAGAAAACCATCGCCGATCTGAACGACGTCGCCCGCGACCTGAAAATCGAAGGGGCCGCGAATCTTCGAAAGCAGGAATTGATCTTCGCCATCCTCCAGGCGCAGACGGAAAAGAACGGGGTGGTGTTCGGAGAGGGCGTCCTCGAGACTCTGCCGGACGGGTTTGGTTTCTTGCGCGCACCCGATTCCAATTACCTGCCCGGTCCTGACGACATTTATATCTCTCCTTCGCAGATCCGCCGCTTCAACCTTCGGACGGGCGATATTGTCTCCGGGCAGATCAGACCTCCCAAGGAAAGCGAACGCTATTTTGCGCTGCTCAAGGTCGAGAAGGTGAACTTCGAAGACCCTGAGGTGGCTCGAGACAAAATCCTCTTCGATAACCTGACCCCCCTTTATCCCGAAGAACGCATTCAACTGGAGTTCGATAGAGAAGAATATTGCACGCGTGTCATGGATCTGACGACCCCGATTGGAAAGGGCCAGCGCGGACTGATCGTCGCGGCGCCTCGCACGGGGAAAACGATGTTGCTCCAAGCCATCGCGCGGGCCATCCTGAAGAATCACAAAGAAGTGACCTTGATCGTTCTCCTGATCGATGAACGTCCCGAAGAGGTCACCGACTGGCAACGGCAGGTCAAAGCCGAAGTCATCAGTTCTACGTTCGACGAGCCGGCCCAACGACATGCTCAAGTGGCCGAAATGGTTCTCGAGAAGGCTAAACGATTGGTCGAACACAAGAAGGACGTCGTCATCCTGTTGGACAGCATCACCCGGCTGGCGCGTGCCTACAACACGATTGCTCCTCCAAGCGGGAAGGTGCTTTCAGGCGGTCTCGACTCAAACGCCTTGCAACGGCCGAAGCGGTTCTTTGGGGCTGCGCGTAATATTGAAAATGGCGGCAGTCTCACGATCATGGCGACGGCGCTGGTGGATACCGGCAGTCGCATGGACGATGTGATCTTTGAAGAGTTTAAAGGGACCGGCAATATGGAGGTCCATCTCGATCGCCGGTTGGCCGACAAGCGTATTTTCCCGGCTATCGATATCAGTCAATCCGGCACCCGGAAAGAAGAGTTGCTGGTGGACAAGGACCGTCTCAATAAGATGTGGATTTTACGCAAGGTCCTGAGCCCTCTGGGGACGATGGAAGCCATGGAATTCCTCATGGATAAGGTGCACGGCACGAAGACCAACCAGGAATTCTTGCAATCCATGAACCGCTGAACGCTTGTATCTCTCGGTCGGCACAGGTTAAAGTGACGCGCCTTCGAATAAGCGGAGGCGAGAGGCCCTGACGCCAGGAGTGGAATTATGAAGAAGGGTATTCATCCATTATATAGAGAGGCGACAGTTCATTGCGCCTGCGGTAACAGTTATAAGACCAGATCGACCGTCGGAGACATCAACGTCGACATCTGCTCGAGCTGCCATCCATTTTTCACCGGCACGCAAAAGATCGTCGACACCGAAGGGCGGGTCGAGCGGTTCAAAAAGAAGTACGCGAAGAAGGGCAAGTAGTCGGGTTCACGAACATACGAGAGACCCTGCTTCGCAGAGGCAGGGTCTCTTTTTTTGTGTCCAGATCGCGTGCAATTGAGGATCGTGTATGGAAGCGGGGCTATTGAAAAAATGGGAATCGGCCGTCAACCGACATGACGAGTTGACCACTCAGCTCATGGATCCGTCCGTGATCAGCCAGCCGGCCTTGCTCGTCAAGTTGACGAAAGAGCGCACGGAACTGGAAGGGGTTGCGGTGCTGTTCCGGCGATATCAGGACGTTCTGAGGCAATTGGAGGAGGCCGCCCATATGTCGTCGGATCCCGCGGCTGGCGCCGAACTCCACTCCCTTGCAGCCGAAGAGACTGCCCAGCTGGAGATGGAGCGCGAGGCGCTCGAAGCACAGGTGCTTGACCATCTGACACCGAAAGATCCTCGGGATGATAAAAATCTGTTTTTGGAGATTCGAGCCGGGACGGGTGGTGATGAGGCGGCCTTATTTGCCGGTGATCTGTTCCGGATGTATGTGAAATTTGCCGAACGCCGCAAGTTGAAAGTCGACATGGTGGAGGCGTCGGAAACCGGCAAGGGAGGATACAAGACCGTCATTGCCGTCATCGAGGGAAAGGGTGGGTATGGCTTGTTCAAGTATGAAAGCGGAGTCCATCGTGTTCAGCGAGTGCCAGTGACGGAGGCGGCAGGCCGGATCCATACTTCGACGGTCACGGTTGCGGTCATGCCCGAAGTCGATGAAGTGGACGTGCACATCGATCCGAAGGACCTGCGGATCGACACCTTTTGTTCATCAGGGGCCGGCGGTCAGAGCGTAAATACGACATATTCCGCCGTGCGTATCACGCATATTCCCACCGGCGTCGTGGTGTCCTGCCAGGACGAGCGCTCGCAACTCAAGAACCGTACAAAAGCCATGCGGACGCTTCGCGCCAGAATCGTCGAAGCAGAACGGGAAAGACAGGAGGCCGAAATTGCGCAAACTCGAAAGGCTCAGGTCGGAACCGGGGATCGCAGCGAAAAAATCCGCACCTATAATTTCCCCCAAAACCGGGTCACAGACCATCGCATCGGATTGACATTGCACAAGTTGGAACAAGTACTGGAAGGTGATATGGACGAATTGGTCGAAGCCTTGCGCGCGCAACGCGATCACGCTGCGGCGGAGGCCTCATGAGTCCTTCGGTTCAGCACAAAGCTGTGCATCGTCCTACGCTTGGTTCCGCGGTCCCGGACATGCGCCGCCGGCTCGAGGCTGCCGGTATCGACTCGGCAGAGCAGGAAGCCTTGTGGTTGATCGAGCATGCATTGGCCCTCACGGGATTACATCAAATTGTCGACCGAGAACGCGTGCTTACTGACCCGGAGATAGCGAAACTACATGACGTAGCGACCCGAAGGGTTGCTCGAGAGCCCCTGCAATACATTCTGGGGACCCAGGAATTCTGCGGGCTGCAGTTTGAAGTCAATCCAACCGTCCTCATCCCCCGCCCTGAAACTGAGTTGCTGGCGCACGAGATCATCCGTCGGCTGCCACAAGGCACGCCTCCCACCCTCATGGATGTCGGTACTGGATCCGGTTGTTTGGCCGTGACACTGGCTCGATCGATTCCCCAGGCGAGGATTCTCGCGACAGATATCTCCACGCAGGCGCTCGAGACTGCCATGCGCAATGCCCGACGTCACGGCGTCGACTCATCGATTACCTGGTTGCATGGAGATTTGTTGGGTCCGTTGCGGGGCTTGGGCCTTGAGGGCATGGTGCATGCCATCCTGGCAAATCCTCCCTACATTCGTGAATCCGAGTGGGCTGGACTGCAACCGGAAGTGAGCCGCTATGAGCCTCGGCTGGCACTTGTTGCAGGTCCACGAGGAACAGAAGTACACGAGCGGCTGCTACGCGAAGCAGTGTTTTATCTCATGCCGGGCGGATGGCTTGCCATGGAAGTGGGAGAGGGGCAGAGCCTGGACCTCTGTTCAAAAATCGCGGCGATGCCGGATTACGAACGGGTGGAGGTGGTGCCCGACGAGGCAGGCATCAATCGGATGGTGATCGTCAGGCGGGCACGGTAGGAGGGCGGGGCAGCAGTATGGACAAAATCGTCATCTCCGGCGGGCATGTACTTCAGGGAGAGGTCCAGGTCAGCGGAGCCAAGAATTCTGCGCTGCCGATCCTGGCCTCGACAATTCTCGGTGGCGGCGAGTGCGTGATCAGTAACATCCCGCGCGTCGTGGACGTGGTCACGATGGGGAAGCTGCTCGGGATCTTGGGTGCGGACGTGCATCATGAAGGGAACCGCGCAGTCATCAAGGCCGACGTGATTCGGTCGACACAGGCACCCTATGAATTGGTCAAGACCATGCGTGCGTCCGTGCTGGTGCTTGGTCCACTGGTCGCCCGTTGGGGAGAAGCCGTTGTGTCCTTGCCCGGCGGTTGTGCGATCGGCTCGCGGCCGGTGAATTTGCATCTCGCCGGGTTGGCCAAGCTCGGTGCCGAAGTCTCCATCGAACACGGGTACATTCGAGCCAAAGCCAAACGGCTGAAAGGTGCCCCGATCTATTGCGATGTGCCGACGGTGACGGGCACTGAAAACCTGATGATGGCGGCCTCACTCGCTCAGGGGACCACCGTCATTGAGAACGCCGCGAAGGAACCGGAAATCGTCGATTTGGCAAACTTTCTCGTCAAGCGGGGAGCCAGAATAGCCGGAGCAGGCACCGACGTCATCACCATCGAAGGCGTCCGGGAGCTGCGAGGCAGCGATCATGAGGTCATTCCGGACCGCATCGAGGCCGGAACCTATGTCGTTGCGGGGGCCATTACAAAAGGATCGATTTCAGTGAATCGGTGCCGGCCGGAGCATCTGGAGCCGTTGCTGAACAAGCTCGGGGAAGCCGGCGTGTCCATTCGAGTCGAAAAGGAGCGCGTCCATATCGACGCGTCAAAGCGGGGACGATTGAAGGGTGTCGACGTCCGGACCTTGCCTTTCCCCGGTTTCCCGACAGATATGCAGGCGCAGATGGTGGCGCTTATGTCGGTGGCGGAAGGCACCAGTATCATTACGGAGACCGTGTTTGAAAGCCGTTTCATGCATGTAGAGGAGCTGCGCCGTATGGGGGCGGATATTCGCGTCGAGGGCAATCGTGTCGTTATCACGGGGCACGAACGTCTTGCAGGCGCTCCAGTCATGGCCTCCGACTTGCGTGCCAGTGCTGGGTTGATCCTCGCGGGCCTGGCGGCCGAAGGGACGACGGACGTGCTGCGCGTCTATCATCTCGACCGTGGCTACGAACGAATCGAAGAGAAGCTTAGGGCTCTCGGCGCTGTCATCGACCGACAAAAAGGATAGCGGATGCTGACGATTGCCTTGTGCAAAGGGAAATTGATCGAGCCAACGCTCAAGTTGTTTGCGAAGGCAGGATATGGCGCGGCGCAGCCCGCGGCTGATAGCCGCCGGCTGTTGTTCCCCTGTCCGGAGATCGGGATGACGTTTCTCATCGTGCGGCCGACCGATGTGCCCACCTATGTGGAACACGGAGCGGCAGACGTGGGTGTCGTCGGCAAAGATGTGTTGCTTGAACAGGACTGTGACGTCTATGAGCCATTGGATTTAGGGTTCGGAGCGTGTAGAATTGCCGTCGCCGCTTTTCGAGGGCAAGTACCACGCGACCGGCTCTCGTCAAAAATCCGCGTCGCCACAAAATACCCGAAGATTACCGAGCGCTATTTCAACCAGCGCGGCGTGCCGGTCGAAATCATCAAGCTCTATGGCTCGATTGAGCTGGCGCCGATTGTCGGACTGGCCGATCGCATCGTCGACCTGGTTGAAACAGGCAACACGCTCAAAGCCCATGGCCTCATCGAAGTCGAGTGCATCGCCCGATCGACGGCACGCCTCATCGTCAATCGGGCTAGTCTCAAATTGAAACACCAGGCCGTCGCCGAGTTGCTCAGCAAACTCCGGCATGCGTGCGCCACTCCTGGACCGGCTCGAAAAGACGGATCGGTAAAGCCGGCACGGTCTGCGACTGGAAAGCCTAAGCGGATGCGGACATGAAGATTGTTGCCTCCACAGATCGGGCGTTCCTCCCCACGTTGAAAAAGGTGGCGGGGCGTTCGCGGGTTCAAGGGGCGGCAGCCGAAAAACCCGTGAGGGCCATCCTGGACGCCGTGGAGCGGGGTGGAGACAAAGCGGTTCTCCGTTTCACCAAGCGATTCGACAACGTGTCGCTCGCCCCGACTCAGCTGAAAGTCTCTCCCGAAGAAATCAAAGAAAGCTATTACAAGATACGAAAAGAGGAAGGCGACTCCTTGCGCTTTGCCGCCCAACGGATCATGGCCTTCCACGAGCGGCAACGGACCAAAACCTGGATGTACCAGGATGGAGCGGCGACGTTGGGACAGGTCGTGACTCCCCTTGATGCCGTCGGCGTATACGTGCCGGGCGGGAAAGCCGTCTATCCTTCCACCGTACTGATGAGCGCCATTCCAGCCAAGGTGGCGGGGGTAAAGCGGATCGTCATGTGCACCCCTCCTCAGAAAGGCGGCATCAATCCCTATTTGCTTGTCGCAGCGGATATTGCCGGAGTGACCGAGATTTATCGCGTGGGCGGGGTGCAGGCGATCGGCGCGCTGGCGTTCGGCACGAAAACCATTTTAAAAGTGGACAAGATCGTCGGGCCGGGGAACATTTATGTTGCCACGGCGAAACGCATGTTGTACGGGACTGTCGGCATTGATATGGTGGCGGGACCGAGCGAGTTGTTGATCGTGGCGGACAACGATGCCAAACCGGCGCATGTGGCGGCCGACTTACTCTGCGAGGCTGAGCACGATGAGGAGGCACAAGTCTGGTTGGTGACGACGTCCGCCTCGCTTGCCAAAGAGACGGTCTCTCTTGTCGAAAAACAACTGAAGGGATTACAGCGTGAGAAAATCGCGGCCAAGTCCGTCAGGAAATATTCCGTCGTTTTCGTGGTCACGACGATCGATGAAGCGATCGATGTGGCGAACGAGATCGCGGCCGAACATCTCACCCTGTCCGTAGACGAGCCGTTTGATTATCTGGAGAAAATCCGACATGCCGGCGCACTGTTCCTGGGGCGCTATACCCCGCCTTCCGTCGCCGATTACATCGCGGGGCCGAATCACGTCTTGCCGACCGGGGCCACGGCGAGGTTTTTTTCGGCTCTGTCGATCCACGATTATACGAAGATCAGCAACATTGTGTATTACACCAAAGAAGAATTGAGCAAAGTCAAGGATCACCTTATCCGGCTGGCGTCCATCGAAGGGTTCGATGCGCACGCCAAATCCGCCCAAAGCAGGTTCACATGAAAAAAGATGCCGCCCCCAGACAGGCCTCGCTGCATCGAGCGACCAAGGAAACCGACATTCGCGTCGAGTGGACGTTGGACGGCAGCGGAGAGAGCAAGATCGACACGGGCATTCGGTTTTTCGACCACATGCTGGAGTTGATGGCCAAGCATGGATTTTTTGATCTCACTGTTCAGGCCAAAGGTGATCTCGACATCGATGAACACCATACAGTGGAAGATGTCGGGATTGTCATGGGCAAGGCGCTTCATCAGGCCCTAGGAGAAAAGGCCGGCATCAAGCGATTCGGCTTCGCTTCGGCGCCACTGGATGAGACGTTGGCACAAGTCACCGTTGATCTCAGCGGCAGGCCGTTCCTCGTGTACAACGTCAATTTGCCGGACCGCAAAATCAAAGCATTCGACCTCGGCCTCTTCGAAGACTTCTTTCAGGCCTTCGTGACCCAGGGCGGGTTAAATCTCCATATCAATCTGTTGTATGGACGCAATCCGCATCACATCATGGAAGCCATCTTCAAAGCGACAGCGAAAGCTCTTGATCAGGCGACGATGTTGGAAGAGCGATTGGCGGGAAAAGTGCTTTCGACAAAGGGCACGTTATAAGGCGTCGCAAGTCCTGTCTCGTGCATATCTCCATGCATTCCTGTCGACGGGGTGACACGGCATCACGCCCTGCAGCGGATCATGGCGTTATCTTCGTCGTCCGTGCCATCTGATCATCGCAGAACAATGCGCGCCGGTGTGGGCAGGTTCCTTCGGGAAACCTGTCCTTCTGTTTTATCAGCCGATTGCGGTATGGTTAGGAGCCGAGGCTCAGGGTGGCCCATGATTGCGATTATTGATTACGGGATGGGAAATTTGCGCAGCGTCTGGAAAGCCTTCGAGTCGGTGGGGCACCAGGCGTTGGTGACGCGTGATCCCGCGGCGATTACAAGTGCCGGCCATGTGGTCCTCCCCGGTGTGGGCGCTTTCGGCGATTGTATGGCCAACTTGGAGCGATTTGATCTGGTTGAACCCATTCGATCAGCGGTTCAATCGGGCAAGCCCTTTCTGGGCATCTGCTTGGGGCTTCAACTGTTGTTTACGGAAAGTGAGGAGTTCGGTGCGCACAAGGGACTCAATATCATTCCCGGCCAAGTGAAGCGGTTTGTCCCGGATCCCGCCCTGAAGATCCCACATATGGGATGGAACCAGGTCAACGTCGAGCGGCCTTGTCCGCTGTTTGCGGATATCGTCTCGGGTTCTGACTGGTATTTTGTTCATTCCTACTTCGTCCAGCCGGTTGATCCGATGGTCACAGCCGCGACAACCATCTACGGCACTCCATTCGTCTCGGCCGTATGGAAGGACAATATCGTGGCCTGTCAGTTCCATCCGGAAAAAAGTCAATCAGTGGGCTTGCGTTTGATGAAAAATTTTGGGGCCTGGCATGCATAGCATCGGCGAGGCATCACGTACTTGCTTGACAGGAACCATCGCCTTGTTGCTGGTTCTCGGCTCCGCCTGCAGCGGTTCCAAGGTCACGGCGCAGACGTCGAGTGAACTGCCTCGGTATCACATCCGAAGCATTGCGTTATTGCCCTTTACGACTTTGACGACTCCACAGGTCCGTGATGCGGGAGACATGTATCTTTCAACGCCGCAAAGTGTCCAACGCTCTGATATTTCCTTGGGCATCCCGTCCAACGTTGAACCACAATTGCGACAAACTACCGCGGTCCCGGCCTTTGCGGCTGAGAAGGTGACACAGCTGTTTTGGTCGCGACTGAAAGATCGGCAGGGCCTCGTCATACTTTCGCCTAGCGAAACCTCCAGGGTGGCGGTCAAGTCCTCCCCTGAGACCTCGAAGGCGACGCCGGAAGCCCAGGCAGCTCAGCTGGCAGCGAAGCTCCAAGCCGACGCCGCACTGATGGGGCAGGTCTTGGTCTACCAAGAACGATCGGGAAGCCGTATGGGAGCGAATCCTCCCGCGACAGTAGGCTTTGAAGTGAAAGCCGTGGCGGCCGACGGACAGGTGCTATGGGTCGGCAATTATTATGAGCGGCAGAAGCCGCTGACAGAGGACTTTCTGGGGTTCATCCAGCATGGTGGAGGATTTGTGACTGCCGAGGAGCTCGCCCAATATGGGACAGAGAAAGTACTCAAGACGTTTCCGTTCGGAGCGAAGCAAGACTAACCCATGGTGGTGATACCGGCGATTGATGTGAAGGATGGCCGCTGCGTCCGGTTGCGTCAGGGCGATATGGACGCTGAAACCGTGTATGGCACCGATATTCCATCGATGGCAACACGATGGGTCCAGGCCGGCGCGACGATCATTCACCTCGTGGATCTGAACGGGGCCGTAGAAGGAGAACCGCGGAATTTGACGCAGATCGAGGCTGTCGTTCGGTCGGCGCCGGTCCAGGTGCAAGTCGGCGGCGGCATTCGGAACATGGCCACGGTCAGGCGGTATTTCAAGTCAGGCATCTCCCGCATTGTGCTGGGTACAGGGGCATTGAAGGATCGCGCCTTCTTGCGACAGGCCTGTCAAGAGTTTCCCAAGCGGATCCTGCTCGGCTTGGATGCTCGCGACGGCAAGGTGGCAGTCAACGGTTGGACCTCGCTGTCGGAGACGACGGCAACGCATCTACTCAAGGAGTTGGCGGGGTTCGATCTCGGCGCCGTCATTTATACCGACATTGCGCGAGATGGTATGCTGAGCGGACCGAACATTGCTGCCTTGAGGGAAATCCTGACATTTTCTGCCTTTCCCGTGATTGCCTCCGGCGGTATTTCCACAATCGAGGACCTGCAAGCTCTCCAATCGCTCGGCCCTCGAGTTGAAGGCGCAATCGTGGGAAAGGCGCTGTATGACGGAAAGTTGAACTACCGGGAGGCCGTTGCCGCCCTTCGCCGTGCTGACGGGTAACGGCACGTGTCTAGGGGCAGTACAAGGTATGTTGACCAAGCGCATCATTCCCTGCCTCGACGTGAAAGACGGCCGTGTCGTCAAAGGCGTGAGCTTTGTCAATCTTCGAGATGCCGGCGATCCGGTCGAGGTGGCGGCGGTCTATGATCGAGAGGGTGCAGACGAGCTGTGCTTTCTGGACATCACGGCGTCCCACGAAAATCGAAAGACGATCATCGACGTGGTGGAGCGGACGGCTGCGAGGGTGTTCATGCCGGTCACGGTCGGCGGCGGGGTGCGGACGCTCGACGACATCCGTCACTTGTTGAATGCCGGGGCGGACAAGGTCAGTATCAATACCGCTGCCGTGGAGCGGCCGGAATTCGTGAGGGAGGCAGCCGAACGGTTTGGCACGCAGTGCATTGTCGTGGCGATTGACGCCAAGCGATCGGGATCGTCGTCCTGGGAGGTGTTCACGCACGGCGGACGGAAGGCGAGCGGTTTGAATGCCATCGACTGGGCGCAGAGCATGCAACGGTTTGGGGCCGGCGAGATCTTATTGACCAGTATGGATGAAGATGGCCGGCAATGTGGCTACGATCTGGATTTAACGGCTTCAGTCTCTGCCCGCGTGTCGATCCCACTGATCGCATCCGGAGGCGTCGGGTCGCTGGAACATCTCTATGACGGTTTCGTCACCGGTAAAGCGGATGCGGTGCTCGCGGCCTCGATTTTTCATTTTAGGACCTTTACGATTCCGCAAGCCAAGGCCTATTTGCACCAGCGCGGAGTACCTGTGCGTATGACAGGAGTGTGAATAACCGTTCTCGCGGCCGTGAGAGGGTCCAGCTGATCTCTCGCAATGCAGCGGCCTATGACGGCGCTTGTCTCAAACAGGCGAAGGATGTGTGGCGGACATGACCACTCGCGATATCAAATTCGACGGGACGGGCCTGATTCCGGCTATCGTGCAGGACTGGCTGGATGGCACCGTCCTCATGCTCGGATACATGAACGAAGCAGCGCTGACGAAAACGTTATCGACGAAATCGGTGCACTTTTGGAGCCGATCACGGCAGACCCTATGGGAAAAGGGTGAAACGTCCGGCAACAAGTTGCTCGTGAAGGAGGTCTTCGTGGACTGTGACCGGGATACGATCCTGGTCAAGGCACAACCGCTTGGCCCCACCTGCCACACGGGAGAGCGAGCGTGCTTTTTCTCGAAACTGGAGGGAGACGCTGAGGAGCACCCGTCATCCGAAGCGTTCGGTGCAATACTTGAAAGTGTCCTGCGGATTATTGTACATCGCCGCGCCCAGCCACAGCCCGATTCCTACACCACCAAACTCTTCGAGGGCGGACAGGATACGATTCTCAAAAAAGTGGCAGAGGAAGCCGGCGAGGTTCTCCTTGCTGCAAAAGGGGGCAAGCGAGAAGAGATTATCTATGAAGTCGCCGATTTGTTCTTCCACACCCTGATGGTGCTTGGTTACCACGACGTCTCTCTGCAAGAGGTGTATCAAGAGCTGGGTTCACGATATGGGAAGTCGGGTCTCAAACGGAAACAATGAGGCATCCCCGATGAATGACTGCCTGTTTTGTCAGATCGTCCAAAAACGGATTCCTGCCAAAATTGTCCATGAGGACGAGCACACATTGGCCTTTGATGACGTCAATCCGCAGGCGCCTGTTCATGTCCTGATCATTCCGAAGCAACATGTCCAGGCGGTGGGAGACGTGAGGGAGACCGAATCCGGACTCTTGGCTCAACTGTTACTCACTTGCACCAAGGTCGCGAAACACAAGGGCCTCGCGCTGTCAGGCTACCGTATCGTGACCAATACAGGCCCCGACGCGGGCCAAACGGTGTTTCACCTCCATCTACATGTGTTAGGTGGACGACACATGACCTGGCCGCCGGGATGATCGTCATCGTCTCGCGTTTGACAGGTTTCCCGTGTCTCTGTTAACCTGACCGGTCAATTTTTCCGATCACTTACGCATACCAGCCCCACCGCGTTTGGGGGAGTGAGGAGCTGCGTCTCCCATGGGTCGAGGCCTGATTTCTGACGATGTCATCAATCAGATCAAGGATCGGATCGACATCGCCGAGATTGTCGGGCAGCATGTCAGCTTGACCCGTGCTGGGCAGAATTTGAAGGGTCTCTGCCCCTTCCACCAAGAAAAAACTCCATCGTTCACCGTCAGCTCCAGCCGACAGATCTTTCACTGTTTTGGCTGTGGCGCGGGAGGTAATGTGTTCACGTTTTTGACCAGAATCACCGGAGCAAGTTTCCCAGAAACGGTCAAGGATCTCGGTCGCAAGGTGGGAATTGAGATTCAGGACATCGTCTCCGCTTCAGAACCCCAGATCGCCCAAGGCCATCGTCTCGAACAGCTCAACCGGATGGCTGCACAATGGTTTCAGCAAAATTTGCAGAACGATCGGTCCGGAGCTGAGGCGCGAGCCTATCTGGCAGGGCGAGGCATTCAGGAGGCCACGATCGAGCGTTTCGGCATCGGTGTCGCGCCGGTGGAATGGGATGGATTAATCAGGTGGCTCGGTAAGCAGGGGTGTACCCAGCAAGACATGGCGGCAGCCGGTTTGATCATCGCGCGGGACAATGGGACTGGGTATTACGACCGATTTCGCGCCCGAGTGATGATCACCATCACCGACCTCCGTAAGCGTATCGTCGGATTCGGTGGCCGCGTTCTTGGCGACGGGATTCCCAAATATTTGAATTCGCCGGATACGCCGCTGTTCAAGAAGGGGCAAACGCTTTTTGCCCTTGATGTCGCCCGCGAGGCCGTCAGTCGGACGAAGACGGTCATTGTCGTCGAAGGCTATTTCGATGCGATCGCGCTGCACCAGGCGGGGTTGACACACACGGTGGCGACCCTTGGGACCGCGCTCACTCCCGACCATGTTCAGATGCTCCGGCGGTTCGCCTCAAAAGTCGTGTTGCTGTTCGATCCCGATGCGGCCGGTGTCCGGGCGGCGTTGCGAGGGTTGGATCTCTTTGTCAACAGCGGATTGGGCGTGAAGGTGGTGACATTGCCCGCCGGAGAAGATCCCGATACGTACGTTCGAAAAGAAGGAATAGACGCCTTTACCCGCTTGGAACAACAGGCCCCGAGTTTACTGGATTTTGCTCTTGAGCAGAGCGTCAAGACTGCGGAGAGCAGTACCATGGAAGGGCGGATCCAAAGCGTGGACGAAATCTTGCGCATTTTGCAAAAGAGCGAGCATCCCATCGAACGGGAAGAACGGATTCGTCTGGTGGCCGAGCGCTTCGGCATCAATCAGCAGCGGCTTATTGACCGGTATCCGGCCTTGCGGGAAAAACATCCGTCGCGTTCGGCTGTCTCCAAAAGTGAGACTCCGCCCGTTGCCTCGTCGAAGGGGGCTCCGGAGGAACGGGACTTGATCTATCTGTTGCTCCATGGCCACTTGTCCGCCGCCGACGTCCGTCGATTGCGGCCTGAAGCGTTTTCGATGCCAGCCTGCCGCCGGATCGTTGAAACCGCGCTGGTCCATCTTGAACCGGACGGTCGGGTGGGACTTCGTCGATTGCTGGATGTCGTGGTCGATGATCCAGACTGCGGACCCCTGGCTACAGAATTGTCTATGCAAGAACAGCATTTTGACGACGCTCGCGCCCATATACAGGGTTGCCTCGAGACGATCGATCGAAAGCGGACTGAAGCCATGCTGCGTGACCTGATCACGCAGCTCAAGACCGCAGAGCGGGAAGGACGGATCGAAGACGTCAGGGTGTTGAATGGCCGTGTCAATGAAATGCGCCTGCAAAAGGCCGGGCGACCTCTCGGAGTGCTTTCTTTGGTGAAGGGTGTAAGTAAGGAGTAAGCATGGCGAAACAAGAATTGCTTGTGGAAGTAAAGAAGCTGATCTCGATCGGTAAGGAGAAGGGGTTCCTGACCTACGACGAGTTGAACAGCACGTTGCCCGCCGAAGTGGTCTCATCCGAGCAGTTCGGCAGCATTATGACAATGTTCGGCGAAATGGACATCGAAATCGTCGATGCCCCGGAAGGTGATCGTGCTCCAAAAAACCGGAGTGCCGTCCCCGATCAAGAGGAGGCCGGCGAAGACACGGAGGACAGCGAAGCGGAGGACAATGAAAAGGAAATTGACCTCACCCCGGGGGCGCTGAGTCGGACCGACGATCCCGTGAGGCTCTACCTCAAGGAAATGGGGAGCGTTGCACTGCTCAGCCGCGAAGGCGAGATTGAAATCGCCAAGCGCATCGAGGAGGGAAAACGGGACATCGCATTTGTCATCTACGGCATGCCGATGACGATCGAATTCATCCTCGCGCTCCGCGATCAACTCAAGAACGGCAAGATCGACGTGCGTGAGATCGTGCCGATACAGGAAACGGAAGAGGATTTCGAGGAAGAAGAAGTTGAGCGGGACTACGAGGAATTGCGGCTCAAGACCCTGGAAGGCTTGAATACCGTCCGGAAGGTGTCGACTTCGCTGAAGGGGCTGTACGAAAAGTCACGTCAGGCGGGCAAAGATCCGGCGAAGCTCAAGAAGATCAAAAAGCAGATCGACGCGATCCGGGAACAGGTTGTCGATAAGATGGAAGCCGTGAACCTGCACGGGGTTCTGAAGGATCGGATGGTCCAGCGGGTCCGTGAGATGGCCATTCAGATACGGACGGCCGAACGCGAGATCGTCAGTTGCCAGCGGCGCATTGGCGTCGGCGGTGAAGCGGGGGCCGAACTGCTGAGGAGACTATGCCGAGATCGGAAAGATTTTCAGGCAGTCAAACGAAAAACCGGCGTGTCCGAAGACACCCTTCAAGACGTCAAAAAGCTGTACCAGGCTGCCAAGAGCCGCATCCGTCAATTGGAGACCGAGGAGGCCCTGGTTTCCGGCGAAGAGATCAAGGACGCGGTCAAGCATCTTGACGTGGCAGAGGAAAAGGTCAAGCGAGGCAAGGCGGAACTCGTTGAGGCAAACCTTCGGCTCGTCGTCAGTATCGCGAAGAAGTATACGAATCGCGGTCTGCAGTTCCTGGACTTGATCCAGGAAGGAAACATCGGACTCATGAAGGCCGTCGACAAGTTCGAATACAAGCGCGGATACAAATTCAGTACGTACGCCACGTGGTGGATCCGCCAGGCAATCACGCGCGCCATCGCCGACCAGGCCCGTACGATCCGTATTCCCGTTCATATGATCGAAACCATCAATAAACTGATCAGAACATCCCGTCACCTGGTGCAAAAACTCGGGCGAGAACCTACCCCGGAAGAGATCGCGGAGCGTATGGATCTGCCTCTCGATAAAGTTCGGAAGATCTTGAAGATCGCCCGTGAACCGATCTCGTTGGAAACGCCGATCGGTGAGGAAGAAGACAGCCACCTGGGTGACTTCATCGAAGACAAGAAGGCCATTTCTCCGCTGGAGGCGGCCATTCGCTATGATTTGCAACGCCAAATCAACAGCGCGCTGGAGACCCTGACGCCGCGTGAAGAGAAGGTCTTGCGCAAGCGGTTTGGCATCGGCGAAGCCACCGATCATACGCTGGAAGAGGTCGGACAAGATTTTGAAGTGACCCGTGAGCGCATCCGTCAGATTGAAGCCAAGGCGTTGCGTAAGCTACGGCATCCGAGCCGCAGCAAAAAGCTCAGGAGTTTCGTGGAGAGCTTATGAGACTGACGGATGATTTGACTCTGTCTCCCGCCCGGGCCTAAAATCAGTTGACGTCGAGGCTGCGGTCAAGGCTGAGCTGATGGAAGGCTGTCGAGTCTGATCCGAATCTCGACCTCACCCTGAGCCGGAGCCAACTGTTCCCATGGGGCCCATAGCTCAGGTGGTTAGAGCGGCTGACTCATAATCAGCTGGTCCTAGGTTCGAGTCCTAGTGGGCCCACCAGTGGACCGGCGGCGGGAATCGCATATCCTTCCTTCCTGAACCTGAGACTTGGGAGTGCATTGAACCAAAATCTGTCTCCCCTCATCGAACTGCAAAAGATTGATCTTCGCATCATGGAGATCACCGAACAGCGCCGGAGGATCCCGGAACGACTGCATGCGGTTGAAACGCCCCTGCGCGAGGCGAAACAGTCGCTTCAGGACACGAGTAGTGCCGTCGAAGCCTCGGTCAAGGAGCGGCGCTCGCATGAAAAAGACGTCGAGGCGCAGGATGCCCACACCGACAAAATGCGGGCGCGGTTGTCCGAACTCAAGACCAACAAGGAATATCAGGCCCATCTGTTCGAGTTGCAGATGGCCAACAAAAAGAAGTCCGACATTGAGGACAAGGTGTTGGCCTGTATGGAAAAAATCGAACAACTCCAAGTGGCGGCGAAAGAAGCACAGGAAAAGGTTCGAATCGCCGAGCAGGCCTTCAATAAGGAAAAGCAGGTGCTCGACGAGATGGATCGGAAGCTGTCGTCGGAACTGGCCGAACTGGAGAGCCAGCAACGGGAGCGATCGGCGAAAGTCGAACCGGCGTTGCTCGCCCGCTATGCAAAGTTAAAAGCCTCGAGAAAGGATCAGCCGCTTGCGGCAATCCAGCGCGGCATGTGTGCCGGATGCCGGCTGCAAATCCCTCCTCAATTGATCGCGGAAGTGAAACGCTCTCAGGATCTGCACACATGCCCCTATTGCCACCGCATGTTGTACTGGGATGGAGAAGCGCAAGCAGACCAAAAGCCGCTGGACCATACAAAGCCGACCGATCTCGAGGTGGGAGAATCGGTGTAAGTCTCTTTTACACTACGTCGCTGGCTTCTCGAGAACAGCTTTCGTCGTCTTGAAGTGCAGTTTCGCGACCGTTCCCAACCGCTCTTGTCCGTGCTTCTTCACGATCATCCTGCCAGCCAACTCAACTGCAGGCGATGCTCCTTTGGGTAAGACAGTACCGATCTCATCTGAGAGACGCTTGAGCCGTAACAAGAACTCGGCCCGAGCTATGATCGAGGCGGCGGCGACGGCAAGATCCGACTCTGCCTTCGTGCGTTGCTCGAGCACGATGCGCCGCCCCTTTTCTTGGAGCGCGTTGAGGATCAGCCGCTCGTCGCCGAATTGATCCGAGATCGCACGCTCGCAGGAGACGCGTTCCAACAACGTTTCAAGCGCCTTCGCGTGCCCCCAAGCCAGCAAACGATTGAGGTTTCGGATTTTCCCATAGAGTTCGTTGTATTTCTGGGGGCCAATGGCGATGACGCTGTGAGGACAGATCGTCTTAATGTCAGGCGCGAGCTCGAGAATGCGTCCGTCTGAGATTTTCTTGCTGTCTCGCACCGCCATGAGCGTGAGCTCCTCTTGTGTCGTCGCATCGACGAACACGGCGGCGATGACGAGCGGGCCGAAGTAATCGCCCTTTCCCGATTCGTCGATTCCTATGCGTTCGATCGAAGAGGACGGCATCCTGTTGATCTGTGTGATGCTGAGCAGGTAGTCGATGCTCGTGCGGGCGACGAGTTGCAGGCAGCGCCCCTGCTTGGATGCGCCAGCATCCTGCCGGGATCCGCTACATCAGTGGAAAACCTCGGTGTGAGACGCTAATGTAGCAGAGCAGCGAAAATCGGTCAAACCCGTTGACCGCAAGCACGTTGTGAGTCGTGGAGGTGCGAGTCATGTACGATGTGAGAATGAAGCGGCATGCGGAGCGCATCATCGGCACAATCCTGTCTTTGTCGCTAGCATTCGCGAGCGGATGCGAGACCAATCCCTACACAGGCCGATCACAATTGCTGATGACCTCAGTGTCGCAGGAAATGCAGCTGGGTGCGCAGGCATACAACCAGGTAAAAAACGATCCCAAAATGAAACCATCACAGGACTCCAGGGAGATCGAGCCCGTGAAGCGCGTGGCAGCTCGCATCGTCGAAGCGGCGAAACGATCGAAGTACGCAGAGATGGCACAGCAGTTTCAATGGGAAGTCACCGTGATCAAGGACGACAAGACCGCCAATGCGTTTGCGCTGCCCGGGGGAAAAATGGCGGTGTACACGGGTATCTTACCGATGGCCAAGACGGAAGCCGGCCTCGCTGCGGTCATGGGACACGAAGTGGTGCATGCCTTGGCCCGGCATGGGGCGGAACGGATGAGTCAGGGTCAACTCACGAGTGCGGCGCTTCAAGTGGCCGGCGCCGCAGCGGGTGCCAGCGGCATGAATCCGCTCCTTTCCCAGGGGACGATGGCGGCGTTGGGAGCAGGAGCGCAAGTCGGCGTGTTGCTTCCGTTCAGTCGCAAACACGAATCGGAAGCAGATTATATCGGCATTCTGCTTGCGGCCGACGCCGGTTACGACCCGCGCGAATCGGTGGCTCTGTGGGAACGGATGGCCCAAATGTCCGGAGGTGGCGGGCCAGCGGAGTTCATGTCCACCCATCCGAGTAACGAAACACGCATTGACCAGCTGAAGAAATGGCTTCCCGAAGCCATGACTATTTATCAGTCAAAGCAACCGGTTCCGGTTGCGGAGTTGCCACCGGTTGGCCGGTAACTTACCGGTGAGACCATCGATAAGACTCCTTCTTGCATCACGCTCGTTCATTTCCTATACTCAATCTGCGCGAGGGAGAGGACCAGGTGATCGCTCGTGGCGGTGACGCCGCGAGAGGAAAGTCCGGACTTCATGGGCAGAGCGCTGGGTAATGCCCAGGCGGAGCGATCCGACACCGGCACCACAGAAAACAAACCGCCGATGGCCAAAGCGACGGGACCCCAATCGAATCGCTGCGGATCAGGTAAGGGTGAAACGGTGGAGTAAGAGCCCACCGCGGGGATGGCGACATCACCGGCACGGTAAGCGTCGCTCGATGCAAGACCAAATAGGAAGACAGCTGTCGCTTCCTTTGAAGCGGCGACCGGCTGGCCCGGCCGAGGTCTTCGGGTAGGTCGCTTGAGGTTCGAGGTAACTCGGATCCCAGAGAAATGATGACCACCGTCGAGGAACAAATCCTTGACGGGACAGAATCCGGCTTATAAGTCCTCTCCACCGCGCTCTCTTACCGTCCAGGTTCTCAGCCCTTCATACACCACGTCCGCTGTGTAGGAGCCTGTCTATTGACCTGGCATTATCGTGGTGCTAGGATCTTTGATCTTTGTCATTGATATTTCAGATATTTCTCGATGATCAGCGGTAGGTGATCAGTGGTAATGGTGTATCCACCTCCGATGGCCAGAATCGAAAAGCGTCAAGCTGACAAGGGCCACGGGAGGGATTGGAGGTCTGCATGAAACTGACAGGCGCCGAAATTTTTATCGAATGCCTCAAGCGTGAAGGAGTGAAAACCCTCTTCGCGCTGCCGGGGGGGGTTGTCCTCAAGATTTTCGACATGCTGCACCAACAGAAGGACATAGAGGTGGTGTTGACTCGCCATGAGCAAGGTGCCGGCCACATGGCCGAAGGATACGCCAAGGCCACCGGCAAGGCGGGGGTGTGTCTCGTGACGTCGGGACCCGGCATGACCAATGTGATTACCGCCTTGGCCGATGCCTACATGGATTCTGTCCCGCTGGTGTGCTTTAGCGGCCAGGTGCCGACCAATTTGATCGGAAACGATGCCTTCCAAGAGGCGGACAACGTAGGACTGAGCCGTCCCTGCACGAAGTACAACTTTCTCGTGAAAGACGTGAACGAGCTGGCCTCAACCATCAAGGAGGCGTTCTACATCGCCACCACCGGGCGTCCCGGGCCGGTTTTGGTGGACATTCCCAAAGACGTCTCGATGGACAAGGCGGAGTTCAATTATCCGAATTCCGTGTCGATCCGGGGATACAACCCGACATATGAAGGCAATAAGTGGCAGGTCAAACAGGCCGCAGAAGCCATTATGAAGTCCAAGAAGCCGATTCTTTACGTCGGCGGCGGCGTGATCTTCTCGGGTGCCTCGAAAGAGTTAATTGAATTGGCCGAGCTCACGCAGATTCCAGTCGACATGACGTTGATGGGGTTGGGCGCCTTCCCGGGCGAACATCCTCTGTCTCTTGGAATGATGGGAATGCACGGCACTTACCAGGCCAACATGGCCGTGCACTACTCGGATCTCGTCGTGGCCATCGGCGCCCGCTTCGATGACCGGGTGACTGGCAAGGTGTCCGAGTTCTGTCCTTACGCCAAGATCATTCACATTGACATTGATCCGACGTCGATCAGGAAGAACATCCACGTCGACATTCCGATCGTCGGCGACTGCAAGGCCGTGCTGCGCGAATTGAATCAGATTCTCCGGGCGACAGTAAACGGCGAGCAAAAGGAACTGCGCAAAGCCTGGTGGGACCAGATTCGGGAATGGCAGAGCGCGCATCCCCTCAGCTATCAGCAGGAGGCGGATGGACCCATTAAGCCGCAGCAAGTGATCAAACGCCTGTACGAGCTGACCAAGGACCTGGATCCAATCGTGTCCACGGACGTCGGTCAGCACCAGATGTGGGCGGCCCAATATTTCAAGATGGCCAAGCCGAACCGTTGGTTGACCTCCGGCGGACTCGGGACGATGGGATTCGGATTTCCCGCCGCAATGGGTGCCCAAGCTGCCTTTCCCGGCCGGCTCGTCCTCTGCATCGCAGGTGACGGCAGTGTGCAGATGAACATGCAGGAAATGGCGACTGCGGTCGTGCACAAACTTCCGGTGAAAATCATCGTCTTAAACAATCGATTTCACGGAATGGTGCGCCAATGGCAGGACCTCTTCTACGAGGGACGCTACGCCTCGAGTTATCTGGACACCACCCCGGATTTCGTCAAGCTGGCCGATGCGTACGGCGCCATAGGGTTGCGGGCGTCGAAGGTGAGCGATTTGGACAACGTGCTGCAGGAAGCCATTGCGGCCAAAGGGCCAGTCATCGTGGATGTGCCGACACATCCCTACGAAAACGTCTACCCCATGATTCCGGCAGGCGGGTGCAATCACGAGATGATTTTGGACGATCCGCCGGAGCTGAAACTGAAACAGAGCGGCGGCGCCAAGGTGACTCCACAGGACAAAGACACGATCTTGACGGCATAGAGGATTTTGGGGCGGTTGCCGAGATCCGCAGCGTCATTGCCGGCACCGACGATGAGACCAGAACGATGGAACACATCATCTTAGTGACGGTCGAGAATAAGTTTGGAGTCCTGTCGCGGATCGCCGGGTTGTTCAGCGGTCGCGGTTTCAACATCGAAAGCCTGTCTGTCGCACCGACGTTGGATCCGTCCATGTCTCAAATGACGATCGTCACCTCGGGTGATGAGCGGATCGTCGAGCAGATTGTCAAGCAGCTCAACAAGTTGATTGACGTCATCAAAGTCGTGGATTTGAACGAAAGCGATTTTGTCTCACGCGAGACGGCGCTGATCAAAGTGCACACCAGGCAGGAAGACCGCGCGGAAGCCTTACGGATTGCCGATATCTTCCGCGCGAATGTCATCGATTCGACTCCCGCGACTTATACGATTGAAGTCACGGGTGATCCGAAAAAGATCGAAGCGATCATCAATCTCCTTCAGCCGCTGGGAATCAAAGAATTGACCAGGACCGGCCGGGTGGCCGTTGCCCGGGAACCGCTCCGTTCCACGACGACGCAACCCAAGAAAGTCGCCCGCGAGTAATGAGGCGGGTGTCCCCGCTGCCGTCACGCATCAACCTTTTGCCTTCGGGAGTCCATCATGATGAAGATTTACTATGACAGGGATGCCGATCTTCAACAGATTACCAACAAGAAAGTGGCGGTCATCGGCTTCGGCAGCCAAGGCCATGCCCACGCCCTCAACATGAAAGAAAGCGGCGTCTCGGTCGTGGTCGGCTTGCGTGAAGGCAGTTCCTGGCGCAAAGCCGAGCAGAGCGGACTAAAGGTCATGCCGGTAGCGGATGCGGTGAAAGCGTCTGATGTTGTCATGATCCTGGCGCCTGACGAGGCACAGGCTGCCCTCTATCGGCAGGAGGTCGCGCCGAACTTGAAGGCGGGTTCGTACCTTGCGTTCGGGCATGGATTCAATATCCATTTCGGCCAGATCGTCGCCCCGGCGACGATCAATGTGTTCATGGTCGCTCCCAAAGGCCCCGGCCATTTGGTACGATCTGAGTATACCAAGGGCAGCGGAGTCCCCTGTCTCCTGGCAGTGCATCAAGATCCCAGCGGCACCACCAAGCAGGTGGGTCTGGCCTATGCGAGTGCCATCGGCGGAGGGCGCGCCGGTGTCATCGAAACCAATTTCCGCGAAGAAACCGAGACGGACCTGTTTGGCGAACAAGCGGTCCTCTGCGGCGGTCTGACTTCGCTGATACAGGCCGGCTATGAGACCCTTGTGGAAGCCGGCTATTCGCCAGAGATGGCGTATTTTGAATGTCTGCACGAAGTGAAGCTCATCGTTGATTTGATCTATCAGGGTGGGATCGCCAATATGCGGTATTCGATCAGCACGACGGCTAAATACGGTGATGTGACGAGAGGTCCCCGTATCGTCACCGAACAGACTAAACAGGAGATGAAAAAGATCCTCGGCGAAATCCAGCAGGGGCAGTTTGCCAAGGAATGGGTCTTGGAAAATCAGGCGAATCGCCCCGTGTACAACGCGCTGTTGGCCAAAGGTGAGGCGCATCCGATCGAAGAAGTCGGTGCCAAGCTGCGAGCGATGATGCCATGGCTCAAGAAGGATCAGTTGGTTGATAAGTCAAAAAATTGATGGAGGTGGAGGCCTGTGACTGATCGAGCGGCCGGTGTTCCCTTTGCCAAAGAAGGATTTCCCTTCATCGGCGCTGCCGCGGGCATTACACTGATCGCATGGTGGCTCGGTTGGATACCCCTGGCGGTCGTGGGGGCCATGCTGACCCTCTTCGTGTCCTGGTTTTTCCGCAACCCGCCGCGAAGGGTTCCCCAAGGGCCTGGACTCGTCGTTGCCCCGGGTGACGGGGTCGTGCTTGCGGTCGAAGAAGAATTCGAGCCGCGGTATCTGAAAGATCGCGCCGTTCGGATCTCCATATTCTTGAACGTGTTCGACGTGCACATCAACCGGATGCCGTGTGAAGGCATTGTCGAGAATGTACAGTACCAGCCCGGGTTGTTTCTGGTGGCCAGTAAGCCCCATGCGACAGTGAAGAACGAGCAAAACGCCGTGATGATTAAGACGGTGGAAGGGGCCAAAGTGCTCTGCGTGCAGGTTGCAGGACTCATTGCCAGACGGATCGTGTGCTGGGTGAACCCCAAGGACCGGGCGGTTCGGGGCGAGCGCTATGGTCTCATCCGGTTCGGCTCTCGGATGGATACGTATCTTCCGGTCGGGACGGCAATCAGGATTGCTGTCGGTAACCGTGTGACAGGCGGAGAAACAATCCTGGGGGAACTACAATGAAAAACACCGGTCTTAGACAATCCTTTGCCAAAGGCACCAAACGGCACAAGGCGGCCATGCACCTGATTCCGAATCTGTTTACGACCGGCAATCTGTTCTGCGGAATTTTTGCCGTCTTGTCCGTCTTCAATGCCGATTATATGGCGGCGGCGATTGCCATCCTCGTCGCCATGATCTTCGACGTTCTGGATGGAAAATCGGCTCGGATGACGAACAGCACCAGCCACTTTGGGTTGGAATACGACTCCCTGTCCGATCTGGTGTCCTTCGGCGTCGCACCGGGACTCTTGCTCTATTCGTGGGCCTTGAGCGGGCAAGGCACATTCGGCATCGCCGTTATGTTCGCCTACGTGGCCATGGGAGCGGTTCGGCTCGCCCGGTTCAATGCAACCGCAACGATGGCCGACGGGAAGTATTTTACGGGCCTGGCGATTCCCGCTGCCGCGGGAGTCGTGGCCAGTATGGTGATTTTCGACCACTACATTGTTCGGGTGGGCGCGGAGGTCAAGCCGGTCGCGGTACTGATCGTGACGCTGATCTTATCGTTCCTTATGGTCAGCACCATTAAGTACCGCAGCTTCAAGGACCTGAAATTTCGAGGACGACAGCACATCACCTACCTGGTGTGGGGCATTCTTGCGTTAGTTCTTGTAGCGGCGTGGCCCCAGGTTATGCTATTTGTCATGTTCGCCGGGTATGCCCTGCTTGGGCCGGTCGAACGCATGTTCGTTGTGCTCACGAAATTCGCGGGTAAGCAACCCCCGCCGAAACGAGAAGTCGTCGAACAGAAGTGGTAGCGGCAACGACGAGGAGTAGTAAGCAACGGTTTGGACACCAGAATGTTGAAAGCGGGCAGCCAGCGCCTTTGAACGATGCGAGAACGGAGCTGGGGGCTGGTTCCAACATTCAGGACAGAGAGTTGGCGGATGGTGCGAGCCAACCCAAATCTTGCTGAACTCGCCTCCGAGCCTGGATCCACGAAATCCGAGTAATGGATTCCGCCTTGCCCTCGTGACGGGCCGAATGAAGGGCATCGGACAACGAGAGTGACGTCCGAGCCGAATCAGGGTGGTACCACGGAGTCTTCGAAGCCTCCGTCCCTGGGCCAAGGGATGGAGGCTTTTGCTTTTAGAGGCCGATGAAAGTGGATTTCTGCATCGTGCTTCCGTCGCTCAACGGCTCGACGTACCGTCAAACGTACGCCTCACCGTTTCGCTCGCTGCCGCTTTGCAGAAATCCGTTTTGCTCGGCCTCGCGTCGAGTGGACCACTTAGACCAGAAGAGGTGAGAACATGACACGGATGATCAGAATTTTCGACACCACATTGCGTGACGGGGAGCAATCTCCCGGCGCGAGTATGAACGTGGAAGAAAAGGTGATGGTGGCGAAACAGCTGGCCAGGCTTGGAGTGGACATTATCGAGGCCGGGTTCGCCTATAGTTCCCCCGGGGATTTCGAAGCGGTGCGGCGCATTGCCCAGGAGGTGGAAGGGCCGACGATTTGCAGCCTTGCGCGGGCTCGCCCCGAGGACATCGACCGTGCCTGGGAGGCCCTCAAAGGTGCGCCGAAGGTTCGTATACACACGTTCCTCTCGACGTCGGACATCCATCTGAAGCATCAATTTCGCATGACGCGTGAAGAAGCCAAGAAGCGCGCGGTCGAAATGGTACAGCGGGCGAGGGGTTACGTGGAAGACGTCGAGTTCTCACCGATGGACGCGAGCCGCTCTGATCCCGCCTATCTGCACGAGGTGATCGAAGCCGTCATCGAAGCGGGCGCGGGGACGGTCAATATCCCTGACACCGTGGGGTATGCCATCCCTCAGGAATTCGGGAAGCTGATCAAAGGGATCAGGGAGCGGGTAGCCAACAGCGGCAAGGCGGTCATTTCAGTGCATTGTCACAACGATCTAGGGCTCGCCGTGGCCAATAGTCTCGCGGCTGTCATGGAGGGCGCCGGCCAAGTCGAGTGCACGATCAACGGGATCGGCGAGCGCGCCGGCAATACTTCATTGGAAGAGATTGCGATGGGGTTGCGTACGCGGAAAGACCTCTATCAGGCCGATACCAGAATACACACGGAAGAAATCTCCAAGACGAGTCGACTGGTCAGCAAAATTACCGGCATGGTGGTGCAGCCGAACAAGGCAATCGTGGGAGCCAATGCGTTTGCCCATACGTCCGGCATCCATCAAGATGGACTGCTAAAGGACAAAACCACGTATGAGATCATGCGGCCCGAATCGATCGGGTTGGTCGAGAGTAAAATGGTCATGGGCAAGCTTTCCGGGCGCCATGCGTTCCGCCAGCGCCTCGAAGAATTGGGGTACAAGTTGACAGAGGAAGAGGTGAACCATGCCTTCGAGCGCTTTAAGAGGCTCGCCGATCATAAGAAGGAGATTTACGAGGAAGATCTCGAGGTGATCGTCTCCGAGGAATTGGCCAAAATGGCCGATCGGATCACCTTGAAATCCTTCAGCGTGAGCAGTGGAACCGATCAGGTGCCGACCGCCACGGTCGAATTGGAAATCGACGGCAAGTCTCTCAGCCAAAGGGGGACCGGCGATGGCCCCGTCGATGCCGTATACCGGACAATTGCCGCCATTACCCAGACGAAAAGCACGCTGCTCATGTATGTCGTCAAGGCGATCACCGGCGGGACCGATGCCCAAGGCGAAGTCTCCGTCAGAGTTCAAGAGGATGGACGAACCGTGTCGGGCCATGGCGCGGACACCGACATTATTACGGCGTCGGCAAGGGCGTACCTGAATGCTTTGAACAAGCTGGCGTATTTGGCCACAAAACAGGCGCAAGGAGAGCAGAAGGTAAACTTGATTTGATGAAACCTTGCACGGTACAGTGCCGTCTTCACCAAGCTGATAATGGCGAAGGGGGCTCCTGTGTTCAAGGTCACGCCGGCGGATCGGCCCGAGTTCCTCGCCGGCGACCATACGCGGCTTCGCGAAGTGTTCCATCCGGCCAAGCATCCGCTGAAACTTGGATATAGCCTCGCACACGGGGCTCTAGGGCCCGGTCAGCGTTCAAAGTGGCACGTCCTGAATTCATCCGAAGTCTATTATTTCCTCACCGGGCATGGACGGTTCATGATTGATGAGCAGGTGACGACCGTGGAAGCCGGCACGACCCTCTATGTCCCGCCCGGCAGTAAACAATCGCTTGAGAATATGGGAACTGACACCATCGAGTTTCTCTGCGTCGTCGACCCCGCTTGGAAAACTGAGGACGAGCGAATATTGGAATAACGCCACTTGGGGTAGGCCTCGGGGGTGTCGGAAGTGTCACGAAGCGGAAGCTAACGGCGGAGGCAGCGTGAAAGCCAAAATCGCGGTATTAGCAGGCGACGGGGTCGGTCGGGAGATTGTTCCAGAAGCGGTCAAGGTGTTGAGGGCGGTTGGTGAACGATGCGGGCATCACTTTGAGTTTACGAACGGCGACATCGGCGGTCAGGCCATCGATAAAGTTGGAGTGCCGCTACCTCAAGACACGCTGACGCTGTCCAAACAAAGCGACGCCGTGCTGCTGGGGGCGGTCGGAGGACCGAAATGGGAGGGATTAGAGTACAGTCTCAGACCCGAGCGGGCGTTGTTGGGCATCCGTGAAGCGCTCGGTCTCTATGCCAATCTGCGACCCGCCAAACTGTATCCCAACCTCACCGACGCCTCCACATTAAAGAAAGAGGTCGTGGAAGGCATCGATATCCTCGTCGTCCGAGAATTGACCGGCGGAATCTATTTCGGCAGGCCGAAGGGGATTGAGAAGCTGCCCAACGGCAGCGAGCGGGGAGTCAATACCGAAGTGTATACAACGGAAGAAATCCGTCGCATCGCCATGGTCGCGTTCGACGCCGCTCGAAAGCGCCGGAAGAAGCTGACCTCGGTAGACAAGGCCAATGTGCTGGAATCCTCCGAGCTATGGCGTCGTGTCGTGGTGGACGTCCACAAAGATTATCCAGACGTCAGTCTCAGTCATATGTATGTTGACAATGCGGCCATGCAACTTGTGCGCAATCCGCGGCAATTCGATGTCATGCTCTGCAACAACATGTTCGGTGACATTCTCAGCGATGAAGCCGCGATGTTGACGGGCTCGATCGGCATGCTGCCGTCCGCCAGCCTCGGAGCGCAGGTCGGCCTATTCGAGCCGATCCATGGCAGCGCGCCCGACATCGCAGGCAAGAACATCGCCAACCCGATTGCGACGATTGCCTCGGCAGCCATGATGCTGTCGTACGCATTCAAATTGGAGAAGGAAGCCGAGCTGATTGAGCAGGCGATCGTCAAGGCCTTGGATCTGGGTTATCGGACGAAAGACATTCAGAGTCCGGGTACCAGGGTGGTCGGGACGACTGAAATGGGCGACGTCATCATGCGGAGCCTCGGCTGATGACCATGAGCGTTGATGCCCGCACCGGCATGATCAGAACTGTCGTTGGAAGCGGCGAAGCCGGCTGGTCCGGCGACGGCGGAGCCGCTGTCGCCGCACGTCTGAACGAACCAAAAGCCGTGGCGCTTGATCACGACGGCAATCTTCTCATCGCCGATTCCGAAAACCACGTCATTCGGAAAGTCGATCGAAGGAGTGGACTCATCACCACGGTGGCAGGATGTACGTCGTCGCACGACTCGCCCTTGACGGTCATGAACAGAGCGGCCGTTCCCGCGACGGATGACCCATTGAGCGAAGGCAGTTCGTCTGCGGAAGCTGCCTTCGTGCAGCAGTCCGACTTGAGCGGGACGGTCCGCTATGTGGTCAACGGAGTGGGGAGCACGAAGCGATTCGCCGGAGACGGCGGGCTTGCGCTCGATGCGCTCTTGAATTTTCCGACCGCGATTGCGGCCGATGCTGAAGGTGATTTGTATATTGCCGACACGATGAATCATCGAATTCGTCGCGTGGACGCCCGTACCGGCCGGATCACGACGATCGCCGGCGTGGGCCTTCCCCGATTCGGAGGTGATGGAGGGCCGTCTGTCGCCGCTGGACTCAACGAGCCGGCTGCGTTAGTGGTGCAGGGAGCCCGGTTGTACGTCGCCGACCAGAGCAACAATCGCATCCGCATGGTCGATTTACGGACGGGAGTGATCACGACGGTCGCCGGGACAGGAACCGCCACATTCAATGGAGACGGCAGACCTGCGACGGAGGCGGCGCTTGCCGGACCGAGCGGATTGACCATTGGGACAGACGGCAGGCTCTATATTGCCGATACGTTTAATGGAAGAATTCGGTCTGTCGATCCGGCGACCGGCATAATCGAGACAGTGGTCGGTGACGGCGGCGAATATCGGTATCAAGGCGAGATGGAAGCCTCTTCGCCCAGTCTGTCTCGGCCATCCGGGATTGCGGTTGACTTGGAGGGCAATGTGTTCATGACTGATTCCGATAACCATTTGGTTCGACGATGGGATCGAGTGGGTGGTCGGATCGATCGAGTGGCTGGCACGGGCAGCGCCAATTATGGTGGAGACGGTAACACGCCGTTAGAGGCCAGTCTCAATTACCCGTTCGGCCTCGTGATGGACCAAGAGAACCATCTCTTCGTGGCGGATACATTTAATCATCGGATTCGAGAAATCGTGCTGTAACCAGACGCTGCGTTGCAGCCGGCCGGCTGGTTGCTGGCACCCGAGGGGTGTTCGTTGAGTCGGTGGAACCGCGCACGTTGCAACGGTTAGGAATGCTTGTCCATGCTGAAAAAACAATCCTCCTATGTCATCGCGATCCTCGGCGCAAC
>JARDZZ010000068.1 GCA_029240595.1 Nitrospira sp. | reverse complement strand
GAGGATCCGGTGATAATTGATTGGTTTGGCCGCTGTGATCTCGCCGTCGCCTGGATCAGAGACGAAGCGGGCACCCTCGCAGCTGCTCTCAGGAAGTGCGGAGCGGCCGACGCGGTAGTTCAATCGCCGTTTGCTCAGGCCTTGGGTGCGGTCCATCAGAGCGATCGTTATGCTGAAATCCTTGGAGAGAAAGTGGCCGGTATGTCGAAGGTCTCCGCTCTGCTCATGCCTGAGGACCTTCGCCGGGAGGCACACGCTCATCTGCAGAGCTGCGGAGTTTCATTGAATCGGCCTTTCGCGCTTCTCCATCCGGGAAGCGGAAGTCGCCATAAGTGCATGAACCCCTCGATATGGAGATGTGTCACGCAAGCCCTGAATGAGCAAGGGCTACTGTCCCTGCTGCTCGAAGGACCGGCTGATCGCGAGGTCATGCAAGATCTGCTGGACCATCTGTCGCCCAGACCGATTGTGTTGCGTGAGCTACCGCTACGCCTGCTGGCCGGGGTGCTCACGCTGGCTGATCTGTTTGTCGGACATGACTCGGGAGTCACTCACCTCGCAGCCTTGCTGGGAGTGCCGACCGTGGCCCTGTTCGGGCCGACCGATCCGGCGCGATGGGCACCGAGGGGGCCTGCGGTGACGGTCTTACAAGCACTGCCTTGCCACTGCACGTCATGGGACATGGTGAAAAACTGTGGAGACAAGCCGTGCCTGAACTTTTCGCCGAGCGCGATTTTAACTGCCTGTCAGGCGGCTCGAGCTGCCGGCATAAACCCACGAAATACCTGACCTGTGCCTTGTCTCGCAATTCCACCCTATGATAGAGTGCCGAGTTAATTTTCTCTTTTCAATGCTAGGACTTAGGAGACATTTTGTCCCACGGCGTAGTGCAGGAAAAGGTGACCAGTGCGTTGCTCGGCGCCCTGAACGGAGCCAGGAACAAAGGACAATTGAAAAGCACGGCCTGGCCGGCGCTCAGCCTCGATGCGCCGAAGCGGCCCGAATGGGGAGACCTCGCCTCGACCGTCGCCATGTCCCTTGCGTCCTCTGAGCAACGAGCGCCTCACGACATCGCGCAGATCATCGTTGAAAATCTTCCCCAACGGGATCAACTCTTCGACCGGGTGGAAATCGTTCGCCCCGGATTCCTGAATCTCACCGTTAAGCCCGCGCTCTGGCAGGAAACCCTTAAAGAGATAGAGGGGCAGGGAGGGTTGTACGGGACAAGTGATCTCGCCAAGGGACGGCGGGCGCTGGTGGAATACGTGAGCGCGAATCCGACCGGCCCATTGCACGTCGGACACGGCCGCGGGGCCGCCGTCGGACAAGCCCTCGTCCGCCTACTGCAGGCGGTCGGCTATGACGTCGTCAGCGAATACTACATCAACGACGCGGGGCGTCAGATGAAGCTGTTGGGAGCGTCGGTCTTGGCCCGGTATCGAGACCAATCCGGCCAGCGAGGAGACGTTCCCGAGGATGGCTACCATGGAGCCTATATTTCCGCCCTGGCCGAGCGGCTGAAACCGCGGCTTGATGCGGAAGGCGGCTTGTCGCTTGAACAGCTTGAGGAGCGGTGCCGGACACTGGCCTATCAGGAATTGCTGGCACTGATCCGCGATGATCTACACGCGTTCGGGATCGATTTGGCTTCCTGGTTCAGCGAGGCTTCCTTATTGTCCTCACAATCGGTCGAGCGCGTACTGGATGAACTGAAATCCCGCGGGCTGGTGTTCGAGCAGGACGGCGCCTGGTGGTTTCGGTCCACGGCATTTGGAGACGAGAAAGATCGGGTCGTCAAGAAACAGGACGGCGAATACACCTACCTCGCCTCCGACATCGCGTATCACCGGGATAAGCTGCAGCGCGGCTACGACCTGTTGATCGATGTCTGGGGCGCTGATCACCACGGCTACATTCCGCGCATGCAGGCGGTCATGCAGGCGTATGGACATCCCAAAGAACGGCTGCAAGTCGTGCTGGTGCAACTGGTCAAGCTCTTGCGAGCCGGCGAGGAAGTAAAAATGTCGAAGCGCACCGGCGAGTTCATTACGATGCGCGAGGTCATCGACGAGGTGGGAGCCGATGCGGCCAAATTTTATTTCCTCATGCGTGATTCGAAGACTCACTTGGAATTCGATCTCGAGCTGGCGAAGCAGCGATCGGCGGACAATCCCGTCTACTACGTACAATATGCCCATGCCAGGATCGCGAGTCTCTGGCGGGTTGCCGCCTCGCGCGGCATCCTTTGCCCGTTGCCCAGCCAGACGAATCTCTCCTTGTTGTCCGATCCGGACGAGTTAGGGTTGATCAGGAAATTGGCTGCCTATCCGTCGACGCTCGAAGGTGCCGCCATGGGATATGAGCCGCACCGCATGACGTACTACCTGCAGCAGCTCGCCGCGCTCCTGCACACGTTTTATAACAAACACCGAATTCTGCCTCCTGCGGCCGACGCCGAGGTCTTCACGGCAGCGACGGCCGGCCTCTCAGCCGATGAAGGGGCGAAACGGGAATCGTTGCCTCCCGAGCGGACCGCCGCTCGCTTAGCCTTGATGCGAGGAGTCCAGCAAGTGATTAAGAACGGCCTGGCGGTTCTCGGGATTTCTGCCCCTGATCAGATGTGAGCCGAATCGGAAGAGGGATTGTGGAGTTTTCGGTTGGCCAGACGGATCGGTTGACGCGCGCAAGACTCGGCACGCTCACCACAGCCCACGGGCGGATGGAGACGCCGGCATTCATGCCGGTTGGAACGCTGGGTCCCGTCAAGGGACTCGACCCTGAAGACCTGGAGCAGCTGGGCTTCCGGCTCATGCTGAATAATGCCTACCACTTGTATTTGCGTCCCGGCCACAAGGTCGTGGCCGAAATGGGCGGGCTCCACCGATTTACCGGTTGGAAAGGCGGCATCCTGACCGACAGCGGAGGTTTTCAGATTTTCAGCCTGGCCAAGCTCTGCAACGTGACCGACGCGGGTGTGAGTTTCCAATCGCACATTGACGGGTCCGCACATTTCATCTCGCCCGAAGTGGCGATGGAGATTCAAGAAGCGCTCGGTGCCGACATCATCATGGCATTCGACCAATGTGTCGCCTTGCCCGCTGACCGGATCGGCGTCGAGGAGGCGGTCATACGGACGACTCGGTGGGCGGCACGCTGTCAGGCCAGCCGGCATCGCAGAGATCAAGCGCTGTTCGGCATCGTGCAAGGAGGAGTGGATGAAGAACTTCGAATTCGCTCCGCCCGCGATCTGGTGAAGCTGGAATTCGACGGCTATGCCGTCGGAGGGCTCTCGGTCGGCGAAAGCAAGGACGAGATGTACCGAATGTTGGACGTCACCGTTCCGGAGCTTCCGGTGATGAAGCCACGCTATTTGATGGGCGTGGGCATGCCTGAGAATCTCATTGAAGCGGTGGGGCGCGGCATCGATCTCTTCGATTGCGTCGTGCCGTCGC
Source organism: Nitrospira sp. (assembly GCA_029240595.1). GTDB lineage: Bacteria > Nitrospirota > Nitrospiria > Nitrospirales > Nitrospiraceae > Nitrospira_C. The sequence goes on along the minus strand of JARDZZ010000068.1, from coordinate 8,275 downwards.
GGCATGGCAGAACGGGATGGCTGTTTACCACTTTTGGACGGGTGTTGATCAAGCAAGCCCGTTATCAACGCGACGAATCGCCTATCGATCCGGCCTGCGGCTGCACCGTGTGCGCGCGCTATTCTCGCGCGTACCTGCATCATCTGTACAACGTGAAGGAGATGCTCGCTTCACGACTCAATACCCTCCATAACTTATGGTTTTTTTCCGACTTGATGCGGCGGATGCGCGTGGCGATCGCACAGGGTACCTTCCCGTCGTTTGCCGAATCCTTTTATCATCAGCAGAGCCAAGAGCCGGCCGGCAGGATCGCATCGGCAAAGACGGGGAGCGATCAGTCGAGCTGCTGAATGTTGAGGCGGTGTGAGTTGGATAAGACCAGCGCCTGGTAAGAGAGGAACATCATGATGCTGATGGAATCGGTCGCGTGGGCACAGGGCATGGGTGGCAGCGGGTCGGGGTCGGGGACGATCCTCTCGCTGGTGCCCTTTATCTTGATCTTCGTCATCTTCTATTTCATGTTGATTCTGCCGCAGCAGAAAAAGCAGAAGCAACAAAAAGCCATGATGGAGTCGCTGAAGAAAGGCGACAAAGTGATCACGTCGTCTGGCATCTGGGGCACGGTCACGAATTTGGGAAAGGACACTGTGACGCTGCAGATCTCCGATAACACGAAAATCAAAATGCAACGGGAATTCATTGCGCGGGTACGCTCTGACGAAGACGACAAAGATGCGTAGCCGAAGGACGGAGGGATTGGACTCGATATGAAAAAAGTACGTGCGAGACTGTTGTTACTGCTGCTGGTCCTGCTGATTTCCATCGTGTGCTTCTTGCCGTCCTTTCCCCATCTCTATCTCGCGTTGCCGACGTGGATGAAATCCATCGTGCCGAACAAGGGCATCGCCCTCGGCTTGGATTTGCAGGGCGGCATCCACATGGTCCTGGAAGTCGACGAAGATCGGGCCGTGGAAATAGCGGTGGATCGTTCGGTGGTGGCCATACAGGATTTGCTGGTGGAGAAGAAAATCCCGGCCGAATCTGTGAAACGGACGTCGCCGACGAGAATCGTCATCCAATTCCAGAATGCGGACTTGAAGGCGCAGATCCAGAAGCTGCTCGATGAATTTCCCACCTTCACCGAAGTCGACTCCGCCGGCTCTGGGAACACGATCGCCTGGGAGCTCCGAGAGACGGAAAGCAAGCGCATCAAAGACTCCGCCATCAACCAGGCCTTGGAAACGATTCGTAATCGTATCGACCAATTCGGCGTCGCGGAACCCCTTGTCCAGCGGCAGGGCCTGAAGCAAATCGTCGTTCAGTTGCCGGGGGTTCGGGATCCCAAGCGGGCGAAGGATCTGATTAAGGAAACCGCCCTTCTTGAATTCAAAATGCTGGATGAGGACAACCAGATGAAGCTCGATCTGCCCTCCCGCATTCCGAAAGACAGAGAAGCGGAGGTCCTCAAGCAGGCGGAAGCGAAGCTGCCTGAAGGCAGTCAGGTTCTCTTCGAACGGGCCGTGGAACGGGACACCGGACGTGAGTACCGTATTCCCTACCTCGTCAAAAAGCGGGTCATGCTGACCGGAGACGTCTTGAGCGATGCGCGAGTGTCGATCGGCCAATTCAACGATCCATACGTGTCCATTACCTTTGACGCTAAAGGCGGACGCGAATTCGAGCGGATTACGGGAGAAAACGTCAAGAAGCGGATGGCCATCGTCCTCGACAACACCATCTATTCGGCGCCGGTCATCCAAGAGCGGATCAGCGGCGGGAGGGCGCAGATCACGGGCACTTTTTCAACGCAGGAGGCCAATGACCTCGCGATCGTGTTGAGGGCCGGCGCGTTGCCGGCGCCGTTGAAGATCATTCAGGATCTGACGGTCGGCCCATCACTGGGGAAAGATTCGATTGAAAAGGGCGTCCGGGCGACCCTCATTGCAGGGGCCGTGGTGATCGGCTTCATGGTCGTGTATTACCGGCTTTCCGGTGTGATCGCGAACTTTGCGCTCGTCCTCAATCTGATCTGTCTGATGGGGGCGCTGTCGGCGCTGAACGCGACGCTCACGTTGCCCGGCATTGCCGGCATCGTGCTGACGATCGGGATGGGCGTCGATTCCAACGTGCTCATCTTCGAACGCATCCGGGAAGAACTCCGGGCAGGGAAGGCGGTCCGATTGGCGGTCGATGGAGGCTACGACAAAGCGCTGCTGACGATTGTCGATTCGCACGTGACGACATTAATCACCGGTGTGGCGCTGTTTTTGTTCGGGACTGGGCCGATCAAGGGATTCGCCGTCACGCTCTGCCTGGGAATTGCCATCAACCTGTTTACCGCCCTTGTCGGGACCAAGGTCATCTTCGACATCATTAATCAACGTCACAAAGTTGAGCAGCTGAGCATTTAGTGTGAAGGAGCCTGCATGTTGGAAATTCTCGGGAAGACGAACGTTGATTTCATGGGTAAGCGCCGGTATGCGTTTCTGTTCTCCGGCATCATGGTGGTACTTGGCATCATCGGATTGATTCAGATCGCTCGGGGAGCCGCCAATTTGGGCATCGACTTTGCGGGCGGCACAGCCGTGCAGTTGAAGTTCGATCAGGCGATCGGGATCGAGGAAGCGCGAAAGGCGCTTGAGACCAACGGCCTGGGTAATGCCGAACTTCAGGAATTCGGCCAGGAGAACAAGCTGCTGATCCGTGTGAAGGCTTCGACGACCATCGAGGAAAAAACGGCGGAAAAGGTGGTATCGATTTTTACCAAGGAATTTCCGGGGAACCGCTTCGTGGTCGAGTCGAGCACGGAAATCGGGCCGACGATCGGCAAGAAGTTGCAGTCGGATGCACTCGTCGCCATCGTCATTTCATTCGCAGGCATCATCCTCTACATTGCGGCGCGGTTCGAGTTGCGGTTCGGCGTGGCGGCGGCGCTGGCGACGTTTCACGACGTGCTCGCTGTGTTGGGGGCCTTCTTCATACTCGACAAAGAAATCACCCTGCTGGTCGTCACAGCATTGTTAACCCTCGCAGGCTATTCGCTCACCGACACTGTCGTGGTCTTCGACCGTATCCGTGAGAACTTGCGTCTGCGCCGTCGTGAGCACGAAGTGACGATGGTCAACAATGCGATTAATCAGGTGTTGAGCCGCACGATTGTCACCAGTCTGACGGTCGTCCTGGTGTTGATTCCGTTGACGCTGGGCGGCGGGGAGGTGCTGCATGACTTCTCGCTGGCGTTGCTTTGGGGCGTCATCTTCGGCACCTATTCCTCGATCTTCGTCGCCAGCCCGCTGCTGTTGTTGTGGCCGGGGGGGTCCGGACGGCTCCTGAAGCGGGCTTAAATAGGGTGTTGGAAAGGCCTAAGTCCGACCCGCCAACCCCGGCGCGCCAAGACGCGCCTTTCACCGGCTGGCGTTCTCACATCGCGAAGGCGAGATTGATGCGCTTTCTGATCACCAGGTAAGATGAGTCGCCGCTGAAACTAGGTTTTCAAGACTAGGCCGACCTATCATGACATTCTGGAGTCGCTCTCACAGTCTCCAGCGCAAGATCATCATGGCCATCGTGATGGTCGGGCTCCTTCCGCTGACGTTCCTGCTTGGCCTCACCTATTTCGAAGAACGCCGCGCGTTGCGCGAGACCACCGGCATCAACTTCAAGGAAGTCGCCGTCGATGCCGCCCGCCGGATCGAAATGCACGTGACGCGGGTCATGAACGAAGGCCAGCAACTTGCCACCACGCCGTTCCTGCGCACTGCCGTCACGGAGGCCAATCGGACCTACGAAGGCAAAGACGCTTACCGCATCCAGGAAATGATCAAGGACTGGCAGCAGCGCTGGAAGCAACGGGACAAGCGCAGCGAGTTCCCCCTGTTCATCAACCGCATCGTCACCAATTATCTCATCCGTTGGCACGACATCCGGAAGGCGGACTATGTCGGGATCCTGGTGACTGACCAGCAGGGAGCACTGGTCGTGAGCTCGATACCCCAGGTCGAATACTTCTACGGGAAAGCCCCCTGGTGGCAGGCATTGGTCAGGGCTGCCAGCCAAGAGCCCTATGTCAGTGAAATCACCTTCGATCCCTCGTTCGGTACCCACGTGGTCGTGGTCGCCGCCCCGATTCTAGACGATCTTCAGAAGACGGTTATTGGAGCCGTCACGATTCTGCTCCGACGGGACACGTTGTTTCATTCGATTGCAGACGTCACCATCGGGTCGACCGGTCATGCGATGCTTTTCACATCTGACGGGAGTCCCGTCATCTGTCCCATCTTGGCACCGGAAGAACATTCGGTGAAGCCAGAATTGATCAGTGTGCTGGGCAAGCTGAAGTCCGGCTGGACGGTTGCGGAGGACGATTCCCACGGAAGCAAGGATGCCCTCGTCGGTTTTGCCCCGGTGCGGTTCAGTCAGTCTCTCGCGGCGGGAAGCATCGGCGGCAAGCATTGGGTGACCGTTGTCCGGCAAGATCCTAAAGAAACATTCGCGCCGCTGGCGGAGCTCGTGGCCAAAGTCCTGCTCTATGGTCTCGGTGTCTTCGCCGTCTTGTGGGGAACCGGAGTGCTTGCGGCCCGGCGGATCGCTCGACCGATACAATTGTTGCAGGGAGGAGTGCAGGAAATCGGCAGCGGGCGGTTGGACCGCCGTCTTGAGCTCAAGACCGGGGATGAAATCGAGGAATTGGCCGGTGCGTTCAACGAAATGGCTTCGAATCTGCAGCGCTCATTCGGGCAGATCGAGCAGCGGATGCGGGAAGTGCGGGCATTGGAAGAGAAGTACCGGGATCTGATCGAGCATTCGCCCGAGATGATCTACCAGTTGGACCGCAGCGGACAGTTTGTGCACGTCAATAAGACCGGTCTCGACAAGCTGGGTTATCAGCTGAGCGAAATGTTGATGATGAAGCTCTGGGATGTTGTCCCAAGCGGACAGGCGGCGCGCGTGCTGCAGTATCTCGAGCGGCTCGTCTCTCAAGGGCAGACTACGATGGAAACCGTCCTGATCGCGAAAGACGGTCGTCTTATCGACGTGGAGATTCATGCCACCGCCCTCTTCGATGAGGATCGCGGCGGACTGGTCCATTCCCGCGCGTTTGTACGCGACGTCACGGAGCGGCATCACCTGGAGCAGGAACTGCAGCATTACACCACCGGCTTGGAGCAGGCGGTTTCCGAGCGCACGCAGGAACTGGTCGCATCTCAGGCCCGTTACAAGGCCTTGTTCGACCTGGTCGCAGACTCGGTGTTCATGGTGAATGCCGCCGGGACCGTTGTCGCCGTCAATAAGCGCGAAGAGCAGGCGCTTGGGTACGCCGAGTCCAAGGTGGTCGGACGCAGCATGCACGACGTCGTCGTGCCGTCGCATCGGGAGGCTCTGACCCGCTGGCTGGCCGAAATCGGCACCGGTCAACGGCAGGTCCCGACCCAGGAAATCACGGTCCTCAACGCGGCGGGTTTGGAAACGCCCGTCGAGATGGACCTGATCCGCGTTGCCGGAGCAGGTCAAGTGTTGGTGATGGTGCAGATGCGCGACATCACCGACCGGAAGAAGCTCGAACGACAGCTGCAAGTTTATCGCGAAGAACTCGAAGTCAAAGTTCGTGAACGGACCAGGGAAATCGAGGAAACGAAACAATATCTGGAAAACCTGCTTGAGAACGCCAACGACGTGATCTATACGCTCGACATCGAACAACGGTTTACGTACGTCAACAGCAAGGTGAATGTGTGGGGGTACCGCAAGGATGATCTGCTCGGACGTCCGTATCTCTCGTTGCTGTCGCGCCGGCATCGCGGGCGCCGTCTCAAGAACACGTTGGATATCGGCGCCAAACAGGTCTATGAGGTCGAAGTCATGACGCGGATGGGCGAAGCACGGAGCGTCATGGTCAGCGTCTCCCCGCTGCAGGGTGTCGATGGAGAGATCCTGGGCGTGCTCGGCATTGCGCGCGACATGACGGACACCAAGAAGCTCGAACAACAGATCAGGAACTCGGAGAAGCTCGCATCCGTGGGAAAGCTGGCTGCCGGCGTTGCCCACGAGATCAACAACCCGCTCGCCGGCATTTTGAACTGCCTGTACAACCTCCGCAAAGGTACGCTTTCTCCGGCACGTCAGGAAGAATATTGGGTTTCGATGGAAGACGGTGTCCGGCGGGTGCAAAAGATCGTCCGGCAACTCCTGGATTTTTCTCAGCAGCACGAGCCGGAGTTCAGCTCCACCGATATCAACCAGATCGTCGACCGGGTGCTCGTGCTCACAAATCATCTGTTCGCACCCAATCTGATCCGGCTGGAAACTCTGCTGGGTCCTGCCTTGCCGACCCTCATGGTCGATCGGCACATGATCGAGCAGGTGCTGATGAATCTGATCTTGAACGCCGTGCAGGCGATGAAAGGCGGCGGCGTGTTGACGATACGGACCACCGTTGCCGAGGGCGTCTGCCGAGTCGAGGTGAGCGACACGGGGTCAGGGATTCCCCCGTCTGTATTGCCGCGCATTTTTGATCCCTTCTTCACCACGAAGAGTGAGGGCGAAGGGACCGGCCTGGGCTTGTCGGTCAGTCTGGGCATTGCTGAGCGACATGGTGGTAAGATCCTGGTAGAGAGCGAAGTCGGGAAAGGAACGACGTTTACATTATGTCTTCCGCTGTCGAGAGAGCGGTCATTGGTGGAAAGAGTGTCATGAAAGGGATGGCCATCCTGTTGGTCGACGACGAGCCGCTGATCCGGCTCTCGATGGTCGATGCGCTGGAGGCGGTGGGGTACGACGTGCATGCCGTGGCGTCCGGCACCGAGGGTCTCAACGTGCTGCGCGAGAAATCGTTCGACCTGGTCATTACCGACCTGCGGTTGCCAGGCGCCGATGGGCTCACCGTTCTCAAAGCCACCAAGGACAGATCGCCCGAGACGGAAGTCGTGATGATCACCGCGCACGGGTCGGTGGAATCGGCGGTGGGCGCTATGAAGCTGGGCGCATTCGATTATATTACCAAACCGTTTCAGATGGATGAGTTGCTCTTGATCGTCGAGCGTGTCGGGCGCGTCATAGCGTTGCGGCGTGAGAATCGCGACCTGAAAGAAACGCTGGAGAGCAAATTCTGCTTCAACGGCATCCTCGGCGCCAATAGCCAGATGCGGGGGGTGCTGGACAAGATCAAAACCGTGGCCGGGACCGATTCGACCATTCTGATCCTGGGCGAAAGCGGGACGGGAAAAGAATTGGTCGCCAATGCCATTCACCAGAACAGCCCGCGGAGCCAACACCCGCTCATCAAGGTCAGCTGCGCGGCCTTGCCCGAAACTCTGCTCGAGGCGGAACTGTTCGGTCATGAAAAGGGTGCCTTCACCGGAGCATTACGGCAACGTCGCGGACGGTTTGAACTGGCCCATCGGGGCACCCTCTTTCTCGACGAAATCGGCGAGATCTCGCCGGTCGTGCAGGTCAAGCTGCTGCGTGTGCTGCAGGAGCGCAAGTTCGAGCGGGTAGGCGGCAATGAGACGATCGACGTCGACGTCCGGCTGGTCTGCGCGACGCAGAAGGATCTCCGCAAGGAAGTCTCCGTCGGACGGTTCCGCGAGGATTTATTCTATCGGTTGAACGTCGTGCAGGTGGTGATACCTCCGCTGCGGAAACGGCAGGAAGATATCATGGTCATCGCCGACCATGTCTTGCAAACCTGTTCGGTAAAGATGAATAAGAAACTTAAAGGATATTCCACTATTTCACGTGAGCTCCTACTGCGCTATTCGTTTCCGGGTAATGTGAGAGAGCTTGAAAACATGGTCGAGCGGGCGGTGGCGCTGGGACGCGACCGCGAACCGGTTCAGCCGCAGGACTTGTGCGGCTTCCAATCCTGTCCGTTTCTGGGCGGCACGCCTCAGGACACGTGCGGATTTTGCAGCGAGGGTCTCACGGGGCAGAAGCGGCCGGAGCGGCCGCTCAATTCACTGATGTCGGCTCGGGAGGAATTCGAGAAAGAGTATATTCTCTCGGTGTTGGAGAAAGTGGAAGGCAGCCGCACGACCGCGTCGAAGATTCTCGGGCTCTCACGGAAGGCGCTCTGGGAGAAGTGCAAGCGCTATGGCATCCCCTCCGCCAAGGGAGAACCCGAGCCCGAGGAAGAATAAGCAAAGGATAGTGAGCCAGCTGCTTCGGCGATGGGTAAAACCGCATGGCCTGCCACTGCTTGGCTCCGCAAACTTGGTCCGTCCACGACTTCGTCCGAACGGACCTTCGAACACTGCGTCTCGCCATCGCCAATAGGCGA
>JARDZZ010000067.1 GCA_029240595.1 Nitrospira sp. | reverse complement strand
GCGCTGCGGAAGTGTTGATCGCTTGATGATTCCGGGTCAGGCTGAAGCTGAGTCGCCAGCCCTTTCAGCCGATCGAGCTCCTGCGAATCTCGAGACAGATCCGGAAGCGCATACGTTGTTGCAATGAGTACCGTCCGTTCGAGGCAACGGACGGCGGAAACGAAATCGCCGCGCCGGTTGTAGACTTCCGCCAAGACACGCAGGACCGCAGCTTCTCCGACTTCTGCGCCCAGCTTGATATAATGCTCGGACCCGTTGTTCAAGCACCGCTCGGCACTCACCAGATCTCCCTGGTCGAGAAAGCATCGTCCCATCTGGCTGTAGGTGACGGCCAGGCCTTCTTCGTTGCCGACCATGCGGTGGTAGCTGAGTGCCTGACCAAACGACTCGAGAGCTTGCGTCCACTGCTCTTCCCTGGCCTCCTGCAGCGCGAGATTGTTGTACAGGATGCCGAGGGCCCGGTGGTCGTTCAGGGTGCGAAGCAAGTCGAGGGCCTCCAGATAGTACGGCCGCGCCTGTTCGGGATGCCCCGTTCCGATGTGCAGATTCCCGAGGTTCACCAGCGTGTGGGCTATCGCATGAGTGTTGTGTTGCGTTCGCTGGATATCGAGCACTTCGCGGTAACATCGCGCGGCGGCATCGTAGTCTTGGCTGAGCGCGCAGGCGTTGCCGAGATTGCCGAGCGAATTCGAGAGTTCCTGCGGATTGCCCGCCTGGCGATCGTCCAGCACCGCTGCCTCCCAGGCCGCTCTGGCCTGTACGAGATCCCCTCGATGGAGAAAAATTCTCGCCCGGTGCTTGTGACTCTCCGCCATGTTCGCTCGTTGGTGCTAATCGCCGCCCTTGGGCGTATCCCGTCTGTATTCCACTTGCAAATCGTCCTCTTCCTCCATTCCCAACCCCGCCCGGAACGACTCCCGCAACTCTCGGATCTGCTCGACGTCCGCAGGTCTTTTCCCGTCGATTGAGGCGAGAAAGTGCTCGCACAGCCGGAGACCGGTGTGAAAGTGGCAGGCGAGGGTTTCTTCCGTGACCTGCTGCCACGTAATATAGATACAAAACGCGTGAAAGGAGTGGGCGTGAGGATGGCGCGTTGCAAGATTCAAGAGGGCCTCATACGCGTCTCTGGCTGCGTGGCCGGCCTGGGAGGAAAAAGCCTCCTCGAGTGCCACGGCGGTCTCCCAGTCCGCCCCGAGTTCGTGCTCTGCATGGTGAAATGCGGTCTGTGCGGCTAGCGCGGCGTCGAATTGCATGAGGCACTCCTACGTCGGACGGCAATGAGTCGAGTGTAACGTTGCGCGAGCGCCATCCGCAACTCAACGCGCTTCGTTTACTTTTCTCCAGGTGGCTTTGTACACTGGGCGGTACGCTATGGAAGGCAATCGGTCAGCAGAAGAGAGGACCGATCCCGTCGATCAAATCATCCGGTATCATCTCCAAACCAAGCATCATTTCAATCGGTATGCGCGCGCATTGGGCTACCTGGATTGGGCGAACCAGCCTGATCCCTTCCGTCGGTATGACGGAACGCAATTGACGCCCTTGCCGCTGCTCAGCCCGGAGCATGTTCCCGTCTCGCCGTCCTATTCCGCCATCTTCGTAGGGGACGGTGTGTCGCCTCATCCGGTGACGCTGGACAGTCTTTCGAGATTCTTTGAGTTTGCATTGGCCCTCTCCGCGTGGAAGCGGGCAGGGGAATCGGAATGGGCATTGCGCAGTAACCCTTCATCCGGAAATCTCCATCCGACCGAAGGATATGTTGTACTGCCCTCTCTCGAGGGGTTGGATGCCCGGCCAGGCTTATACCACTATGCGCCGAAGGAACATGCGCTGGAGTTGCGGGCGGAGATGTCGGGCGACGCGTTGGCGTCATTGCTTCGTCCGTTTCCTGCTCGTGCCTTTGTATTTGGACTGACATCCGTACACTGGCGAGAGGCTTGGAAGTACGGCGAACGGGCATTCCGGTATTGTCACCATGATGTGGGACACGCAATTGGCACGGCGCGCATTGCCGCTTCGACCTTGGGATGGCAGGCAGTTCTATTGGACGGGTGCGATCAAAATACCGTGGCGACGTTGCTGGGAACACACCGGGCAGAAGATTTCGCACATGGGGAGCCTGAGCATCCCGATTGTCTCTTGGCCGTCTGGCCAAGAGTTCCGGATGCCCATCACACCCCTGTCCCGCTCTTTCTTGATCCAACCGCGGTCAAGGAGGTGGTGCAGACTACATGGCGCGGGAAAGCGAACCGGTTAAGCCATGATCATGGCGTGCACTGGGACATTATCGATACGGCGGCCGAGTCGACGTGGAAGACGCAGACGAACGAGGTGACGATCGAGCTTGCGCCTGCCCGGACGTCATTCGACGGGACGGCGTCGGATGGACGGGTATCCGCAGGACAGATGATCCGGCAGCGGCGCAGCGCCGTCGCATTCGATGCGGCGACCTCCATTGCCGCTGCAACGTTTTTCCACATGCTTCATCGGGTCATGCCCCGTGTCGAATTGGCGCAATCGGCTCGCCCGATGCCGTGGGATTGCTGGCCGTACAGCCCCGCGGTTCATCTCCTGCTCTTCGTCCATCGCATCGATGGCCTCGCGCCTGGACTGTATTTTCTCGCCCGTGACCCCAACAAAGTGGCCTTTCTCCAAGGGGCGATGAATGCAGAACTCACGTGGCAATTGGCGCCTGGATGTCCGGAGGACCTCCCGCTGTATTGGCTGTTGGAAGGCGATGCCAAGAAACTCGCGGTCCAAGTAAGTTGTCATCAGGACATTGCGGGGGACAGCGCATTTTCACTGGGAATGCTGGCTGAGTTTGAGGGACTGTTGCGGGAACGAGGCGCGTGGTGGTATCCACGACTGTTTTGGGAATCAGGGCTACTGGGACAAGTGCTGTATCTCGAAGCGGAAGCAGCGGGGGTCCGGGCCACAGGGATCGGGTGTTTTTTTGACGATCCCGTCCATGAGATTGTCGCTGTGAAGGGGTTGAGCCTTCAATCACTCTATCACTTCACCATCGGAGGTCCTGTCGAAGATCGTCGACTGATGACCTTGCCGCCGTATCGACATCTGAAACGGCACGCGTGAAGCGAGCGAACCGGAGCGAGCCATGTTCAAAATCAAGAAGAAGACGGATAAGCCGAAAGCCGCGGTGCTGTACAACATCGTGGAAGACTATTCGGAGTTTGATGCGCCGGGCAATGTGACCGTCTGTGCCATGACCCTGATCGAAGACCTGCCGACGCATGCGAGAGTGCTTTCAGAGAGCTACGATGTGCCTTTTGAGAGCATGAGTCAGTTGTTGAAAGAGGGTGGGACCTATGTCTATCCCCACCAGAGCGGCCTCCTCACCCGCGGGCTATTCGCCTGCCTCCTGGGCGATGCTGACGGCACGCCGAAGCAGACGTTCGTGCTGGATGTGATGCAATTCGCCGAAGCCGAACAGGCGGCACGCGCACGGTCGGTTTCCCTGGCGGTGGCGGCCAAGGACGTGTTGTATCGGACGTTGCCTGAGGAATTGAAGCTGAAGCTGGCCCAAAAAAACTTAGGCCTTGATTACCGCACGCTGGACCGAGCGGTTGCCAAGGGAGGCGATGTGAAATACGTCGACTTTCGAAAGGATTGGTCGCCTCACTTCAAGCGGCTGTGCATCATGCCGGACGGCCGTCTCGTCGAAACCGGCGGATTGGATGAATTTGCCCGCCTGCACGGCATTTCCACTGCGCAGGCGAAAGTGCTGGTGGAGCAGGGAGGGACGCTGGAGGTGGGTGAAGAAGTGCTGGCTTGTCAGATCGTCAATGGCCAGCCCGCTGTTGCCCGGTTCACTGCGAAGAATTACGTAAAAGCGAAGGAGCTGGCCGCTGCAAAAAGCCTCCATATAATGGATGCGCTGAGTGAGGTCGCCTATCAGGATCCGGCCATGATGCGGAGCCTTGTGCGCAAGGAACTGACTGGCGGCCGGCAGACGTGACCGGAAGCGTTGCGGGATGATGAGCAGGATCGTCAGCAGGTGGCTCCTTATGGGCATCTTCCTCGCGTCCTGCGCCCCGAAACCGATTCTGTATCCCAACCAGCACTATAAGGACGCAGGTCGAGACGCTGCAGACCAGGCGATCGAAGAATGCAGCCAGATGGCCAAGGACGCGGGAGCGACCCCAAGCCGGGGAAAAACCGGGCAAGTCGCCGGGAGCACGGCGGGGGGTGGAGCAGTCGGGTCAGCGGCTGGTGCGGTTGGAGGAGCAGTCGTCGGACATGCCGGCCGCGGAGCCATGGTCGGAGCCGCCAGTGGCGCGACGGCGGGTTTTCTTCGAGGGCTGTTCAGGCGGTCGCCTCCCAGCCAGGCGTACAAGGAGTTCGTGCACCGATGTTTGAAAGAGCGTGGTTACGACCCGGTCGGGTGGGAGTAGGCGAACGGATTATTTGGCCAATTCTTCGTTGACCGCTTCAACCATCTTAGTCAGATCGAAAGGCTTTTCGAAGACACGGCGAGCCCCGAACAGTTTGGCCACGTCGAGAAAATTGCGGTCGCCCTGCGCACCGGTCATCGCGATGATTTTCGCGTCCAAGTATTCGCGTGTCAGTTGAAGGGTCGCTTCCAACCCGTCGGTGCCCGGCATCAAAATATCCATGAGCACGAGATCGATCTGGTTATTCTGGTAAAGGTTCAATCCTTCGCGTCCGTCGCGCGCTTCAAGGACCCGATGTTTGGCCTTCTCCAGCACGTCCTTTAATAAGTGCCGGATCGAATCCTCATCATCGATCACCAAAATGGTTGCCATGCCCATGGCTCCTTGTAAGTGACGTGATATTACTCGTCTTCCTTTGACCTGTCTAGCGAGAAATGTCTCTCGCATCGATTGCTCGCTCATGTTCTCCGCGTATGAATGTCCACGAGCTATTGGCAAAGAGTCCCTTAGGGAAGTCTACAAGTGGGACTTCCTCACCGACGGCGGTCAGTATGCTCGCAAGAGAAAAACTTGGTTGACCTGGCCCGGCCTATTTGATACAAGCCTCCGACTACGTACGTATCCTCGCTGGGTCTTCTTTCCTGGAGCGATGCTGTGCCAGCCTCAGATTGGTCGTGGACAAGACGAACCGTTTTGAAAGCTTCAGTGGCCAGTGTTTTTCTCTGGAGCGCACGTGTGCTGTCGCCCACACCGATTCGCGCAGAGGCCGGTGCCTTACCCGAAGGCGAACTGTCCTTCTATAACGTGCACACCGATGAGCGGTTGCGGGTTCGGTATCGGGATGAAAGAGGACGCTACGATCTTTCGGCGCTGGACGACCTGAACCACATCCTCCGCTGTCATCATACCGGCGAAGTGGCCGCCATGGATCCTCGTGTCATCGAGCACCTCAATCTCGTGCAGAAAACGCTTGGCGGGGAAGGCGAGATTCACGTCATTTCCGGCTATCGTTCTCCGGAATACAATGCCATCTTGGTGAAACGAAGCCGTCGGGCCGCCCGGCATAGTTTGCATGTCGAGGGCCAGGCCGTCGACTTTTTCATCCCCGGCGTACGGCCGCGTGAGATCAAACAGGCTGCCTTAAAACACCGATATGGCGGGGTAGGGTATTATCCTCGCGCACAATTTATCCATCTGGACTGCGGTCCTTTCCGTTCCTGGTAATTCTCTTCACTCTTCCCCCAATCCTTCAGCCGGCTTTGAGATAGGTCACCGACAACGGTGGCAATGTGAGTTGCAGTGAACAAGGGAAGCCGTGGCTTGGGTCCCTGTGCGCGTGGACGCCGCCTCCATTGCCCATGTTGCTTCCACCGTACAGGGAGGCATCGGTGTTGAGCAGTTCCCGATAGAACCGTTCATGAGGCACGCCGATTCGATAGTCATACCGCGGAACAGGAGTGAAGTTGCACACGCAGAGGATCTGCTCATCCGGGTCGTGGGCTTTCCTCAAAAACACGACGATGGAGTTCGCCGCGTCATGAAAATCGACCCACTGGAATCCCTGCCAATCATGGTCGACGGCATGGAGGGCGCGCTCGGACCGGTACAGGCGGTTGAGGTCCCGTACCAGATTTTGCACTCCTTGGTGGTAGCCGTACTGAAGCAGGTGCCAGTCGAGGCTGTGGTCGTGAGTCCATTCATCCCGTTGCGCGAATTCGCCGCCCATGAAGAGCATTTTTTTCCCCGGATGGCCGTACATGTACCCGTACAGTGCGCGCAAATTGGCAAACTGCTGCCATTCGTCACCGGGCATTTTATTGATCAGCGACCCTTTGCCGTGCACGACTTCGTCATGCGAAAGCGGGAGCATGAAGTTTTCGTTGAAGGCATACAGCAATCCGAACGTTAACTGGTTTTGATGATAGATCCGATGCACTGGATCGTGACTGAAATAGTCCAGCATGTCGTGCATCCAGCCCATGTTCCACTTGAAGGTGAAACCGAGGCCGCCGGTATAGGTCGGCCGCGAGACGCCGGCCCAGGACGTGGATTCCTCGGCCAGCATCATGGCACCCGGGAAGTCACGGTGGACAAGGACATTCAAATCTTTCACAAAGAGCACGGCGTCGAGATTTTCATGTCCGCCGAACTGATTGGGAATCCACTCGCCCGCTTTGCGGCCGTAATCCAGATAGAGCATGGAGGCGACTGCGTCCACTCGAAGGCCGTCGATGTGATAGCGGTCTAACCAGGAGAGTGCGCTGTTCAACAGAAAATTCCGCACCTCAACACGTCCATAATTGAAAATGCGGCTATGCCAGTCCGGATGGTAGCCGAGGCGAGGATCGGCATGGTCGTACAAATGGGTGCCATCGAACTGGGAGAGACCATGGGCATCGTCTGGAAAATGTGCGGGAGCCCAATCCATCAAGACACCGATTCCTGCTTGATGCGCCGCATCGACGAAAGCCATGAAATCTTCAGGAGTGCCGTAGCGGCTCGTCACCGCAAAATAACCGGTCGCCTGGTAGCCCCAGGAAGCATCGAACGGATGTTCGGTCACCGGCATGAGCTCCACATGCGTGTATCCCATATCCTTCACGTATGGGATGAGCTTTGCGGCCAGCTCCCGATACGTCAACCAGCGATTGTGCTCTTCAGGAATGCGCATCCACGAGCCGAGATGAACTTCATAAACCGTGACAGGTACCTCGAGCGGATTTTGGTGACGCCGGTTCTCCATCCACGCCTGATCGTTCCACCGATAGGCCGAGATGTCCCGTGCTATTGACGCGGTTTTGGGTCGCAGCTCCGATGCGACGGCATAGGGGTCTGCTTTCAGCAGAAAACCGTCACGGCCACGAGGGCGGATCTCATACTTGTAGATTGTGCCGTCTTCGAGCCCGGGGATGAAGAGTTCCCAGAGGCCGGTTGCTCCGCGATTGGTCATGGGATGCCGCCGGCCATCCCATTGATTGAAATCGCCCACCACACTCACTCGGCCGGCATTGGGGGCCCAGACAACGAAGTGGATGCCTGTGATGCCGTCAATCCTGCGCACGTGCGACCCGAGCGTTTCGTAGGCTTTGAAAAAGGTACCTTCAGCAAAAAGATGTAAATCGAAGTCCGAGAGGAGCGGGGCGAAGGCATACGGATCGTAGCGCTCGGAGAGCCGGCCCGCATGATCGACCACGCGAAGACGATAATGCGACGGCGCCGGAGCAGGCGGCAGGACCGCTTCGAAGAGGCCGGACTCATGGATACGGGCCATGGGGAATGCCACCTCGTCGGAGGTCTGGGCCAACACCACCGCTTCACGGGCCTCGGGTAAAAAGCTGCGAATGACCAACGCAGGGACGCCATTCTGCTGGCTCATATGGGGCCCAAGAATGGCCAGCGGGTCCCAGTGTGAACCCGTGACTAATTGTTCGATGTGCTGTCGTGACAATGCGGACATGACACACTCCTCGTACTAATCCAGCGATTGAACGGTCGAGAGCACTATTATGAAAGAAGAAAGGGCAGATTGCCACAAGCCGCTCGACGCACGTCCATTGCAAGAGCCGCCCGTCCCCTTGATAATGCGACGATCCTAAACGCACAGGAGACAGCGCCATGCATCCGTCGGAACTTTCCATCGCCCTCTTCATCTTTGGACTGGCCTATGCGGTCATCATCACCGAGCGGATTCATAAAACGATCGTGGCGGTGTCCGGCGCGGCTCTGATGATCGCGTCCGGCGTGATGACACAAGACGAAGCGTTTTATTCCCATGAATTCGGCGTGGACTATAACGTCGTCTTTCTGCTGATCGGGATGATGGTCATTGTCAATATCGTCCGTGAAACGGGACTCTTCGAGGTGCTCGCGATTTGGTCGGCTCAACGTGCCGGAGCGAAGCCGTTACGCCTGCTCATGATGTTGGCCATTGTCACCGCTGCCCTGTCCGCCATGCTGGATAATGTGACGACAGTGTTGTTGATGGCCCCGGTCACGTTGGCAATCACCAAGCGTCTGAGCCTGAATCCAGTGCCGTATTTGATCATAGAGGCGGTCGCCTCGAATATCGGCGGAACTGCGACGTTGGTGGGGGATCCTCCAAACATCATGATCGCCAGCAAGGCGGATTTGGGCTATGTGGATTTTCTCGTTGTCCTTGGACCGATTGTGACGGTCATCATGGCGGTGTTCCTGGGGTGTCTCAAGCTGTTCTTCGGCACGATGCAGGTGGCTCCTCATCAGGCCAACGCGTTGATGCAATTGGATGCGAGAGATGCCGTTCAGGATCCCGTGCTGTTGCGACGGTGTGTATGGCTTCTTGCGCTGATCAACGTCGCGTTTTGCATCCATGGTGCGCTTCACCTCGAGCCGGCGACGATCGCGTTGGTAGGGGCGAGTGCATTCATGCTGATAGGACATGCCACGAAAAAGACGGATGGCGATGAGTTGTCCTATCTCACGGATGTGGAATGGAAGACTATTTTCTTTTTTATCGGTCTCTTTATTCTCGTCGGCGGTCTTGTGAAGGTCGGGGTGATACGGTTCCTTGCCGGTCAGCTGGTATCCTTTACACAGGGCCATCCCGCAGCCACGACTTTTTCAGTGCTCTGGGGCTCCGCCATTCTCTCTGCGATTGTCGACAACATTCCTTATGTTGCCGCGATGAATCCACTGATCGTCGATCTGGCACGCTCAGCCCATCCTGATGTGGCCGACTACACCACGCTGGTTCACCAGCCGGACATCCTGCCGCTCTGGTGGGCGTTGGCCCTCGGAGCGTGTCTGGGAGGCAATGGAACAATCATCGGCGCCAGCGCCAATGTCGTGATCGTGGATCTGGCCAGAAAAGCCGGCTATCCGATCTCTTACTGGGACTTTTTCAAGCTTGGATTTCCGGTGATGGTCGGGTCGGTGCTGCTGAGCACGCTGTATGTCTGGCTGGTCTTTTTAAGGTGACACCAGCCCCGCAAGCGCGAGGCTGGTATCTCCACCTGCATGCTATGTGAAGCACGAGGGGCTGGTTCGGCTGTAGTGGACGAGCCGGTCATAGGACACGGTGCAGTCTGTACAATAGAACTCTGACAGGAAGACGTCCTGCTCCTGAATGAAGCAGCGTTGGACATACTCCGCCATCGTGCACCAATCTTGACCTGCTGATCCATCCCAATGCTGTTTCTTGACTCGCTGACACGCTGGACAGCGGTATGTCAGTGGTAGATCACTCATGTTCGACTCCTGTGGCTTGCTGTTGGTCGATTCCTCGGAAACTGTGCGAACGTCATGAGCGTTGCGCAGTGGCATGCCGCAATGCCATGAAAAGAGGATGAGAGGATCAGGCAGTGGTAATGGGAGGACGCAGCAAGCCGTGCTCGCTCAGTGGCCTGAGGACGGTCGTCGAACTCTCGCCGGTTGACGAAGCCAGGAGCAAAGGGACGAGATCCGAAAGAGTGGTAGGCAGTGAAAAGCCTTCGAGGAGCGGACTGTCTGCCTGATCGAGTGGAAACTCCATCGCCCAGAGGGTCATGGTGCTGCCGAGCACGTACATGACCAGGCAGAGACACACCAGCCCGATACCACACCACATGATCCTGCCGAACCGCGATCTTCGTTCAAGCAGCATGGGGTCTGCTCCCAAGAGGGCGACAGTCTAGGATCGCGCGGACAATATGTCAATGCCACGTCAGGGAGATCAGGTGGCCGGCAGAATCTTCACGCCGGCCTCGGCAAACTTCTGCTCGATGCCGAAGCGCAGCTCACTGGCCACTTCGTTCGGATCAACGTCCAACCGAATCTCGAGCCAATAATTTAACGTAAAGATGCGGCCCTGATTGCCGAATTCATCGAGCAACACTTGCGGTTTCGGCGTCTTCAGGACCTGGCGATGGCTCGCCGCGAGGCCGGCGAGAAGATCCATCACCAATTGAGTGGATGAGTCATAGGGAGCGCCGACTCGAAGGGAGAAGCGTCCGATGCGGCTCGAGTACGTCCAGTTGGTCAGATGGCGCTCGAGAAAACTGCTGTTCGGAATCAAGGTGACGACGCCTTTCGCATCTCGGACGGTGGACGACCGCAGACCAATGGTCGTCACGCGCCCGCGCACATTTTCCACTTCAATGAGGTCGCCGACACGCAAGGGTCGTTCAATCAGCAGGAGGATGCCGCTGATGACATTTTTCAATAAGTTTTGAGCGCCGAATCCCACCCCGATGGCAAAGGCGCCGCCCAAAAAGGCGAAAATGGTCAAGGGAATCTTGACCCAGACGAGGCTGGTCACGATCAGGATGGTGAGGAGCAGGGCCTGGCTCCACTGGCGCAGGAGGTTCGCCACTTCGGGGGCCATTGCAAAGCGTTTGACTGCGAGCCGGCCGATCTGCGCGGCCAAGTACAGGCACAGCCAGTATCCGATCGTGAGGATGATCAGGGCGGTGACGATCTTGCCGACCGTGACGCTGCGATGGCCGGTGATTTTCTTGCCGTCCACCTCGATCGTGTCTTCTGCGTTGAATACTTCCACGTGCCAGATCGCGTTGGCGCGGTCCCAGGCGTGCTGCCACCACTCCTCAACACGGGCCGTCATGGGAAGTTCTTTTTGCTGTCCTTTAAATGCCGATTTCCAACGCTCGAGGAATCGAGAAGTCTGGTCGAGACGTTGGAGGCCATAATTGTAGATAGTTTCCCGTTGCCGGTGTGCCTCCAGGAGTGCCCGCACGTGGTTGCGGTCCTGGCCGGGTCGGCTGTTTGTCACCCGCGTTTCCAATTCGCCAATTTGGCCCGAGACGATACTCAGTTGCTGCCGCACATAATCCCGTGACGCCTGCAAATTCGTGAAGAGCGGCGTAAAGCGATCGTAGGCTTCTCGGGCTTTTCCCGGTCCGGGGTTGTGCATGATGGCGAAGCGGCTTTCCCACAACTGTCGTTCGCTGTCTACCACATCGAGCAGCAACTGCCACAGATCGCTTTTCAGAGCCAGATTGTCGGCCCGGATGCGGCCGACTTCTGTGCCGGCTTGGATCCGGCGAAGGCTCTCAGACGGTTTTTTTCCGGCTTTTCCCTCACCCTTTGCCATCCGGGAAGCCAGCTGTCGCTCGAGGTCCCGCAATGCCTCGAACTGCACGTGACGGGCGGTGGTCGTTTCTTCGAGTTCGTGCGTCAAAGCTTGCCGCTCTTGTGACAGGCGCGTCCTAATTTTCTCGAGATCGGGTTCTGTAAACTCAACCAGCTGGTCTACCGTCGACAAGCGACTTTCCGCCGCTTGAAGGCGTGCGCGTGCGTCGGATAGCTCGTCTCCAATGCGGATTTTGGAAAGCTCCGTCGCATGCAGCAACGCCGCTGCGGCGCGTTGCCGAAGCGCTTCAAGGTCGCGGAGCCAGCGATTCCGGTCGGC
>JARDZZ010000245.1 GCA_029240595.1 Nitrospira sp. | reverse complement strand
GCCGTTGAAAATCCCGACATAATAATTGACCGGGTAAATTTCATCGTCGTTCATGATCGTGATGCCGATATCACGTCGATTCATCCCGCTCGCTGTGAAGGCATCCATGACAGGGGCCCGTTCCGCAAACTGCATGGAGGCCGTGTTATTGATTTGAGATCGATTAAAAAAGACTTTGTATTGACCGAGTTGCACATTCAAGAGCGGGAGGTGGGTGCTGAGAACATAATAATCCAGAAGATTGGCTGATCCAGGAGTCTGCGCATTTTCGGCTGTTTCAAACCCGATCTGAAGAAAATACTTGAAGTCCGGACTGAGGAGGTGCCCAAGAAACAAGAGCCTGGCCCGTCTGAGGTTGAACTGCGAGGCGAAGTCATCCGATCGGTTCGCTCGATAGTCCCCGAACACGCCCAAGAGTTCGGGAAAATTTTTGGCATCGCCGGGGTTTCTCCAGGCGTCGTTCCTCCATCGTGTGGTTTCACGCAACTGCAGGCGTCCTCGGATTTTGAGGAGAAACGCGTTGTCGTTCATCGAAAAATTGAAGCCCCGGTCGTACCAAAGCTTAAAACTCGGCTGCATGAGATACGCGCGAGTTTCAGATTCTTTGATGGCCTTGTCGCGTTCGTCCTGCGTGATGATCCCTTTTTCGTAGGCACGCTCGAGCAAGAGTCGCGTCGCCGGGTCCATGCTTTCAACGAACACATACTGCCCATCTTTTTCTATGAGCTTGCCCGATTCCACGGCATGTGTTGGAACCGGCTGCAGCATGACAACAACCAACGCACCCTGAACCACGATCCTCTTCAGGTGTAACACCTGCCTGATGTGTTGAAAAAGGTTCCACGAGTCCATGACTCCTCCAGGAAAACAGACGAAAGAAATACTGCGCATTCCCGATGGCGCCGACCTCTGTCCAGTTGCTATCTCGAGGCAGGAATGGCTGACTTCAAAAATTCGCGCAGTTGTACGGCTTGCCGACTGCTGACGGGATCTGTTTCCCAGAAGCGTCCCGGCTCGAAGTACAGCACGTACGTCTTTGGCTCCGGAGGAGTCGTGGGATAACGCAGGTCCCACTGTTCCGATTTCCTGATCGGAAATTGGGCGTGATAGTGCTCCAGCACAAGGTACAGGTAGGGTTCTCTCACGGCGATCCACCCCGCCGTTGCATCGCGTTCAGCGGCGGGATTCATGCCGGGAGCGAGCACTTGAAAGTAGACTCGCTCGTCTGGAGCCGCGCTCTCGAGACCTTCGACCAAGAACGGCACGACGGCTTGCATTTCATCGGCGCGGAAAATCTTCTTGGGTGGCACTTCCTCCGCAAACCACCGGAGCGGCAATCGCTGTTTTTCGCGGAACGAGAACCCCGCGAGCACGGCGGAGAGTTCATCCCCTTTCAGCTGGACGGGATGTGTGTAGGGAACCGTTGCGGCTGGATCCCGTTGAAGTGAAACGATGGCACGACGATCTTCATGAATGACCTTCGTCGTATACGGAAGTCGCGCGCATCCTCCCGCCATGATTTCCATGAACACCACAAAGATAAGACCATAGGGTGACAAGCACGCCATCCGGCTCCACATCACCGCCTCCCTCCTCTCAAATACGTGCAGCATTGGTAGTCATTCTTTCCTTGTGGGCTGAGTCTGTGACGGCGATGTGTACCCCAGTCGCTGGAGTTCCCTCTGGGCTTCATCAGATTGAATGAAGCTGAGAAACTCTTTGCAGAGTGCTCGATTGGGACAATACCGTTCCATCGCCATTGAATGGATCACTGGAGGAATGATGCCGCGCTCGGCAACGGCCACGACACGAATGCGTTGGCTCTCCTGAACCGCGTCCGGACCAGAGACAATTCCGACATCTGCCCCACCATTGAGCACATGATCCAACACCGAACGGACGTCGCTTGCTCGATCCAATCGGTGTTGCACCGCTTCCCAGACTCCCAACGTCGTCAGCAGTTGCATCGTTCGTTGCCCGAGCATGGTCAGCGCTGGATCACCAACTGCAATCCGCAAGGTGTTGTTTTGCGTGAGTGATTCAAACGACGTCGGCGCATCAACGAGCGCCTCGGGCACGACCATGACTAACGGCACTTCCGCATAAGGTCGCGTGGTACCGGGAAGGACATAGTATTTTTGCTCCAGGCGAGTAAGAAGTTCGTCTCCACCCGGTGCCACGAGATGTATCGGCCCGGAACCGATGAAGTATTGGCCTCTCGGATTGTTTTCCATTCCAGCGATGGTTCGTCGAAGGTCGAGCCCTGAATCGAGGTACAGACGCACGCGAACGTCCGGATGGGTTGTTTCAAATTGGCGTCCCAATGCTTCTACGGCCGGCGCCACACTTGGTGAGGTTGCGATCATGAACGTCTCGGTCGCATAGGCAGAGGCCGTCACGATCCACACTATGAGAGGCAGACCATAGCGCAGCACGCGCGGCCACATGACGCTCTCCTTCGTCGGATGAAGTCGTTGACGGTCACAGCGCATGAAGCTTTCCCGTGTCTCGTGTGTCGTACCCGCCCAACGCTTCGATCTCATCGCGAAACCGCCGGCTGCTGATGGCGTCAAATAAATGGCCGAGAGTCGGATGGCTTTGGAGAATGGATTTCGCCACGACGAGGTCGTAGCGCGCCGATTGGAGCGGCACGAAATCCAGACCGAAGGACTGAGCGGCCGATCGAATGCCGATGCCGACGTCGGCCTGTCGGCCGGCTATCGTCCTCGCGACGTCGAAATGGGAGCGGGCCGTGTTCTCATATCCGCGCACCCTGGCCTGATCCACGCCTGCAGCCCGCAAACGCTGATCGAGCAAGAGCCGGGCACCAGAGCCCTCCTCTCGGTTGACGAGAGTCACCGTCTCGTCGGCCAAATCGGCCGCCTGGCGAATCGTCTTTGGATTCCCAGGCCGGACCAGAAAGCCTTCCTCCCAGGTTGCAAACGTCACCACCTCGTAGGCCGACCCTTTGAGCGCGCGCTTGAGGAACGGCAGATTCGATTCGCCGCTGAGTGGATCAAACAGATGCAAGCCGGCCACATGCACTTCATTCCGCTGCAGGGCTCCGAGCGCAGCCATGCTTCCCATCGACCAGCCGACAACGGAAGTTCGATCCTTATGGCGCTGCAGGTGTTCTCCAGCAAGAAAAATCGCTGGATCGCAGCCGGCAACCGAGATCTCTTGATCAATCGCCTGACGATCCCGTGAAAGCCGGACACGCGCCGTGATTCCAGACTTGACCGTCGTCGTCCCCAGCAAATACCCATCAGCCGGCACGGTGTAGGCCAGGATTTCTCCCAGATCGGCAACGGGGCGAACGATGATGTTCCTTCCCACCTTCGTCACTTTCACACGCAGAGGAGTGGTCGGGAGCTTCTCATGTGCGCCGAGATATCTGCCCTCGAGCACCTCCTCCGAGGCAGCAAGGGTGAATAGATCTTCGACGCGACAAGAGAGAACACCTGCGAGTCGCAAGGCGACGGCTGTGGATGGAAGATAGAGGTCGGATTCGATCGCAGAAACTGCCTGTCGGGTCATTCCAGCTTGCAGCGCCAGCTCGCCTTGCGAAAGCCGACTGGCAATACGGACTTCCTTCAGTCGGTTCTGAATAGG
>JARDZZ010000066.1 GCA_029240595.1 Nitrospira sp. | reverse complement strand
GCCTGACCCGGAATCATCAAGCGATCAACACTTCCGCAGCGCCATTCGGGATGGACGTGCGTTGCCTGGGACACGAAATTAACACGTTCATCATCCCACCTTAACCGGAATCTGACATTGTCTGTGAGAAAGCAGGTACAATAGGGGTACTCCCTAAGATGCTCTTCATACGTCTTGTTTGACATCTTCCTGCACAATTTCCTCTCTTACTGGACACCGGTTCATTCTCTGTTACCTTGGGAAGCGTCACGATTGCGCACCTCCTGTTGGCGTACAGACCAGCCGACAAAGGTTCAACCGGATGCTGAATGACGCCTCCCTCGCTGGCAGCCCGTATCGCCTTCGCAGCTCTCGTGTTCACCATGACGATTCCGTGTCAGGCAGAAGAAGTCCGTCCTCATTTGACGGTGGGCACACAGGAGATCAGCTTGAGCGCCGGCTATTTACTGCCTCACCGCTTGACGACCGAACACACCACGAAGCAAAGCGGTCCGGCCTTGATGCCATCATGGGCAATGGTATTGACGGATCCCATCGGCAAGAGTTTCTATCGCGGACAACTGTTGCTTGGAGCCGAAATCGTCTACATCCAGTTTCAAGAGCCCTTCCTCACCCACGGCGTCGGCTTTACCCCGAAAATCAAGTATATGTTCGAAGGGACGGGCCGCCTCAGACCGTACATCGAATTTGCCGGTGGTCCGTTTTACACCGATCTCGGGGGGCGTATTCCGGAAGAGTCTTCGCGCTTCAACTTCATTCTCACCGCGGGCGGCGGCCTCTCCTGGTTCTTCACGTCCCAATTCTCGTTCAATGTCGGCTACCGATTTCATCACATTTCCAACGCCGGCACCCGAATGCCCAACTTGGGGCTCAACTCCAGTCTGCCGTTCGGAGGCTTCTCATTCTATTTCTAGGAGCATACCGTGAACCCTAATACACTTCGTCCCCTGACGCTGCTCTGCTGTGCCGCCCTCTCCATTCTGACAATGGTCACGGGCTGCAGTCGTTGGATCGAAATGGCGCCTCACTTGGACACGCAGGACCCAGGCGCTCAACAGATCGCTCGCGACGAACAGGTGCCGCTCATCATTGACGTGATCCGCACGACGAGAAACGGTTCTCCTCAGAATACGTCCGCCGAGACGCAGCAACGGATCCTCAGTTCGCTGGCTGAAATCGGCCTCTTCTCACAGTTGTCTGCGGGCGCGTACGCCGGATCCCCATCGAACGATAAAATCGTGAGAGCCAGAATCCTCCTGAGCGAAACGATCGATCCCCATGCGGGCGGCGCAGCCTGGAAAGGCATCGTCATTGGCGCATCCATGTATACCTTGACTCCCTTTCTTCCGCTGGAATACGGGTACGCGGCCAACGTCTCGCTCGAATTGGAGCGGTGGGACGGGCAGGTCAAACGGTACGAAGGTGAGTCCTCCGGCACCGCCCGCTATCAGCTCTTCGGCGCCACCCCGATCATGATCGAGGAACTCAAGGGCCATGTCACGGAAAGCTGCCTGAATGAATTGGCCAGACAAATCGTTCGTGATACAGCCTTCTACACCGCAAGCAGTGCCCCCATCTCGCACTCCGACATTCGCTCGGTCTCGATCAGACGGCTCAGCCCCAAAGTTCCCGAAGCCTCCTCTGCCCCCATTCCCGTTTCAGTTTCTGCACCCGCGGAACGGTAATCCGCAGTCCTCACGACGGATTTTCGTCTAGCCCATCGGAAAGCGCCGATGGTATGATGCCCCGATCGGAGGCTGCCATGGACCTCGACTCATTTCGTCAAATGGTGACGAAGAATCCCAAGGGCTTCCTGGGACGGTACGGTCTCGGCAACAAAATCTTGCAGGAAGGTGGAAGCCTGGAGGAAGCGGTGGAACATCTCCGCGTCGCCGTCCAGCTTGATCCGCTCCATGTCGCCTCGCACTTGGCGCTGGGACGAGCGCTGGTCGGCTTACAGCGGCCGAACGAGGCGAAACCAGTGCTGCAGGCAGGGATCGACGCAGCCACATCCGGGCGATCCAATGGCGGCCGCGATCTGGTGCCAGAGATGGAAGCCTTACTGCGTTCCCTAGGCTGAGGGTGATGATATGGATCTCGAAACTGCGAAACAGCGCATCGATTCGGCTATCACGCAGTACGGACAACATGCCGCGCCTGCCATTGACTTGGTCATGAATGAGGTCCGGTCGGATCTTGGGGCAAAGGCCTTCAATGACCTGGTTGAAGCGTTCGACCTCGAGCTTCTCTATAACATTGCTCCCCTCGAATCGGATCACTCGAGTAGCTAGGTGCGTGAGCAGCAGGCCGTCTCTGCACAGCGTTTTCGAACAAGCCATCACAGACTGAACCGCTTCGCCCCAAGAGCATCCCAAGTCCAAACAGGAAAGAACTGAACGATCCCTGATGCCGCTGATTTGGTGCGCAATCTCCGGCCATGGCTACGGACACGCTGCCCAGGTCGTCCCTGTTCTCAACGCGCTGGGACGAGAGATTCCCCACCTGTCCGTACTGCTCCGGACAACCGTATCTGCCTCCTTTTTTCAGGATCGGCTGACGATCCCCTGGACTCTGCAATCCGTTCAGCAAGACGTTGGCTGTATTCAGAACGGACCATTAGACATCGATATCCCCTCCACCTGGAACGCCTTGGAAGAATTCCACATCGGCTGGGAGGCGCGTGTCGCCGTCGAAACGAAGGCCATGACATTGGCAGCTCCCGCTCTCGTGCTCGCCGATACGCCATATCTGGCCGCTTCTGCCGCCAAGCAAGCGGGGATTCCCAGTGCGGTGGTCGCGAGTTTCACCTGGTCCGACGTGCTCGACTGCTTTGCCGATACTCAGTCAGCTGAACATCACACCATACTCGCCGCGATACGGAAGGCGTACGGTGATGCCGACGTCGGATTACGGATCGCGCCGGGTCTGCCCATGGCTGTGGTGAAACGGGTTCATGACATCGGTCCGATTGCCGAGCCGGCGCCATCAAGACGTGAAGAGCTTCGTTCCTGTCTCAAACTCAAAAATGCCGAGCGCTTGGTGCTGGTAGGTTTTGGAGGCATTCCGCTCAACACCCTGCCATGGCAGGCCATGGAGCAGTTGCAGGGTCATCATTTCATCGTTGATCGTGCCCCGGCGCCTGCATCTTCACGCGTCCATCCTTTGTCGTCTCTCCCGTTCTCCTTCAAGACGGTGCTTGCCTCGGCGGACCTCGTCATGACCAAACCGGGCTATGGAACGATCGTCGAAGCGGTCGTCCTTGGCTTACCTGTCATCTACGTACGCCGCTACAACTTTGCCGATGAAGGCCCGCTGATCGACTTTTTACTTCGGCACGGCTCCGGACAGGAGCTGAGTCGTGAGGACTTTTTCTCCGGCAACTGGCAGCCGGTCCTCGATGCGCTGACCGAACGCAAGGCCGAACGCGTCAGGCCGTCGGTCACCGGGGCAACCGATGCGGCTCGCTTCCTCATTCAATACTTCCAGTGACGCTTCCAGGCTCATCGAGCAACTCCTTGTTATCCCGTTGTGAGTGCACATATCAAAACACACATCCTTTTGGCGGGGCTGTGCGTAGATGCTATAGTTGTGGCGGACGTGAAGTGATCCTACCTGGCATTCAGGTCAGCGCTTCTTTATGGACACACCGACACGACGCGCCACCTCCGCAATCGATCCCGCGCTGCTCACGAGCGTCGCGAAGGGAGATCAGCAGGCATTCAGTCAGCTGTACGACCATTCGAGCACACTGCTGTATACACTGGCGTTTCGCATGTTGGGCAATCACGAAGAGGCCGCTGACCTGTTACAGGACGTGTATTTGGAAGTCTGGCGAAAGGTCGTACGGTATGACGTCGGACGTGGAACACCGATCGCTTGGCTGATCACTCTGACTCGCAGCCGTGCTATCGATCGGTTACGTTCAAGGAACACGAGAGGCCATAATGCGACCGTGGGACTGGACGCTCCGGTCTCTTCACGTGTAGCGGATTTGGGTCCAAGCCCCTTTGAGACCCAGGCCGATCAGGAACTTCGGATGGCGGTCGGCAGCGCGATGACGATCCTTCCGCCCGCCCAACAGCAGGCCCTCGAGCTCGCATATTATGAAGGGCTGTCACACAGTGAGATTGCCGCGCGGCTGAATCAACCAATCGGCACCGTCAAAACCAGAATCAAGCTGGGCATGTCGAAGCTCCGCGATAGCCTTCGCCCCTTCTGGGAGCATGGTGACATCGGATGACGCACGAGGAACTAGAAGAAGCCGTACCGCTTTACGCAACCGGTGCTCTTGACCGAACAGAACGCCAGGCGCTGGAGGCTCATCTCTTGTCCGGTTGTCCATCGTGTCATAGCGCCTTGAAAGAGTATCAGTCGGTCGCCTCCCTCCTGCCCTTCGGTCTCTCGCCCATGCAAGCCCCGCGCGACCTTAAATCGAAGATCATGGCCGCTCGCAACCCTGACCCAATTGCGGATGACCGCGTCTTCAAAGATTCCGCCCGGCCAAGCCTTGAGCCAGGCGAATGGATGAACCACCTGTTTCCGCCAATCGCCCCCGCCCGCTCGTTTTCGCTGCCATGGGCAATCGGACTGGGAATTCTGCTTGTGGTTGGGGTGGGAAGCTACTTCGGCTGGACCTACGCGACACGGATCTCGGACGATAGCGTGAAGATCCGACAACTGGAAACCTCGCTGCAACAGCAGTCGGACAGGATGGCGACTCTGCAACAGGATTTGAGAGTCAGGGACCGTACCTTGGCCGAGCTGCAAGTGGATGCCCAGCGAAAAGCGAACGACGCGATCGAACTCAAAAGTCAGCTCATGGAACGCGAGGTCGAACTCGAAGCCATTCGCGAACAGCTCACGGCAGCGGGGCGCGGCAAGGGCCAAGACGAACTCGCCACGTTACTGCGTCGGCCGGACGCCACGGTCGTAACGCTGGCCGGGTCAGACGTCGCAAGAAGAGCGAGTGCGGTGCTCCTGTACAACCCGGCGACAGACAAAATCTGGCTCTATTCGGCGAATCTGCCCGAATGCCCAAAGGGCACGGCCTATCAACTCTGGGCAATCGACAAGAAGCCGGTCAGCCTGGGAACCTTCCAT
This sequence comes from Nitrospira sp., assembly GCA_029240595.1. Lineage (GTDB taxonomy): Bacteria > Nitrospirota > Nitrospiria > Nitrospirales > Nitrospiraceae > Nitrospira_C. The sequence continues at coordinate 6,755 of JARDZZ010000066.1, read as the reverse complement.
ATGGATGCAGGACAAACCGCGCACCTCCTGGTCAGGCGGTTGCCGGAATTCGAGAAGGCCAAACGATTTGCCGTAACGCTCGAACCCCGCATCGGCAGTCCTCACCCCAACGGCCCCATCTATCTCGTCGGTGAGCCCTCCTAAGTTCCAGTAGCTTGACCCCGCCGGGAAAGCTCGCTACAACCGGCGCGATGATCGACCCTGCGACGACCTCCGATTCTCGATTCATGCGAGCGGCGCTTGAGCAGGCGGCCTGCGCTGCGGCTCTTGGTGAAGTCCCGATCGGCGCTCTCCTCGTACATGACGGCGCGATCGTGGCTCAAGCCCATAATTTCCGGGAACGCTGGCAGGATCCGACTGCCCATGCGGAGACGATTGTGATCCGAGAGGCTGCCAAGGCGCTCGGGCGGTGGCGATTGATCGACACGACTCTTTACGTAACTCTCGAACCCTGCGCCATGTGTCTCGGCGCCGTGATTCTCGCACGGATTCCTCGCCTCGTGTTCGCGGCCAAAGATCCTAAAGCGGGCGCCTGCGGATCGGTACTGGATTTTGCCAGTCACCCGCGGTTGAACCATCGGGTTACCGTGCTGGGAGGGATTCTCGAAGGGGAAAGTCAACGGATACTGGCTGAATTTTTCAAGGCCATCAGGGCGCAGGACGTCGACGGCGGAACTCTGTAACCGATCTCAAGGGGTCTCTCCGTCCATGATGCGAACTGTCCAGTCGCTCCCGTCGGCAGACACGGCCCCCTGCCATCCAGCACCGCAATTGAGCCATTGAATCGTCCACCCGCCCTGCCTGGCTGATGAATCCAAACACCTGACCGTCGCAGATGGCTGCGGACCGCAACCGTCAGGAAGAATCTCGCATTGCTGAAGTGACTCTATGCCAATTCCCTGCCCCTTCAGCACCGCTTCCTTTGCCACCCAGTAGCGATAGAACTGCCACGTTCGATCCGGTTCGGTTCGATTTTTCAGATCCTCATATTCCGCGGCGGCAAAAAACCGTTCGCCCAGTTTGAGGGCATCGAGTGTTTCACGAACCTGCTCGAGGTCAATGCCGACCTCGCGTCCCTTTGCCACCGCAACCAGCATGCGTCCATGAGAATGCGATAGGTTGAATCGCAGCGCATGTGAAGAACCGGACGCATTCAGCAAGATGGGTTTGCCGGTCGAGCCGACATGAAACTCAATGGCTTCCGGAGCCAGTGCCAGATAACGGGCCAGCACCCCGCGAAGGGCGCCATGCGCCAAGATAAAGTCGTTCCCCTGCGCCGCATGAATGAAGCGTTGCGCCCTGGCCCGCTCTTGTTCGCTGAGCCAGGCTTGGCACCGTTGGAGTACCGACGTTTTGTGTACGAGGGCAAAGCTCCACACATCAACGGTTTGATCATCGAGCACAACAGTGGCGACCTGCGTCGCAGGTGTCGGCGGGTCAACGGGCGGGAAGGCCAGCACTGTTTGTAGCGAGCGGGAAATCATCGTTCTCTTGGATGGGTTGAGATGCCTATCGTACCGACTCGTGCACGGAAAGAAAACCAATTGAAAATTTCATGGCCGCGGAGTAAGCTCGCCCGATCGACTCCCTGAAGTCATTACTCACCATCCCGCCGGGCGTTCAGGGGACAATCACGGAGAGGTGCGAGAGCGGCCGAATCGGGCAGTCTCGAAAACTGCTGTCGGGGTAACTCGACCGTGGGTTCGAATCCCACCCTCTCCGCCATAGCAACCGCCTCTACCAGACCAAAGTCGTACCACAGAGAGTGACATCGCCCTCTGACTAACAGAGAGAGGATGGGATTCGAACAGGGGTTTTGAAGGGGATGTGTCCCCTTCATGGGGAGCGTACGAGGGGGCGTGGCCCCCTCTGTAGGAGAGTTGCTGCAACGCGACTTCGAATGCCCACCCTCTCCGCCAAACCGAGCTCGCTCGTGCCGGCGGCTCATCAGGCGCAGCCTCTCTGCATTGACGCCGCCGGATAAACACCTCCAGTGTTGTTGCTGCAAACCGAGCTCGCTCGACCCGGAGCCGTTAAATTGCTCCTGGCGACGGGATGAAACCCAACAGTATCGGGATTCGAACAGGGGTTTTGAAGGGGATGTGTCCCCAGCACCTTTTTCTGCTCAGCTCGTGACCTTGCTGCTGGCCTGCGAGGACAATGGCGCAGTTTTTTTCATCAACACCCGCCGCAGTTCGACCATCGCCATCGTATCCCTCGCACAATACTGCAACAGCGCCTCTCTGATCTTCAGCTGTTCAATCCAGTCTTCTTCGACAAAGACCATCCGATAATACTCACTGGCCGCCTGCCCGCCGTCCTGGATCAGGAGATCTCGATAGCTCATCCCGGGCACAATCGCCGGCAATACGAACTTGATCGAGTAGGAGCCCTGAAACCCCGGATGATAATAATGCTCCTTGATGACGGGAAGCAGATCCCACAACCGCCTCGTCATTGCGGACAACGCCTGTCGAAATTCGGGAAAGGCTTCGGCCACTTGTCTCATCATCGCTTCTTCATAGGAAGAGTACACCACGATTGTGCCCGCATCGCCGAGCGATTCAATTAACGTCTCCGCCCATCGTTTACGTGGCTCCGTTGCCTCTCCATGAAGGAACTCCTGATGAATGATCTCACCGGATTCGAGCTCAATGTGATTGGACCATTGCACCGGTATCGCTTGGTATGGCCTCATGGCAGGAAACCGCGGAACGGCCAACATGACGGTTTCAAAGTCGAGATGATGAACGGGATAGACAACGGATCTCAGCACGCTGGCAAGCCCTGTTGAGATCCATTCCACATTGTCTTTCACCCGGCGCTGAGTGATGGACAAGTTCACGTCGTCGGGGATGTCGTCGATCGTCGTAATACCGTTTTGGACCAAGCCTTCCACCATCTTTTTCACACCGGGCAAGCGATAGATCCACCGAGGAGATTTGTCTTGTGTGCAGTGAGCCCAAAATTGGCATTCATAGGGACTATGGCAACGGGCGTCCGGCTCGATCGCCGGCGGGTGTGGTTCGGACACCACAGCCTTCATCGCGAGGAGTTGCTCGGGTACCTTTCCTTGCCGGTCGACGACGGCCGCCGAAACCTCGTCGATGGCAAAGAGAGCCTGCAAGTCGATTTCACCTCCTTGGTACAGATAACCCGTGTTGATATGCATGAGGCAGGTCTCGGCCACATTGAGGCCCATCCCCAGCAGCACGTGTCGTTGGATCGCGAGATCATCAAGGTGCACATCCTTCACTCGGGTGGCCGATTTCACTTCGATCAGCCGCCAAGCCGGAGATGTTCCCTCCGCGACGGGGATCCGCTCGAGAATATCCACACGCACGACAACCCCTTCATGCTCGAACGCGCCTTCGAAGATGGCGGGTATTCGAGAGTCTTCGAGCAGCTTGGCGGTTTGGAGGATCGCCGCCTCCCGTTGGCGAAGCACAGGCCAGACCACAACTCCCCCCGGGAAGCGTCGCCGTGCCAACACACCAATCTCCGTTCCCATGGCGAGGATGGCTTGCGTCGAAGGGTCGGGAGGCGTGGCCAGCTCAGGCCGCCTGATTTCGAGATACAGTCGCTTGTGACATTGCAAGCCTGAGAGGAATTTTGATTTGGACAGCCGGGGCGCGATGGGAGGCGACCGGTCCGGCTCTGGGAATGTCGTCATGTCGGCAAACCCTAATTGATGCTCGCCGTGTTTGTCCAGGCCGCTCAGTACCGCTTCTGTTAGGATGGGTTGATGGCCAATGGTGTCACTCAAATCCGCCGCTCCGTCATGGCACTGGCCCTGCCCGTTACGGTCAGCAGTCTGCTCCAACGCACGGAAGGGATTGTCGCCGTGTTTCTTGTCGGCGGGTTGGGCGCGGTTCCGATTGCCGCGGTGGGTCTCGGCCAGCTCCTGGCTTTCATCGCCAGCACCCTGGTCTCCGGCCTCTCGGTCGGGACCAACGTCATCGTCGCGCAATTGTGGGGTGCCCGCCGCCGTCATGACGCAGGTCAGGCCGCACGGCATTTCCTCGCCCTCTCCATCGCCGTGTCGCTCGTCCTGATGGCCGGCGGTGTCTCGCTGAACCACTTCGCCATGCGGCTCCTGGGAGCTGCTCCGGAGGTCATCGCGCTGTCACTGCCCTATTCCACGCTCATCTTTCTCGTCATTCCGTTCACCGTGTTACTGCAAGTGCTGTCGTCAATCCTCCAAGGCACCGGGAACACGAAAACGCCGATGTATGCCATGATCGTCGTGAACGTCCTGCACATCCTCATTGCCTTTCCCTTGATTTATGGCCATTGGGGATTCCCGGCGCTCGGCGTTCAAGGCGCGGCTATCGCCGTGGGCATCGCGGAGAGCGCCGGCACCTTGTACTTGGGCCTTCGCTGTCTTCCGCTGCTGCAACGCTCGCAGCGCGTCCGATGGGATCTCTTTCGAACCATGTGGCAGGTCGGCGCGCCGGTCTCCGGCGAACGCATCGTCCAGCAGGCCGGGATTCTCGCCTACACGAAAATCGTGTTGCTCTACGGCACGGTGTCCTACGCCGCTCATCAAGTCGGCCTGTCAATCGAATCCTTGTCGTTCCTTCCCGGGTATGGGTTCGCCATCGCCGCCGCAACAATGGTAGGCCAAAGCATCGGTGCGAGAAAATATACGAGAGCGAAGCTCGAAAACTGGGAGGCCAACCGGCTGGCGATCGGCATCATGTCGGCAATGGGCTTGGTGTTTTTCTTTTTCCCCTACGCGCTCCTTCGCGCGTTCACGAGCGATGAATCAGTGATCGAGTTGGGCACCCTCTTTTTGAAGATCGTCGCCCTCATCCAAATTCCGCTGGCGCTGACCATGGTGCTGGCCGGCTCACTGCGCGGCGCGGGGGACACGCATTTCATCATGGTCGCAACCACCATCGGCATGTGGGCGGTGCGGGTTCCCATTGCCTTGATCACAGGGGTCTGGCTCCACTTGGGCATCTTCTATGTGTGGGTGGCCATGATTGCAGACTGGACGCTGCGAATGGGCTTGATGTTGTGGCGTTATAGATCGGAGCGGTGGAAGGCCATTCAGGTGATTCGATAGTCAGGAGCGCTTGCTTTCAGTACAGACGGACGGGCGTTCGGACGGCCGGGTGTCTTTCCCGGATCCGATCCGCACTTCGATGCGGCGCACCGCTTTGACATTGGCACAGAGGTCTCCCATGCCTGGAGTGATCAGGCGGTACGGCCCGCCCTTTGCCTCGGGCAGCGGCTGATCATCCACTTCATACAACAACAACCCAAAGTCTCTAGCCTGTTGGAGCGTCAGCGTTGCGGCGTAGTTCCCATCATTCGAGTGAAAGGTCACGTGATCGGCGGCAATGGCCAGCGCAGGAATTTCGAGCAAGCCTTTCACGGTAATGGCCCGTCCCCTCATGCTGGGCATGAGCGTATTGACGTCATTGACCTGGCACTCGACCGGCAGCTGACGCAGCGCCATTCGGTCAAAGGCCACCGGCTGAACGACAGCGCCATCGATCTCGACGATGCCGGGACCGGTCCGCGGCTTCTCAGTCACGGTCTTGATCATCGCGGTCAACGCTTCGTTGACCGGTGTCGGAATGCCCAATTCACGGCCCCGCTCTACGATGTAGCCGTTTAAATTCCTGATCTCGGTCTGCCGTCCGGCTTTCCAATCGTCGTACATCGAGGTGTGGATGTCCCGAATCTCTTGTGACCACCTCACCACCCGATCCGGCATATCCGAAGGCAACGGCACCTTGAGCGCTGCAGACACGGCCGCAATTTCATGAACAATCTGTCTGATGACGTGCATCATCTCCGGATGGTCCAGCGCTGCGGACACCTTGTCGTCAACCAGAACCGTCAGGGGATTGAACACACAGTTCCAGCACATCTTTTCCCATTTCGCGCGCCGGATATCTTTAGACAATTGGCAGGGAAGACCGGCAGAGGCAAACAGATCTCGAATCTCAAGGAGGCGCGCGCTTTCGTGCCCCATCAGTTCACCGATGGCGACGTTCCCCTTCTTGTAATGGTCGATGACCCCGGGAGCGACGATCTTCGAGTAAATGTAGGCGACCCCGCCGACGACACAATCCCGCTTTACCCGTTCAATGATCCGGTCTTCCGTATCAATTCCGTTTTGCAACGTCAAAATGACGGTGCGCTCGGTCAGCACGGGCTCGATCTGTGTCAGCACCTCGTCGAGATCGTAGGCTTTGACGGCCAGGATGATCAACTCCGGTTGGGGAAGCTGCCGCGCGTCTGCTGCGGCGCGCGGATGAACGGTGACGGTGCCGGACGCGCTGCGGACTTGAAGTCCGTTCTTCTGCACGGCAGCCAGCGTCTTCGGCCGCAGCAAAAAAGAGACGCCGGGATGATGCTGGGCCAAATGCGCGCCGAAAAAGCCGCCGACTGAACCGGCTCCCACCATCAGAATGTTGTTCATCGAGACAACTCCAAGGCTCAATACGTTGCGGAAATTGGTGCGCCTACTATAGCATGCGGCCTTCACCGGACACAGGTGATGAGGCCATGAACAGCGGCAGTGATCTGGATCTGCTCAAACGTAAACTCCAGTCCGCGCGATCCCTGGCGATCCTGACCGGCGCCGGCATTTCAGCGGATAGCGGCGTCCCGACGTTTCGGGGCCCAGACGGCCTGTGGCGGAACTTCCGCGCGGAAGACCTTGCCACCCCTGAAGCCTTCGCGCGGGATCCGCGGCTCGTGTGGGAATGGTACAATTGGCGCCGCGAGTTGATCGC
>JARDZZ010000065.1 GCA_029240595.1 Nitrospira sp. | reverse complement strand
ATTGGTGTGGCAAATTGCACCATTGATTTGATTCCTCGTGGCGCGTTTATCGTCAAGCGGTCAGATGCCTCGGGTTCTATCCGCCTAAGCGCTTGTTAATCGGTGGGGTCGTCCCTAGGCACAGACGTATGAGACGGCACGCGGTTCGCAAACGTCGAGTGTAGAGAGGACATTATGAAACTTTTAGCCTCGTATCATGGCGGCACGCGTTTCGACATTCTCAGTGGAAAGCATCGGGTCGTGACCGATCAGCCGACTGCTGATGGCGGCCAAGATGCCGGCCTTAGCCCGGTCGAACTTTTTGTCGGGTCTCTTGCGAGCTGTGTCGGCTATTTTGTCGGGAAATTCTGCACGAGACACGACATTCCGCAAGAGGGGTTGAGTGTAGAGGCGGAATGGACCATGACAGAGAACCCGCATCGAGTGGGCCATGTAGACGTTTCCATTCATCTTCCTCATCGCATCACGCCTGAATTGAAAGACCGGCTTCTGAAAGTGGCCCACGGCTGCACGGTGCATCAGTCGCTTTCGCAGGCGCCGACTGTCGGGATCAGATTCACGCCACATACCCATCGTCAACCAGCGGACAGTCCGGCATGAAGGGATCCGGCGAACTCGCAAAATTCTCTCGTCGACGGTGGTTGAAGACCTTACTGGGGTTCGGTGCCGGCCTCGCCATGCATCCCGCTAAGTTCCTGGCCTGGGCCGCTGACATGACCCCCGCCAGAGACGAATCTACACTCACCGTGCGTGTCTCGAGACCTTTCGACGCAGAAACTCCGGTCCGAGCATTCACGTCATTCCTGACCCCTAATGACCATTTTTTCGTACGAAGCCATTTTGGCCCTCCTTCGGCTGAGACGATCGGAGAATCGCAGTGGACACTCCATGTGGGGGGCGCCGTCGAGCGCTCGAACGAATTCACCATGGAATCTTTGAAGCAGTTCGAGCCGGTGACAATTACGGCTGTGCTTCAATGCAGCGGAAATGGCCGAGCCTATCATCGGCCAAAAGCACCTGGGGTCCAATGGGAGCGAGGCGCAGTCGGCAACGCGCAATGGACTGGGGTGCGTCTCCGTGACGTCTTGCAGGCGGCTGGGGTGCGTGCAGAAGCCCGGCATGTGATGTTTCAAGGCGCAGACCGACCGGTCGTCGCCACGGTCCCGCTGTTTGTGCGAAGCATTCCGCTCGAGAAGGCCCTTCATCCGGACACCCTGCTCGCCTACGAGATGAATGGTCGCCCATTGCCGCTCCTTCATGGCGCTCCGCTGAGAGTGATCACACCGGGCTGGATGGCGGAGTCCTGCATCAAATGGCTGACTCACATCGAGGTGCGCGAAGATGAGGCCAGTGGCTACTTCATGCAGACGGCCTATCGGGTGCCTGTGAAGTCGGAGCAAAAGGATACAGGTAGGACCGACAACGCGACGGCTCCTGTGGAAGTGATGCCGGTCAAGTCGCTCATCTCGTCTCCTGAGGATGGCCAGGCGGTCATGGCCGGCGGCGTGAGAATCAAAGGCGTAGCCTGGGCCGGAGAAACAAGGATTGCCAAAGTTGAAATATCCATCGACGAAGGGAACACATGGCAGACGGCACAACTGGTCGGCGACGATCGGCTTTACGCGTGGCGGCAGTGGCAGTTTCTCTGGCAGGCCACGGTCCAGGGCACGTTTGCAATAGTCTGCCGCGCGACCGATGAGCGTGGCCATGTTCAACCGGCCGCGACGTCATGGAATCCAAGCGGTTTCTTGTGGAACGGATGGGATCGCGTCACGGTTCGAGTTCATCCACATGAATAGATCGCGCGTCATCGTTGTGCAGATCGGCCTCCTGGTCTTCTCGGCCGTCATGGCCTTTTCGCAAGAGGATCCCGAGTCGGTAAGCGCAATGCTGGGTCCGCGTGGAGAGGGGCTCATCATCGCCCGCTGTGCTGTTTGCCACAGTGCGGATCTCATCACGCAGCAGCGATTGTCCCGCACGCGGTGGGAAGCGACGATCGAAAAAATGAAGCATTGGGGGGCCGAAATCTCCGACCAAGAGGCCGACCTGCTGATACGGTATCTATCGGCTCGCTATCATCCTAATGCGCCGGCCAATGTGCCGCCGCTGAGTCACGAGATCGGAAAAAGCGAACCCTTGAAGCAGGAGCCGCAGGCACAACGTCCCGTCATAGGCGTCGCGGCGAGAGGAGCAGGAGTCTTCGAGCACAATTGCCAGGCCTGTCATGGAGGCGGCGCGATGGGCGGCATGGGACCGAGGCTCGCCAAGAATCCTATTCTGAAACTGGACGTCCTGTTCCGGGAGACGGTCCTTTATGGAAGAGGCCCGATGCCGGCTTGGAGTTCGGTACTCAGCGAACAGGATATCGCAGATGTCCACGAGTGGCTGCTGACAAGGTAGAGGTCAGAGGCTGCTCCAGGAAAGGAGTGTCGAAATGCCCGTGAAAAGAAGAATTGCCCTCGGATGCACCCTCATTGTGCTGGTCGCCCTCATGTCGTTTCCCAGACTGTTGCTCGGGAGCGATGAGAATCGTGCAAAGGAATTGATTCAACAAGCTTGCGTCCAATGTCATCGCCTGGAGGGTCAGGCGGATTCACGCTTTAATCTTAGAGCACCTGATCTCATCTGGGCCGGGAGTAAATACCAGCGCCCATGGCTCATCCGCTGGCTGACCGGCAAGGAAGCCCCATTATACGCGAAAGGCTATCGGTGGGACCTCAGCGAAGGACCGGTGAAGCATCCGGTGGTCAGCGAAGGCGACGCGAGCGCCATTGCGGACTATTTCGAGAGGCACAACAAGGATCCCCGCGTGAAAGTCGGCGCCTTCGACGTGTCAAAGGTGAGTAAGTTCCAGGTGACCTTCGGCGGGATGGCCTACAAGGCGCACGCCTGCCTTGGCTGCCATACAGTCGAGGAGAACGGCAAGATCATCGGCGGTCCGCAGAGTGCGGCGCTTCAGAATGCCGGCCAGCGGTACAACATGGACTGGCTGTATCGTTTCGGACAGAACCCGCAAGACTTCATCATCCACACCGGAGAATTCCTCGCGGACGCGACCGACCCGCAGTTGCGAGCGGTGATCGGTTACCTTGCCGCGCAGGGAGTCAAAGACTTCAAACACTATGAGCCCTGGACGAGTCAGGAGTTCGCGCATGCAGACATCGATCGCGGCAAGGGCTTGTACAAAGAGTATTGCGCGCAATGCCATGGCTTTACGGGAAAGGGCGACGGACCGGCCGCGAGTGGTCTTGAACCGAAGCCGGCCATTCACGCGAACATTCCGTTCGAGAAACTGCCGATGGAGTACCTCTACAATGTCGTGAACCACGGCGGTGCCGCGATGGGCAAGTCTCCGAACATGCCCTATTGGAATCTGACCATCAGCCAGCAGGGCATAGCCGATGTGATTGCGTACTTGAAAGCGACGTTCAAAGGCGCCCCGGACATGGCGGCCGCGCCGGCGGGAGGACAGGGCGATGCCTGTATCCAGCCGCGCAAGACTGCCAAGGCGCCCGACGAATTTCTTTCGAAGACGAATGCGCTGCCTGTCTCGGAGGGAGCCATACAGGCAGGGAAAACACTCTTTCTGAAGACGGCACAGCCTGTCGCATGTGCCATGTGTCATGGCGATCAGGGCAACGGCCAGGGTTTCATGGGTGCGGCACTCATCCCGCCGCCGAGAAATTTCACGTGCGGCGCGATGATGAAGAACATTCCCGACGGCCAATTGTTCTGGATCATCAAGAATGGATCGCCAGGAACCGGCATGATGTCTTTCGCGGGATTGCCGGACGAGCAGGTCTGGCAGTTAATTCACTATATCCGAAGCCTGGCAAAGTAACCGAATCATGGCATCGACTTCTTTCACAGCCGTAATTGGTGGTGGCGTTGAATTGATGGAAGAATGGAGGCGTGTTTATGGGCGGCTACGTGGTCAACATTGAAGATGCGACAGCGACAAATGTGAATTATCGGCGGGTACTTTTTACCGCTAAACATGCGCAGCTCGTCCTTATGAACCTGATGCCGGGAGAGGAAATCGGAGAAGAGGTGCACGAACTCGACCAATTTATCCGTTTTGAGGCCGGCGAAGGTTCCGTGATTCTCGATGGCAAGACACATTCCGTCTCAGACGGGTTTGCGGTCGTCATCCCGGCAGGCACAAGACATAACGTGGTGAACCGTTCCAAGACGACGAACCTTAAGCTCTATAGCCTGTACAGTCCTCCGGAACACAAGGACGGGACTGTTCACAAAACAAAGCAGGAAGCTGAGGCTGATGCACACCATCACTTCGATGGCAAAACGTCCGTGTGAGAGGCCTGCTGACGAGCATGATCCAAATAACCGATGGAGCGGCCGGAAAGCTTAGAAATTGGTCCGCTGTCGGTGGGCCAGTGATTTTAGTAGTGGTCCGATTGGGACCTAAACTGAGGCCCTCGCTTTAAAAGATCAATTGAAACCGTTTTTGGGTACACGCTCGTTTGTTGCAAATCATTCCCCCAGCGTTTATTTTCGAAGCGACAGCCGCCCGCCAGTACAGCGCACCTAGTCCTCTGCCCACCAAATAAGTTGGTTCCACAAAAATACGTGCAATTTCGACCGGCTGTCCTCTATTGAACAGACAAGGGAAGAGCGGCTCGCTATACTATCTACGCAAACCTCACGAGGCGAGCGGTCAGACAGAAACTACTAACCCGAATTGCAAGAAAGGAAAACCATGAAGTCATCCATTACCGCGCATGAAAAGGCCAATCTTGCATTTCTAGGAATGTTGGGAATATTCATCGTGACTCTGCTATACGGCGTCTTCGCGATGGGAATACGATAAACTTTATTGTATTGGTCCCTGACAGAACTATGCTGGGACGGTCTATGCCTTTATCTGACACATCCAAGGTCTGTTCGCTTCCAAGAAGCACCGCCAGTCGTTGAACCTTTTGTTCCCAACCGGAGCCATTTGCAGCGTTAAGCCACCTCCGTGGTTTTGAGACTGGAGATGAGGATTATTCGACGACGGATAGTCTACGTCCTTATCGGCTACCCAACACATACCAAAGCAGCATGAAATAAGCTCCCAGGATGCCCATCATAAGGGCAAAGAGTGTTGCCGCAAGAGCCCAATTTTCACTCACGATAGTCATGGCGTGCATTCCTTTTTACGCAAGAAGCGAGAATGATGGTCCCTATCACGGTCCGCTTCACGGCTTTGGTCGCGCGCGCGGAGCGTCAGCAAAGCTCCATCGTCGCATGCGCGTACGAAGCCTCACCGACGCCCTCACGAATCAGCACCACTAGCCAATCTTAATCTCCACAGCTTTCTGTTTCGCCTTGACGGATTTGGGGAGATGCACCTGGAGCACGCCGTCCTTGAAATTGGCGGTCACGTTGCGCCCATCCGCATCCTCCGAAAGGGAGAAGCTTCGCAGGAAGCTCCCGTAGGCGCGTTCGATGCGGTGATATTTTCTGCCCTTTTCTTCCTTCTCGAATTTCCGATCGCCGGAAATGGACAGCACGTCGTCTTCAACCGTCAGCCGCACATCCTCTTTCTTCATGTCCGGCAACTCGGCTTTGATGAGGTATTCCTTGTCATCCTCGGAAATGTCCACCAGCGGCGACCACTGGGTGACCGTGAGGGCCTCTTTACCCCCGTTCCCCATCCCCTCCCGGGGCGCAAGCAACGTCGCCAACCGGCTTTCCAATTCATTTTGATCGTGATCCTTGAAAGGGTTCCATCGAGTTCTGCTGGTGGGGTCCCACCGTAATAGCGTGTTCATGGCTCGTCTCCTTTGATGTCGAATGGAGGTTCCATTCGACCACCGCTTCATGTGATTACTTGCCGGCCTTCGCCGGCCAGTTGCTGCTCTGCTTTCATCCAATCCTCTACGTCCCGGCCTTCCTGCCGCCCTCGTTGCTCATACAGCTCGTAGGCCCGCCGGGCAATGCGCTCGTAATCCCATCCGGCCTTCGATATCTGAAAAGGCGGATCGGACTGTTCATCCCCCTGACTGCCTGTGGATCTGCTGGCTGACACACCCGGCGTTGTTGGGTTTGAAACCTTTTCCCTGATCATCGTGCACCTCTCTCACGCTTCCGTGTGGTTCGTGGGGGAATGACTTCCCCACTTCCCTTTCAGGTTGTCTTTGAACTCCATCCGTTGTCCCTTGAGTGCTCAGCACCCCGTCACGCAATCCGAGCGGTGCGTCTGACGAACATATATGTCGCCACCAACACGATCCCCGTCAACGACAACACCAAGGGAATTTCGACCGGTAACGACGACATTCCGGTGATAGTCAGGGCACCGGTGATCAGACCGACCGCCAGAAAGACTAGTGCATAGTAGAGCATGGTTCACTCCTCTCTATGGAAGCGAGCGTGAATCGACCAGCCTCTGACGCAGTGGCCGGGGCCTTCGCCGCCTCCATCAGCGGATCAGGAAACCGGACAGGCAAATGAGTCAGGGCACCCGGTGTAGCAAAACGGCGGAGACTGGGGAATCGGTCTCGCTGGGAAGGAGTAAGAAGCGGGAGGATAGGACAGTCAACGGAGCGTTACACCTCATCAACAACCCTGGGCGCAATGGGCCAGGGAGTCAAGCGATATAATAAGGACGCGATCATAGAATTGATGAACGAAACACCAGAGCTACCCTTTATAGCGCTTGACACCTGTGTCTATAGCGCTTAGCGTGAAGCTATGACGTATTAAGCACGCCGACTGTCCTGTCCCTCGCGCGTTCCTTCCTTCCTGCGCGACTGATTTCCTGGTCTCCGCCGCTTCTACGCCGAATGTCTTTTCACAACGTGCCGTGCTTTCGCATGACCCGAGGCGATGCCATCCCTCTGGCGAAGACAGTGCCTCGGCACGCAAGTCGATCGAAGGGTTGCGCAGATGGACTTTATTCGTCACATGGCACCGGAGCTCTTGCTGGCGCTTTTCTTGGTGTGCATGTCAGGAGCGCTGGTGGCGGCGGCATACATCACTTCGCGGTAGAGCACAGTCGTCAATTGCCCAAGCAACGGCACAATCGGACTTCTATAAGGAGACACCATGAGCAAGGAACGCATTACCATATCACCGGATCTTTACGACATCATGCCATCGGATTATCAGGACCTCGTCAACCATGCCACGTATGGCAAGGAAGACCGAGGATGGAAAGATATCGGCAGCTCGAAGGAACTCATTGAACAGCACTCACTCTGTGCCGGATGTCCCGAGTCCATGGCGTTTCGTTATGTGCTCGCCGCGCTTCCCAACCCGGAAGATACCGTCATGGTCGGCTCGACGGGCTGCACCAGCCTGGTCTTTCCGCACGTCGCCATCCACAACATCCATTCATTGTTCGGCAATCAGAACGCGGTGGCCTCCGGCCTGAAGCGGGCCTTGACCGTCCGTTTTCCGAATCGCATCAAGGATGTGGTCGTGCTGGCGGGAGACGGCGCAACGGTGGATATCGGCTTGGACATGACGCTCCAAGCGTGGTTCCGCCAGGAAAAGTTTACGACCATTTGCTTCGACAACGAGTTGTACGCCAATACCGGTGGGCAGGAAAGCGGCCTGATGCAGAAGGGCTTCGTAGCCAAGATGGCCCCGGTCGGAAAACTCTTCGATAAAGTCCGCCTCCCCGAGATCGCGCGCGAATCCGGGTGCCACTACATCGTGAATTGCACGGTGAGCAAGCCCTCGGTCGTCGAGAAAGTCATCCGCAATGCGGTCTTGATCGCACGGGAAATCGGCCCCACCTACGTCCAGCTTTATACGCCATGCATCCTCGAGATCGGCAAGGACAGCATGGAAGGCCTGCAGGAAATGCGTGATTCCGAAAAGCCGAACGAGCGCTTTGCGTTTAAGGAATACGTCAGCGATCCTGCCAAGGCGCTGCTAGCGGAACTCGCCGCCAAGGCGAAGGAAAGGAAGGCGGCGGCGAAGACGGTATTGCAAGAGGCGTAAATTTACCGAGGCGATTGCGACTCACAGCGAGAGAGCGAGGTGTTCGGATGAGTCTCGATAATGTGAAGATTTCACTGAGACCTGACGCGTTCATGCGCAAGAAACCCCGCAACATGGTGGAGCACGGGCTCTTCGCAAAGACGGCGCGGTATGGATGCCGGGAGTTTAACCAGAAGCCGGCGGCGGCGATTGGAACGGCATGATTACGAGAAGGCTACCCTACAGCCTACTTGGTCACTTTCACGGGTTGGATTGGAGTAGGGTCGGAATGACCTACAGCGCAAACACGGAATGGAATGAACGCGACGTCACCCGTCTTCAACACACTGCCATTTGCAGAAGGAGCATCCATGGCCAACCACACAGAATCTCTCGCGCCCGTCAATTCGCAATACACGCTGGGCTATGGCATGCGCATGGACGAGGGCACAGCTCCCGAGCTGGCGCATCCGAACGTGTCCGTGATACTGCCGGACGGATCGGAAGGACACATGACCTTACACGTCATTAACGGCACACCGGCCGAAATCAAAGCGCGATTGCTCGAAAGCGTTGACGCCTTCTTCGACATCCATGCCGAGCTTTGAGGGAAGACGGGACACATCCACCATGCAGACGTTGAATCTCCATCGTCCCCACATGCCTGATCTGCAGTTCGTGCTGTTGGTGACGGCACTCTGCACCTCTCGCCTGCCCGCGCTTAACATCCCGAACGGCCTTCGCACAACGATTTTCGATCGCTGTTGGATGCTCATCCACGACAGCCCGCCGCCGCGCAAGCCCGAGGAGCGGGTGTTAGACTTGCGGCCCTGGTCGGAGATGACCGTGGAGGCAATGGTGGAGACCATCCGCGCGACACTCACCGAAGCAGGCATCGAAACGCTGGCCTGGAATCACCCGCCCGGCGACCCGACACCCACCAGCACACCGGAAGCGCAGATGCTCATCGATCGCCTCGAGCGCCTGTATCCGCACCCCTCCGAAGAGAAAGACGCAGCAAGTGGAACGGTGTTGGAGACCACAGGAGTCCACCCGGATCCCGGGGACAATGAAGTGTGGCAACTCATCGGTGAGATGGCCACATTGATGGCCGCATTAGCCCCAGCGATGAAACGCCGCGCCGCAGACCTCGCGGCGGGAGGAAACGCTGGCGAGGTGGTCGACAAGTTGCTGAAGGGCGCCGAGGTGATGCACGGCAGCGGACATATGTATCTGACTTGGGCACGCCACTATGCCTCCCTCAGTGAGAATGCGGCCGAGGAGGCCCAAGACACCTGAGCCATGAACGCCTTCGAGAAATAGCCGTCCAAACTTAGGGAGAGGCAATCGCAGGCGTGGTTGCCTTCGCTTATCCGGTTATCTCTTAACGTGCTGGGTTCTTTTCTGGTCAAGAAGACCTTTAAAAAAGGTGGTCACTTAATGGGCCAACCGGTAATGCTGGAAATGATATCAGGAAGGGTGTGGGCACAGTCCTTCGTGACAAAGTGCGAGGATCCGGCAGCTTTCATGGATTCTTTTACGGCAGTGTCATCCTGCGTGGAGATTCCAATGATGTGTACGTCTGGAAGAAAACGCTTGATCCGCCGAGTGGCCTCGATTCCACTGATCCGGGGCATTTTCACATCCATGACAATGATCTGAGGAAGGAGTTGAAAGGCCATCTCAACAGCTGCCTCTCCGTCCACGGCCGCACCGACAACGGTCAAGCTTTTGTAATCTTGAAAGAAACGACAGAGGGACTCCCGAAAGGGCGCAAAGTCATCGACCACGAGAATGCGAAGCAGTCCTGCTGGGCATGATGTCGGCATCGCTGTAATATTTTCTGCCTTTGAATCACTCTTGTCTGTTCAAAAGGAGACACAGACCGTCGGAGTATGGAATGCTAGCTCGCAGCCTTGACACAGCCTTTGAGTGAGCCCAGACTATTTTGACACATCCACATCTGCCGACGGCCTCTTGGAAGGCCCGACCGCCGACATCTTGTGAGAAAGGCGGTCGATCTATGAAGCACACTTCACATCCAAACATTCGCAAAGAACTCCACGAGTGTTTCCATCACTGCGAGCGGCTCTTAGCCAGCGCTCTCATGTCCGACAATCCACCATTTTCCCAAGAAGAATTGGCGATGATGAAGCACTACGCGGAGGAAATCGGTAAGATTTCACTTTCCCACGACACATTTCCAATTTCACAGAACAGGCAGGTTCGGGGTCTCCGAGAGAGTCACACCTCGCCTTTAAGTCGTGGATGGGGAGGCTGGGAACATCACGAGTCGGGATGGTGGAATGTCGGAAAACGCTAAGAATTACGGCCTCCGTGAAAGGTCTGAGCGCGGTCTTTTGTAGGCAAGAAAGGCGGTCGCCCATGCAGAATTCTTCGGCGTCAACATTCAGCTCATCTGCTTGCAGGGTTCTCTTAATCGAGGATGATCCAGAACAATTGGCCTTTTGGTCAGTTGCACTCAGAAATTGCGCATCCCATTATTCGGTTTTGGAGGTGGCAGGCGGTCAGGAGGGCCTCGAACTGCTTCGGCACCAGAAAGTAGATTGCGTGGTCTTGGATTTGGATCTGTCTACCTCATCAGGTTTCCAAGTCTTGTTGGACATAGTCCCCGACCGAAAACGGCCAAAGACCGCCGTGCTCATTTTCACTCGTCTACAGAATCCCACTCTGGCAAAGATGTCACTGGAGAATGGTGCCCAAGCCTATTTGCTCAAACAAAACACTTCGCCTGACATTCTGGATAAAGCGATCCACAAAGCGATGACTTCTGTGGCATCCGTCCTGGGCGAAAATCCAAAAGTTTGCAGCTAACACGTTTATCTACTCAGAAAACCCCTGGTCATGCATAGGGGTTGACGCTGCCCCCTAATCCCGTCACACTGTCATCAAGCTCCCATACACACCAACTGCGTGCGGCCCTCCTTGGAAGGCCACGACCGCCGCCATATTGTGACAAGGCGGTCGTCATTACGTCCTCACACCCCAAAGCCAGATCCATTCGTGTGTTACTGGTAGATGACCACGCCATGATACGGCAAGGGTTGCGCTGTGCATTGGAATGCTATCCCAATATCGAAGTGGTCGGTGAAGCGAGTGATGGTGAGGAGGCTCTTGAGTGCGTCGCAAAGGTTCTGCCGGCAGTCGTCGTGATGGACGTTGTCATGCCGAAGATGGACGGGATCGCAGCGACCCGATTGGTTAAGACCGAGTATCCTCAGATTGCCGTCATAGGACTCACGCGTGAGCCGAAAGATTACATGTTGTATACAATGAAAAAAGAGGGAGCTTTCGAAGTCGTAGATAAGAAGAACGCTGTCGTTGAATTGTATGAGGCGATACAAAGAGCGGTGGCCGCCATCGCCGGTAAGGCCATAGACCGGCCAGAGATCGACCCTGGCCATGGCATTCCATCACTGAAGCCCACTTGACGGTTTTTGGGTAGAGATTAGTCTACACACACCCACCCCATTGCCGACGGCGCCTCTTTGAAGGCCTGGTCGCCGACTCCATGTGAGCCTCCCCGATCTTGTGAACATCTCACAAAGCTCCTCCCCTGTTTCCGACGAGAAGCCGGCGGTATGAGCGTTGACGAAACCCGTATTATAATAATGGAGGAGGGGCTACTGCCAAAACACATGGACGTGGAGACCTGCCTGTGTGGAAACCTTCTGGAATAGCAAGCGTGCCACTCTTTTTTTTGGGGTTGGTCGGTTTTACGACGGCCGTACCCGTCCAGTCGCTATCAAGCGACCAAGTCCAAGAACGCCCTAGCGAACGGCCGACGACCGAACCGGTAGGCACTCAGTATTCAATACCGGGTGCCTCCTTTCTCGTCGTGCAGCGTCATACTAATCCCGATGCGTCTGAACGGGCACTCGATGAAGCAGCCGCTCGAACAGTGGTGGAGGCCTTGACGTTCATGCTGGATCATCGAAAGGATTACCCTCG
>JARDZZ010000244.1 GCA_029240595.1 Nitrospira sp. | reverse complement strand
TATCGGTTGTTTTGCGTCGGACGGCACCAAGCCTTGGCCGACACATTGCCGGGGTTTCCTGCCTCACTGCCGGCCGGAACGGCTGTGGGAACGCAAAGCGGCCCCCTTCAGATTTATTTCCTCGCCGGCGCCCATCCAGCCTTGCATTTAGGCAACCCACGTCAAGTAAACGCGTACGACTATCCAAGCCTCTATGGCCCCCGCAGCCCCTCGTTCGCTCGTGCCAGTCTGTACCGCTCGGACAGCGCCACGCAGTTGTTCATCTCCGGTACCGCGAGCGTCGTCGGGCATCAGAGCCAACACAAGGGTTTAGCCGACCTCCAAGCTCGAGAAACGATGACAAATTTGCGGGCGCTGCTCGATCGCGCCCATTGCGTCCCGGCCACGCTGGAGCGAGAGGCACGGTTACAATCGATCTTCAAAGTGTACGTGCGAAATCGAGATCATCTCGACGCCGTACGCCGGGTCACGGACGATCCGTTTTTTGCTTCAAGCCACCTGCTCTATCTCCAAGGCGATCTCTGCCGCAAGGAATTGTTGGTCGAAATCGAAGGGCTCGTCACTGCGGACTGAGGCCTTTTTCCTCACCTGCACCGCCTTACGGAAACCGGTTGAACACGAACATGAGCCTCATGCAGCGGACATCAGTCACTCCCGTAGAAATCTCCGACTCATTCGATGTAAGAACATGCGATTTCTCACCCGTGAAACACTTGCACTTCACCATTGATTGCGACTGGGTGCCGGGTTCGGAGAAAGGCCTCGAAGCTCTCCTCGACTGTTGCGACCGTTATGGCATGACGGCGACCGTCTTTTTCACGGGTCGTTTTGCTGAGGCCTATCCGAATCTCGTTCGGGATTGTCACGAGCGCGGACATCAATTGGGGACGCATGGATGGGCTCATGGAGGCCTTGAAGAGGACGAAGACTTTCGAACCGCCGCATACGAGCAGCAACGAACCTGGATACGCCAGGCCACTCAAGCCGTGGAGCAGGCTGCCGGGGTTCGCCCAGTCATCTTCCGCGCACCGAACCTGTGGATCGGTGAAACCACCTTGCGGATCCTTGAAGAAGAAGGCTATCTCTACGATTCCTCGGTCCCGGCCAGGCGCTTTGACTTGGGGTTCGGACGTGTTCATTATCTGAAGTACTTCTGGGCTCCGACCCAGCCCTATCGACCATCTGAGGCGGACCTGGGCAAACCGGGTACCAGTGTTATCACGGAAATACCGCCGTCTGCTTTTCTGCTCCCTGTCAATATGGCAACCCTCAGAGTGCTGGGGGTGCAGACGCTCGGCAAAATGATCGCCTGGATCGAGCGGGCATCCCGGCACCTGGTCTTTTACTGCCATCCGTCGGAATTCATCCACGCGAAAGACCAGTCGTTTCCGAAGAACATGTCGAAGTGGAACACCAGGGGAATGGGTCCCAAAAACTTGCGCGTGCTCGAAGCGCTGCTGGATTATCTCTCTGCCCGACACTTTGTGCCGAGCCCCCTGATGAGCAGCGCGGCCCCCCATCTTGACGTGAGCCATCCGGTCGTAATAAGAGCTAGCGCGTTCTCCTGAGCCGTCTTTCAACTGGAGGTCAGCGATGAAGAGTATACGATGGGCGACAGTAGCCGCCTGTGTCGCGCTGGTAGCCCTGATCGGCTGCAGAGGCGGGGGGCAGGTGTATCAAGTGAAAGATGCACCCGTGCAAACTGCATCGGGAAAAGATCTGAGCCTGGACGAGGTTCGAAAAGAGATTGTTGCGGCAGGAGTCGCAGCCGGCTGGCAAATGGCACCTGCCAAATCAGGCGAAATTATCGGCACTCTCAACATTCGCAGCCATCAAGCCGTCGTGTCTATTCCCTATACCACCAAGACCTATAGCATTCTCTACAAGGACAGCTCGAACCTCAAGTATGACGCGAACGCGCAAACCATACACGAAAATTATGCCAGCTGGATTCAACGATTGGATGGCGCCATCCGCTCGCGCTTGGCCGCTGCAGGAAGTTAACTCCTGACCGGCCCAACACGCGTTACTGGATGCTTGGCGAGGACCTGGCCAGCTGAGCCCGCCGGCACAGGGGTTGCGTTGCATTCGACTTGCCCGTGAGAAAGCACCATAGTCCGCTCAGATACATCCCTCGCTTTATCAGCTTCCATGACACCATTTTTGTGATCCGAAGCGCGTCCGCGAGGGGCCGGAAATTGCTGGGGCGCTGACCGGGGCGCGCCATGGCCGACACGGCAATATTTCGGCATGGAAACCCGCGTCTTGCTGCCTCGATCAGGATTTCACTTTCATAGACAAAGCTCCGCGCGCGGTCATGTCGAAGGACTACCTCACGCAGCAACCGTGCCGGATACGACCGAAACCCCGATTGCGTATCCTCAATCCGCACGCCTGCCGCCCAGCCGATCCAGAAATCCGCCATGCAGTTGGCCCAATACCGCCCAGGCGATATCTTCCGATGCTCGCGTCTCCGCGCACCGACAAAAAACGTCTCAGGATCATCCTGCGCTGCAGCCACGAACCGGGAAATCTCTTCCGGCCTGTGCTGCCCATCCGCATCGAGCGTAATGATAGCGACCGCTCCATGAGCCAACGCCCGCTGGAATCCTCGCCAAAGACTCTCTGCCTTTCCGGCATTGTCTTCGTTTCGTAGAACGATCACGTCCAGACCGGCCAAGCACTCGGCGGTGTTGTCCGTCGAGCCGTCGTCCACCACGATGACCTGTGCACACTCTTGGCGCGATCGCAGAGCCACTTCACGTACCGTCGCGGCTTCGTTGTATGCCGGAATGACGACCCAACAGCGATCTCGTTCGCAACCATGGATGCCGCCGCCTTCTGTCGATCCCAGGACGACTGGCTTTGAATGGTCCTGCCGGTTCACGCCATGCCCCCATTGACCCCGATCACTTGCCCGGTGATGTACCCGGCTTGCTCCGAGACCAAGAACGAGACCAGTGACGCGACATCTTCAGGAGTGCCTGCCCGTTTCATCGGGACGATCGACGCGACCTGCTCGGGTGAAAACGAATGTCTTGTGGCGGGTGATTCGATGACGCCCGGAGCGACCACATTGACCGTAATGCCACGTGACGCGAGCTCGATGGCAAGCGACTTACTGGCCCCGTGAAGGCCCGATTTTGCCGCGGCATAATTGGTTTGTCCGCGATTGCCCATCACCCCCGCCAGTGACGAGATCGACACGATTCTTCCCCATCTGGTTCCTAGCATCGGAAGGAGGAGCGGTTGCGTCACATGGAAAAACCCGTTCAACGAAACATCGAGCACTTCTTTCCATTGCTCGATTGTCATGCCTGCCATCGGCGCATCGTCGTGCACGCCCGCATTGTGGACGAGCACCTGAATGGGACCTTCATCGAGGAGCGATTCGATCGCCTTTCGCGTCGCATCGGGATCAGCCACATCAAACGTCGTCATTCGCGCTGCCCCGCCGTCAGCAGTGATGTTTTCCACCACCTGCTGAGCGGACTCCGGATGCCGGTTGGCGTGCACGACGACTGCGCAGCCATCTGCTGCCAGCCGCTGACAGATCACGGCACCGATCGTCCCGCTGCCGCCGGTCACCAGGGCCCGTCTCTTCATGACGACGCCGCTCTGATAAAAATCGACGCGCGGCCCTCGACGAGCGCGGATCCGTCATGCGTCACACTGAAGCGATAGATGTAAC
>JARDZZ010000064.1 GCA_029240595.1 Nitrospira sp. | reverse complement strand
GCGTCGATGCCTTCGAGCATGTGCTCTGCGGCGCCTCGGCGGTACAGATCGGGACGGTATTAGTTGAAGAAGGCGTCCAAGTCTTTGCACGATTGGAGCACGAGCTTACGGCCTGTTTGGAAAAAAAAGGCTATAAAACGATTGGGGACTGCCGCGGCAAGCTCAAGGAGTTGTAGCAGAACCGGCGCACCGGAGGAGCATCGAGAACTATCGGGCTGAGTGCAGTAGAGCGGGTCGTGGGACCGCAAAGTTATTTTGCGAAGGATTTGGAAAGCAAGCCCAGCTGGAGGGCTCGTCTGAGCAGTTGCGCCACATTGCGTACGTTCAATCGTCGCATGAGATTGAAGCGATGAACTTCCACCGTACGCACGCTAATCTGCAGCATATTTGCAATCTCGCGATTCGTATGCCCGATAGAGACCAGACGCAGGATGTCTCGTTGGCGAGGCGTCAACAATTCGAGATCAACGGGTTCCTCGATCAGCGTGTCAACTTTTCGTCGTAACGCGGTCTTCATGTTTCCCCACCTTCGATAGCCAGCGATAACTTGAAGCGAGTCTAGCAAAGGAATGGCACTCTGTAAACGAAACTGCCGATTTGTGCAGATCCTCGCGGTGCCGCATCCACACTGGTAAAGCGCCGTCTCAACAGATTTGTAGCTACGCACTTACCCGTATGGCCAAATCGACTATGACAGCCTGGCTCAGGTTGGTGGGCACGCTGATTGGAGCCCATGGGTGGCAGCGGCCGTTCAGGACGGCGCTGACGGTGGCGGGTGTCGCCTTGGGGGTCTTGTCTTCCGTCGCGATCCTCACGGCCAACCGTGAGGTGCTTCGGGCTTTTGAGCGAGCGGTCTTGACCGTGGCCGGCCCGGCGAGTCTGGAAGTGTCGGGCCGCGATCTCGGACTCGATGAAACCGTTCTCGAGGTTATTCGACACTCACCGGGCGTCCAAAGAGTGATTCCCCTCATCGAAGAAGCGGTCGTCCTTGGTGAAGGTGCGCCTGCCGGTGAAAGTGTGCAGGTCTACGGGATGGACCTGCTCGCGGAAGCCGAAAGCCTCGGCTTTCGTGTCGAGAGAGCCGATGGTGACGACCTGCTGAACGATCTCTTGGAGCCGGACCGTGTGTTCCTCGGGCGTCAGTTGAGCGACGAGTTGAACCTTGTTCCGGGGAACACGTTCAAGGCCAGGGCAGGCTCGCGTTGGATGCCCCTGAAGGTGGCGGGGCTATTACAGGGCAGCGACCGGCCCAAATCCTATTGGAATCGCGTCGCCATCATGGATTTGGCGGCGGCCCAAGTGCTGTTTCAAATGGTCGGCCGATTGGACCGCGTTGACATCGTCACCGCACCCAATCGAACGCCCGAAGAAGTGGCCGTGGCGTTGCGAGCGGTGCTTTCGCCTTCTGTGGTGGTCCAGCGGCCGGCTCAGCGCACGGCGCAGGTCGAGAAGATGGTAGGGTCGTTTCAGTTGAACCTGGCGGTGCTGAGCTGGGTAGGGTTATTGGTCGGCATCTTCTTGGTTTACAACACGATGAGTTTCTCGGTGGCCCAGCGACGGCGGGAGATCGGGATTTATCGCGCCTTGGGAATGACGGAGCGACGGGTCGCCGGTCTGTTCCTCCTCGAAGCCGGACTACTCGGGTGTCTGGGGGGACTCTTGGGCGGTGTTGCTGGTCTCTGGATGGCCCGCAGCATGGTCGTGCTGGTGAGTCGCACGATCAGTGATCTCTATGTGCCGTTGGGCGTGACCGGAGCGTTTTCAATCGTCGATGGACAAAGCGCCGAGGCCGTGGCCCAAGGTCTGGTGGTCGGAATCGTGGTGTCGATGGCAGGCGCAGTGGCACCGAGTATCGACGCGAGCAGAACGGTGACAACGAAAGCGCTGGCGCCGGGAGATTATGAGACGTCGGTCGCCATGCGAAGCCAACGCTACTTATTGGGAAGCCTGGCGCTCTTGATAGCGGGAGCGCTGTGCACGTTAGGACCTCCCTTCAAGGGCCTCCCCATTTTAGGGTATGCCGCGACCTTGTGTCTCTTAGCCGGCTTCGCACTTCTGGCTCCCGTGTGCATCCTGGCACTGCGATGGTCAACGCAGCACCCGAAGGAGGCCCCGTCGCTGGACACCAATTTAAGACGCATGGCGGCCGATCATGCCGCACGTCATCCCGGCCGAAATGCCGTGACTGTATCGGCATTATTGGTGGGATTGGCCATCATGATCGGGGTTGTCATCATGGTGCGGAGTTTTCGAGAGACGGTGGAGGCCTGGGTCAATGAAACGGTCATGGCGGATCTCATCATTGCGCCACCGGCCTGGTTGCATAGCAAGCAATCGGGACAGGCTTCGCGAAGCTTGCCCGCTGGCTGGTTGCCTCTTCTACAGTCGCTCGATGGGGTGGCGGCGGTTGACGCGTATCGTGATGTAGAGGCTGAAGTGGAGGGCGAGCCGGTGGCACTCATCTCACGAGATTTACGTCTCCATGCCGAGCACGGCCGGTATCTGATGGTGGAAGGGGAGGGGGCAAGCGTGCTCAGGCAGGCTGCGGATACAGGTGGAGTGCTCGTGTCAGAAGTCCTCGTGAACCGCTTAGGCCTCCAGCCAGGCAGCCTTGTCACCATCACCACGCCCAAAGGACCCCACATCGTTCCCATCGAAGGCGTGTTTTACGACTATGCGACCGACGGGGGAAAGATGGTGATGGAACGAAGCGTCTACCGCCGTTTTTGGGATGACGATCGAGTGACCGTTTTCGGGATCTATGTCTCTCCCGACGCGGACGAAGAGCGGGTCGCCCGCTCGATCACGGAAGGATTGGCCGGCCAGGAGTTGTCGGTGGCACCGCCCATCATCATCAGGAACAAGGACCTTCGCCGAGAAATCCTCACGATCTTTGACCGCACCTTTGTCCTGACATATGTGCTCGAGGCGATTGCCGTCTTCGTGGCCGTCCTGGGCATCGTCAATACCCTCGTCACCGCCGTGATGGAGCGGCGCCGTGAACTCGCCACCTTGCTGGCGATCGGGGCCAGCAGGGCGCAAGTGGAACGGCTCGTTCTGTGGGAGGCCATCTACCTGGGATTGATCGGCGCGCTGTTGGGCGTCATGGCCGGATTGGCGCTGGCCTGGGTGCTGATCGCGGTGGTCAATAAACAGTCGTTTGGATGGACGATCCGCATGACGATCCCACTCGAAGTGTTGATCCAAGCTGTGTTGCTGGCGATCGGGGCGGCCGGGGTGGCCGGCTACCTGCCTGCGCGCTGGGCAGCCAGACAACCGCTCGTTGAGGGCTTACGCGATGAATGAGCCTGTTTTCAAAACCAGGCATGAAACGGACTGAGCAGGACGCCGAGGGCACGATGGAGCCATTCCTGGTTCTCCAATTGTTCACGCGAAACTTTGTGCGAATAGGCGATGTCAGCTGCGAAAATTTCCTCCAGCCGCTTCGCAATCGTGCGATCATAAAACATGACGTTCAGCTCGTCGTTCATGGCCATTGAACGGTTGTCCAAGTTGGTGCTGCCGACCGTCGCCCACGTCCCGTCGATGATCATCATTTTCGTGTGCAGCAGGGCTGGCGAATACTCGTGCAGCTGAACGCCACCCTCCAGCAAGGCTCCGAAGGCTTCTCGTTGCGATGCCTGCGTCACGAATTCGACCCCGGAGCTTTTCACCACGCTCGGAATCAAGACGCGAACGCGAACACCCCGTCGGACGGCGTCCAACAGGGCCTCGGTCAACTGCTCACCCGGCAAGAGATAGGGCGTCGAAATCAGAATAGACGTGCGGGCTGAGGAAATGGCCTGCAAGAAAACCCGGTACATGGCGTCGTTGCCTTGCAGCGGTGAGCTTCGGACGACCTGAGCCAGAACGGGGACGTCTTTGACCGTAACGGGCGGATAAGGAAAGTAATCTTTTCCTCCCAGCAGCACGCTAGTGGCCTCGCGCCAGTGCTCGACAAAGGCTTCCTGCAGGCTTTGGACGATCGGCCCTTGCAGCCGTACGTTCGTTTCTCGCCAGCGTCCTTCCGTACGTCCGTTACCGCTCCAGGTATCGTCCACTCCATATCCCCCAGTAAATCCGACGAGGCCATCAATGACCATGATTCGGCGATGGTTCCGTTTGTTCGTCCGTTCGAGGCTCCAGAGGCTTAAGGGACGAAAATCCGGTACGAGTATGCAGCCTGCGTCACGGAGGTCCTGGATATACCGTTCAGGCAGCCCATCGGAGCCATGGGCGTCGAGCAGTATGGCCACTCGAACACCGGCCTTGCAGCGTTCGACGAAAGCGCCGACGAGCTGGTCTGCAATCTTGCCCTCGTGAAAAATGTAGGCTTCGAACGTGATCGTATGATGAGCGGACCTGATGGCATCGAGCAAGGCCGGAAATGTCTCTTCTCCGTTGAGGAGGATGTCAACGCGGTTGTCACCGAGGATGGGCGCCCCTGCAAAGGCTTCCAACGAAGTGCGAAACGCCGGATCATCGATGCGCATGGACGGCACTGTGAGCGGAGTCGGTGTGGATGCACAACCGGCAAGCCAAGAGCTGAGTACCAAGACACGCACTGTCACTGATCCCTTAGGTGAAAGACCTCTAACTACACGTCGGAACATCCCTGTGGTAAGGTGTTTTATCCCCATTCCATGACCTGTTTGTCTGAAAGTGAGGCTAAAGCTATGACTGCATCGAATGACTCGTTGACGACCGCATCAAAGTCTCTGATCCCACAAGTTATGCTCGCCTGGTATGCGGTGTTATTTTTGTTCTTGGCAATTTCGCCCTTCGATCCGAGAATCTGGTGGGGGTCGAATATTCTGCCAGTGGCGTTTGTCGCCGTGCTGGTTCTGACCCATCGCGCATTCCCTTTATCGAATACATCCTATGCCCTTATCACGCTGTGGCTGACGCTGCACACGGTCGCAGTGCACTATACCTATCCCAAGGTGCCGGTCGGTGACTGGCTGGATCGGTGGTTTGACTTTCACCGCAATCATTTCGATCGGATCGTGCATTTCAGCTTCGGCTTTCTGATGACCCTGCCACTGGTCGAAGTGTTTCGACGCCGGTGCAATGCCAAAGGCTGGTTGCTCCCCTATCTGGTCGTGATGACCGTATTGGGCTTTAGCGCCTTCTGGGAAATCGTCGAAGCCTGGATCGGACAGTTGGCACATCCCGATATCGAGAAGGCCATGGTTGGACATCAGGGAGACGTCTGGGATCCCCAGCGCGATATGGCATCCGCCTTGTATGGCTCCCTGGTGTATGTCGGCTATCTGGCCTGGAGCAGGGCGCTTCACGAGGAGAGGGCCACCCCTGACTGCGTCAGCGACTCCGATGGTTTGCTGAATTCCCGCATGGATGCTGGACAAGGGATTTAGCGGATCTAACGGACCAGCATCAACACGAACGCGACGACGGAGAGAAGCAGCCCTGCGACAACCAGCATGGTGAGTCGTTTGAGTCGCCGTTCGATCGCATCTGAACGTTCGGCAAGCCATTCTATGGATTGTTCGATGCCTGCCAGTCGCCCGTCTTCCGTGTTTCTCGACGGTGGTCGTTCCAGCATGGATGTCACGACCGGAAGTAGTCTTGGAAGCTGCTTGATCAACAGGCTGAAAATCGGATTCATGTGAGGCTCGCCCGTTATTTGGACACATGCTTCTGGTCCCCCGGCGTTTCCGCCGCTTGAGGACTTGTCAGTTCAATGGTCAGAATTGGCCCCATCAGTTGCAAAGGCCCTTGGAACCGCACGAAGCTCGGAACGTCGTCGGCCAGAATGAGGCAATCGTAATGGAAGTCAGCCGGCAACTTCCCCAGCACCTTCCCTAGAAATTTTTTGATTGGGCCGATATCCGGTTTGAAGGTGTATTGCAACGCCTTCCTGGACTGCTCTCCCACCCGTATGACTTGTTCACCGACGAAGCTCAATTCGAGTGGGATGGCCATAGGCTTCGGCGTAAAGGCAAGGACCTGCACTGATTCGCTTGAGGCCTTCGGGAGGTTCAAGAGGGTCGTGACAATCATGCCGTTGTAAGCATCCTTAGGCAGATCGATCTCTCCTGCCAGGACTTTTTCGTTGTCGTTTTCTCGCATCCGGGATCGGACTTCATATTTGGATGTCGCTCGATCGACTGTCACATCGATCTGCTCGGGAAAAGATGGTCCTCGCTGCACCAGCTGATAGCGAATCAGGGTAAACACCCGCTGTTGTGAAAACGCGACTCTTTCGTCATGGAGCGACCCATCTTTGAAGCGGAACACCAGACGGCTTTCCGTCACACCACTTTCTTTCATCACCTGGGTCAGCTCGCCCTCGCCAATGATCTCGCCGGCAGAGGACCGAACGAGAAGGAATCCGTGCGACAACCCTTCGAGAAATCGTACCGCGATCGGACGGGCCTCCGTTTCACAAAGGGTGACGAAAAAGGCCGCGACGATGACGAGGCCACAAAGATAGGGGAAACAGCCTCGGATCATGGCGGTGATCCGCGCGTGTGATGTGACCGGTGGATCAATCACTCAGCAACTCCGCCACCGGCCGCAGGTCTTCGACGCGCTCGGCAAACACCTTCACCATTCCAGTGATGGGAATGGCAAACAAGAGTCCCCATATCCCCCAGAGCCACCCCCAAAACAGCAACGCGACAAACACGGCAGTCGTGTTCATGTTTGAAATCTTGCCGCACATCCATGTGACGAGAACCATGCCCACCAGCGTGGCAATGATGAGAGAGCTGGCCGCCACGAGCATGGCCATGGACAATGACTCGAATTGCATGAACCCGGCCATCCCAGTGGCTACGGCGGTCAGCGCCGGCCCCAGATAAGGAATAAAATGCAACACGCCGGCGGCGACCGCCCATGCGCCGGCGTTGTCAAGCCCGATCAAGCGGAACGCGAGCCAGGTGAGGACTCCGAGCAGGACGTTGGCCATCAGAAGCGTGAGCATGTAATTCTGGATGGATCGATCGATGTCGTCGAGGATCGCGGCGGTGATCTTTCTCTTCGATAACGAAGGGCCGCTGATGCGCATGAGTTTCCGCTTGAATGTGTCACCGGATAACAAGAGAAATATCACGAGGATCAGCATCATCGCTGTTTCGCCGATGATGCCGAA
Source organism: Nitrospira sp. (assembly GCA_029240595.1). Taxonomy (GTDB): domain Bacteria; phylum Nitrospirota; class Nitrospiria; order Nitrospirales; family Nitrospiraceae; genus Nitrospira_C. The sequence continues at coordinate 5,087 of JARDZZ010000064.1, read as the reverse complement.
CATTCCGAGAGATCCCGTCCATAACCAGGTAAGGAGTTTGAATTTTGGTTCTTCAATCACCACACGGGTCGGAGGTTTCTGTGAGGCGGTCGTTCCACTGGCCGCCTGGTTGGTCGCCTGCTCGATCTCTCGAGCCGCCGCTTGGACCTTCAGTACCGTATTAGGCTGAGCGGCCATATCCTTGAGCGCAACCGACAATTTCCCGGCCGCATCCGGCACCTGATCCAAAATTCTTTCCACTTGTCCGCGGAGCGACAAAGTCCCCAGCGCTAGACCGAACAGCAGTGTCATCATCACGATAGTCGTCCCGACGAGACGCGGGATTTTGATCCGTTCCATCCACGTCACGAGAGGGTTCAATGTGTAGGCGAGGATGATGCCGAGGAAGAGCGGAATAAAAAACCGTTGAGCCCAATAGAGCGCAAAAATGCTCGCCACGACCGCGACAATGACCTCTGCCAGGCTTCGTGAATCCGCCGGCAGATTCACCGTTGTAAGTGGAGGGTCTTGCGCCTTCGGCTGCCCGACCTGTGGGTAGACGCCGGGAGAGCACGTTGTTGTACGTTCGTCTGTCGCCATGCCGCATCAGTGTCCGGGGAAGCCAAGGCCGCTCTCCATCCATGACACCACGCACCAGGGGAAATCCCTACTAGGAGAAGTCCTTGTCGACGGTGGAATGGTTCGTGTCAGATGGAGGGATCACCGCGATATGGGGGAAACTTAGCGCTGCACGTTGAGCGAATCCGCAGCCGGCTGGTAGTCCACTTCGATGGTGAAACCGAGATCACGAATCATGCCCCACACCTCTGGCGCTGGCGCGCCTGGGGTGGTCAAGTACCCGTTTACAAAGACAGAATCCGCCGGATAGAGGGCCAAGGGTTGCAAGCTGCGCAAGTTATGTTCTCGACCGCCGGCAATGCGAATTTCTGTGCGGGGATGAAGGAAACGAAAGAGACACAGTATTTTGAGACAGCGTGCTGGAGTGAGATGGTCGCAATCCTCCAGCGGCGTCCCTTCCACGGGATGCAGGGCATTCAACGGAATGGAATCCGGTTTCACGTCGCGTAGCGCCATAGCGAGATCGATGAGGTCGTCGTCGTGCTCTCCCATCCCCACAATGCCGCCCGAGCATATTTCGAGGCCGGCTGCCCGTGCGTTTCGTATCGTGGCGAGACGATCCTGGAAGGTGTGCGTGGTGCAGATGGAGCTGTGAAAGGACTCACTCGTGTTTAAGTTGTGGTTGACCCGATCTACTCCCGCGGCCTTCAACCGTCTGGCTTGGCCTTCGTTCATCAAGCCGAGCGAGCAGCAGATTTGGATGGGCAGCTCCTGTTTGATCTCCCGGACGGCGCCGGCGATCTCATCGATCTCGCGATCCAACGGGCTGCGCCCGCTGATGACAATACAGTACCGCTGCGCCTTCGACGCGGCTGCCTGCCGCGCACCCGCAACCATCTGTGCACGCGGCAATAAATTGTATCGTTCGATCGCCGCCGTTGACACCGCCGATTGCGAGCAGTAGTGGCAATCCTCCTGGCACGCGCCACTCTTCGCATTTTGCAGCATTTGCAGGCGCACCGTCTTACCGAAATAGCGGGAGCGCACGAGGTAAGCGGCTTGCAGCACCTCGAGCAGGTCGTCGTCAGGAGCATTGAGCAGGGCACGACACTCCTGACGCGAAAGGACCTCGTCGTTGAGCGCCTTTTGAGCGAACACTGCATAGTCCGTCATCTCAGTCCCTTTCACGGCGATCATCATCGACGTGGAGCGCGAAGACGCATTCAACGATCTCGCCCTGCGTAGCCGCGCGAAAAAACTACACTGTTTCGAATGGAGAAGCAATGCCTTGGTAGGGGACGGTGCGTCCCGCCGCAGGTGCGCCATCGCGGCCGGCTCCCGCGCCTCCTTCCCACGGAAGCGCGAGGAAGGTGTTCCAGTTGCCGCACCGACGGCACCGTCCCGACCACTCAGTGGTGTCCTGCTGGCATGCCGTGCAGACGTAGGGAACGACAACGCGTTTTTTAAACTGCAGCGCCTTCTTCAATTCCATGACCGCCTGTTCCATGTGCTGCTTGCGAAGAAACAGATTGGCCATAACCTTGTGGTAATCCGCCAGTTGATCCTGGGGGCCTTCGACGGTCGATAGGATATCGAAGGCTTCGTCGACCATTTCCAGCCGGTAGTAGAGCTTTCCGAGATAGAACTGGAGCGCGGCGTTATGAGGATCCTGCTGCAGCGCCTCCTGATATATGCGGATGATCTCGCTGGGTTCGCCCTGTTCCAGAAATAACTCTTCCAGGCGGTGCAAAATGATGACGTTGTGGGTCTTCGCGTAGACCTTTTTCAGGATTTCGACCGCCTCTTTCGTCTTGCCTTCACGGATCAGCACCTCGCCCAAGCCGATGTAAGCTGGAAGGAAAGTGCGATCCTTCTTGATTGCGCCGCGGAAGTATCGCCTGGCCTTATCAGCATGGCCGCGTTCCAGCAACTGGCGGCCCACTTCATACATGCAACCGGTCAGCAGCTGGCCTTCCGCTCGCCGCTCCGCTTCAGGGAGGTTAGCCTTGGCCATGCGGTGTTGAATTTCGAGCGCGTCGCTCCATTTCTCCAAACGAATCAGGAGATCCCGCTTCCGCGTGAGTCCCGTCAGGTTATCCGGTTCGATTCTGAGGATCTTTTGCAGCGCCTGGAGCGCCTCCTCATATCGCTTTGCCCCTTCGAGGTCTTTCGACAACTCGAGAAGAATCTCGATATTCCGGTCGTCGATGCGGTGTGCATTCTGATGCAGGCGAATGGCCTCGGCATAATTGGTTTCAGAGCGGTAGATGTTTCCCAGCCATAGCAATGAGTCGATCCGATTCGGATCGATCGAAAGCGCTTTTTCAAAGAGCCCCACGGCGTCGCTGGTGCGTTTGGACATGAAGGCATGAGTCCCTTCACGATGCAGGGCGTCGACCTTCTCCTTGCGCCGCTGGAGCCGAGTACTTCGCCAGTTGCCGATCACGTGCACGGTCTGTCGCATGCCGACGGCGAGGGCCACCAATACCGCGCCGACCGCCATCGAAAAGACCACCAGCGTCACGGCGCTCAATTCAAATTGACTCGATGGTCCGGTGTGAACGGTGATCGTGCCAGGATTGAGCTCGCGGAAGTAGCTGTAAACGAAGATGCCAGTACTGATCAGAAAAATCGTGGTAAGCAGCCTGAGCATTGCACTATGCTCGCTTTGCGGCACGCGCTCTCGTGCGCGTCACCGATTTCGAGGTGAGCAGCGGCGGCGGCGACTCGTAGCCAGGAATAGCGACACGTTTGGCATCCGCCCACAAGCGCTCCAATCCGTAGTGATGGCGGGCATCCTGCCGGAAAACATGGACGATCACGTCGCCGAAATCCATCAGCACCCACTGAGACGAAGCTTTCCCTTCGATGCTCAGCGCACCACCTCCGGCTTGAGATAGAATGCCGTCAACATGATCGGCAATCGATCGAGTTTGCCGGTCGGACTCTGCGGAACCCAACACCAGGTAATCGGCGACGGAGGTCAGTTTAGCAACGTGGAGGATGAGGACATCCGTGGCCTTTTTGTCCAGCATGGCCCTCGCAATGGCTAGGGCAGTGGCCTTCGATGTTCGTGCGATCGGCGTCCTCTTATGAGTAGATATGATGTTGAAGTATATAGGATTCCACGGCAGGCGGCAACAGGTTTGCCACGGGAAGCCCCTGCTTGACTCTGGTGCGGATATCGGAAGCCGATACCTCGCACGGCGGCAATCGAAGGCAGATAAGCACTTGTTCGCCGATGGGGACGTCAAGTCTTGAACTACATCCCTCATCCAGGTCTACCAGTGATTGCGTGGGGATGCGGGGAATGAGGGGCAAGGTGCCGAGCGCCTGAAAGGAGGCACCGGGCCTCGAAATGACGACGAACGAACAGAGCGTGAGAGCGATTGCCGGGTCACGCCAGGTCGGCAACTCGAGGAAGGCGTCCAATCCGATCAAGAAATACAGGGGGACGCTCCCCCCATGCTGCTGCAGAAGAAGCCGGATGGTGTCGACGGAATAGGATTTTCCAGGTCGGCGCACCTCGATGTCGGAGACAGTGAAGGAAGGATCGGAAGCGATAGCCAGTTGGACCATCTCATAACGGTCTCTGGCCGAGGCGAGATCTTCCTGATGTTTGTGCGGAGGGTCGCCGGTCGGAATGAAAACGATCCGTTCGAGATGAAGGGCATCCCGTGTCTGCCGTGCAATATCGAGATGGCCGTTGTGAACAGGATTGAACGTCCCCCCCAAGAGCCCGACGCCCATCGGTTCCGAAGTCTGTACATCGGGTGCTGAGTTTTCGCCGGCGGGTTGCATTACCCAACACTCACGGCTCAGAAAATGACGAGATTGTCGCGATGGATGACTTCCTCGTAGTCCTGAGGGCCAAGTCGTTGCTGAATCTCGGCCGTTTTCAGGCCTTTGATTTTGGAAAGGGTGTCGGAAGAACAATTCACGAGACCTTTCGCGAATTCTTTGCCGTCCGGGTCCAGACAGCTGACCGCATCGCCGGCGTCGAACGAACCGGTGACCTGGACGATGCCAGAAGCCAACAGACTCTTCCCCCGCTTCGTCAGGGCTTCGACCGCTCCCTGATCGACGCTGACCGTTCCTCGTGCCCGCAACGTGAAACCGATCCAGTGTTTACGGCTGGTCAGTCGGCGTTCCTTCGCGAGAAATAGGGTGCCGCCTGGAATGCCCGACAGGATTTGGGGAAGCAGGCCACGAGTCTGCCCGTTCACAATCAGGGTTGCCACTCCGTACTCGCCCACTTTCTTAGCGGCACGAACCTTGGTTGCCATGCCACCGGTGGCACCAAACGTCACTGATACGCCGGCCCGTCGTTCGATGTCTTCATTGATGTCCGTGACGAGTGGGATCAACTGGGCGGAGGGACTCTTGCGCGGATCCTCCGTAAATAACCCGTCGATGTCCGACAGGATGACGAGCAGATCAGCATCCACGAGATGGGCCACTTCGGCGGCCAGTGTATCGTTGTCACCGACACGAATTTCGTCTACGGCAACGGTGTCGTTTTCATTGAT
>JARDZZ010000243.1 GCA_029240595.1 Nitrospira sp. | reverse complement strand
GTGTTGAATGGACCGACGGCGCGCAAAGCAGCGGTGGGGGACCAGATCATCATCTTTTGTTACGAGTATTACGGCGATGAGGAAATTAAAAAACATGCGCCGAGGATCGTGCGCGTCAACGAAAAAAATCAGATCGTCGAATCGAGATAACAGTCATGTCTCTGCACAAGCTCTCACTCTGTGAACTCCAGAAGAAATTTACTGCCGGCGAGGTCACGGCCACGGAAATCGTGCGCGCCTATTTCCTCCGGATCGGGCAGGTAGAGCCCAAAGTCAAAGCCTATGTGTCGCAGACCAAGGAAGCCGCCCTGGCGCAGGCCAGCGCACTGGACGAGCGCTTGAAGGGGTGGCGCAAAACCAAGCCGATGACGGGGATGCCTCTGGCTATTAAGGACAATCTCTGTACGGAAGGAGTGCGGACGACCTGCTCTTCACGGATGTTGCAGCAGTTCATCCCACCGTATGACGCAACGGTTATCGCCAAATTGCGGGACCAAGACTATATCCTCCTGGGCAAGGCGAACCTCGACGAATTTGCCATGGGATCATCCACCGAACACTCCGCATTTGGTCCAAGCCGGAACCCCTGGAATCTCCAGCATGTGCCCGGCGGCTCGAGCGGAGGCGCGGCAGCAGCCGTGGCGGCGGATGAGTGCGTGGCGGCGCTCGGCTCAGATACGGGCGGCTCGATCCGCCAGCCGGCGGCATTCTGCGGCGTTGTGGGTCTGAAGCCCACGTATGGACGGGTGTCCCGCTATGGTCTGGTGGCGTTTGCCTCGTCATTGGATCAGGTCGGTCCGATCACCAAAGATGTGCCGGATGCGGCGCTCTTGCTGGGCGCCATCGCCGGTCACGACCCGTTGGATTCGACCTCTGCTGACCTGCCCGTTCCCGATTACATGAAAGCGCTGAAGAAAAAAGATCTCAAAAAGTTGAATGTCGGTGTGCCGGTGGAATACTTCGCCGACGGCCTGGACCCGGAAGTCGAGTCGTCCGTTCGTGCGGCGATCGACGAGCTGAAAAGCCTGGGTGGCACCATCAAGGAGATTCATTTGCCCAGGACGGATGCCGCCGTTGCGGTCTATTACGTGATCGCGACGGCCGAGGCCAGTTCAAATCTGGCACGTTATGACGGTGTGAAATTCGGCCTGCGTGCAAAGGAGACGAAGGACCTCCTCGACCTGTACATGAAAACCAGACAAGAAGGGTTCGGACCGGAAGTCAAACGCCGCATCATGCTGGGCACCTATGCCTTAAGCGCGGGGTATTACGATGCCTATTACGGAAAAGCACAGGCGGTCAGAACGCTGATCTGCGAGGATTTTCGCGCCGCCTTCAAGGACGTCGATCTGATTGTGACGCCGGTCACGCCGACGCCGGCGTTCAAACTGGGGGAGAAGAGCGAGGATCCTCTGCAAATGTATTTGTCGGACATTTACACCATCTCGGTCAATCTTGCGGGGTTGCCGGCGATTGCAGTGCCATGCGGATTCAGCAAGGCGGGCCTTCCCATCGGCGTCCAGTTGATCGGGCGCCCCTTTGAGGAGGAGACGCTGCTCAGGGCTGCGCATGCCTACGAGCAGTCCACACAGTGGCACCTCAAGAAAGCGATTGTCCGATGAAAACAAGCGGAACACCCTTCTCGCCCGTAGCCCGGAGGTCGGTATGACGCTCATTGAACTGGCTGCTTGTCTCGCTGCTGCGGCCTTTGCCGTCCTCGTCGGCTTCGTGGTGCCGGTGCTGATCAACCTGCGTAAAACGGTCGCGGAGTCCGAACGGCTCATGACGAGGCTGAATGCGGATCTTCCGGCGCTGTCGTCGGATCTTCGTTCCGTCACCCAAAACTTGAATGCATTGACTGATCAGGCCCGGAATGGCGTCGAGCATGCGTCTGTGCTGCTGCATGCGGTCGGTGAGGTGGGTGAGTCGGTGCAGGAAGTGCATAATGTCGTGCGTGGCTCGAGCGGCACGCTGTTGACGAATGTCGCGAGTCTTGTCGCAGGCATTAAGGCCGCGACCCGGGTGATGCGTAATCGTTATCGTCAGGAAGGAGAACCATACAATGGGGCATGAACGGGAATCGGGAGCAGCGACAGTATTGGCGTTTCTGGGGGGCGCGGCGGTCGGAGCGATTGCCGCATTGCTGTTGGCGCCACAATCCGGACGCACCACACGAGAGCAGCTACGCGGCTATGCCCGCAAAGCGGAGGACGCCTTGCGCGAAGCGGCCAACGAGGCCGGGCAACGGCTTGAAGAAGCGGTCAATGAAGGCAAAGAGTACGTCGAGGCGAGGAAGTCGGTGTTGCGTGAGGCCTTTGAAGCCGGTCGAGAGGCGATGAAACGAGAGCAGACGAGGAGCGAAAGCTAAAGCTAAGGGCGCCCACAATTCTTTCGAGACACGTATCTTCTCCTCTCTTTTCGCTCGCCGGGTGAGAGATAGTTTGCCACACGCCTGTCTTATGCAAATGGAGCTGCGATGATTCCGCAGAGTGCTAGTCAAACCGGCTATGAAGTCGTCATCGGTGTCGAGGTCCATGCCCAGTTGCGGACGCAATCGAAGATGTTTTGCGGGTGTGGGACGACGTTCGGCCTGTCTGCCAACAGTCAGACCTGCCCCGTCTGCCTCGGTCTCCCAGGCAGCCTTCCGGTCATCAACAAGGCTGCGGTCGAGATGGCCGTGCGGGCGGGTCTTGCCTTGAATTGCAGGATCGGCGAGCACAACCAATTTGCGCGGAAGCATTACTTTTATCCCGATCTCCCGAAAGGCTATCAAATTTCCCAATACGAGTCTCCTATCTGCGAACACGGCTGGATTGATATCGCGACCGGCGAGGCGCAGAAGCGCGTGCGGATTAAACGCGCCCACCTGGAAGAGGATGCCGGTAAGAATATCCATGGCGCGGCTGCAGGCGTCAGCGTCGTCGACTTCAATCGTGCCGGCACGCCGCTGTTGGAGATTGTGACCGAACCGGATATGCGATCGGCCGACGAGGTCGTCGCCTACTTGCGAAGCCTTCGCGATATCCTCATGTATCTCCAGGTCTGTGACGGCAACATGGAAGAGGGGAGTTTCCGGTGCGAACCCAACTTGTCGTTGCGTCCAGTCGGCCAACAAGAGTTCGGCACCAAGGTCGAGTTGAAGAACATCAACTCGTTCAAGTTCGTGAAGGATGCCATTGAGTATGAAATTAAGCGCCAAACAAAGGTCTTGAGCCAGGGCGGAACGATCCAGCAGGAAACACGCTTGTGGAATTTGGATCGCGGCGAGACGGCGGTGATGCGAAGCAAAGAAGAGGCGCATGACTACCGATATTTCCCGGATCCAGATCTCGTCCCCTTGAAGCTCGAGCGAGAATGGATCGAGGGGTTTCAGGGCGGTCTGCCTGAACTGCCCGCCATACGTGCGCGCCGGTTTGTCGAGCAGTACGGTCTGCCCGAGTATGACGCCGCAGTGCTCACGGCCTCCAAAGACATGGCGGACTATTTCGAGGCAGCCATCCAGCTGTTCAATCAGCCGAAGACGGTCAGCAACTGGGTGATGGGTGAATTGACGAGAGAGTTGAACAATAGCGGCACGACCGTCGCAGCCTCGCCGGTTTCTCCTCGTCGTCTCGTCACGTTATTAGAGATGGTGGAGAAGGGGACGATCAGCTTGAAGGTCGCGCGTGACATTTTCCCTGAGCTCTATCGCAGCGAAAAAGCGCCCGAGCAGATCGTGCAAGAGCAAGGTCTGACCCAGGTGTCCGATGAAGAGGCGCTT
>JARDZZ010000242.1 GCA_029240595.1 Nitrospira sp. | reverse complement strand
GTTCAATCCCCGCCAGCTCCACCAAATCAAGCTAGCTCGTACCGTCGGCCCATTGAGGAGCAAGTAGCTGTTCGCTGGCGCCGACGGATAAGATTGAGAGCTCTTGTTACACAGGAATTGCCGGGAGCCGGAGCGCGGTTAATCCCCGCCAGCTCCACTGATACCATGTTGGATAACCTCACATTGATCAATTCAGGGTTGCGAAGAGAATGGGCCTTTCCGCTGGTGATGCGCCTTCCGCCTCCTTCGCTTTAGTCTATTTCTCACATTCTCTGTCCATAATTTTGACCTGACGGCTCATGCTACAAATCGAGTCTGTTCATAAGCAGTTTTCAACCAAAGTGTTGTTCGACGGAGCGTCCGCACACCTGCGTCCGCACACTCGGGTCGGCCTTGTGGGTCCCAACGGGACAGGCAAGACGACGCTGTTCAAAATGATCCTGGGCGAGGAATCGCCTGATGAAGGGGCGATACGAAAGCGGCCTCGTCTTCGCATCGGCTATCTGCCGCAAGAACTCGAAACCATCACCGGCAAGACGGCGCTCGATGCGGCGCATCGCGACGAGTATCCGGAGCACGAAGCCAAACGCATCCTCTCCGGGCTGGGATTCAGCGACGCAGATTTTTCCCGTCCTGTTGACAAGCTCTCGGGTGGCTATCGGATGCGGGTCGCATTGGCCCATCTGCTCTTGTCCAATCCCGACGTGCTGATGCTCGACGAGCCGACCAACCATCTCGATAAGCCCACACAGCGCTGGTTCGAAGAATTTCTGCTGGACTCCAAGCTGACACTGCTGGTGATCAGTCACGACACCGCCTTTCTCGATCGCATCACCACGCACATCTGGGAAGTGCGGGACCGAACGATCCAGGAGTTCCGCGGCAACTACACGAAGTTCCGCGAGCTCCGCGCTGCACGCGATGCGCAACTGCATGCCGCCGCAAACCGTCAAGCCAAGGAAGTGGCCAGGGTCCAGCAGTTTGTCGATCGGTTTCGCTACCAAGCCAACAAGGCCCGTCAGGTCCAATCACGGATCAAACAGTTGGAAAAGGTGAAACTGATCGAGCTGCAGCGTGATGCCAAGCGTGTAAAGTTCAGATTTCCACTGCCTACGACGAGCGGGCGCCACGTGCTGGACCTGCAGGGCGTGAGCAAACAGTACGGCGAAAAGGTCGTGTATACGTCCCTGGATTTCTCCGTGGAACGTGGTCAACGCATCGCGCTCGTGGGTGAAAACGGCGCAGGCAAGAGCACGCTCTTGAAGATGCTCGCCGGCGTCCTGCCGCCCGACAAGGGCACGAGAACCGTCGGTCACGGCGTGAGCTTGCACTACTTTGCCCAACACCAGGCGGAGACATTGAACCCGGAACATTCTATACTCGAATCGCTCGGAGAAGTCTCGAGCACCGCGGAGACCAATTTTTTGCGCGGGCTGGCCGGTGCGTTTCTCTTTTCAGGCGCCGACCAGAAAAAACCGATCAAAGCGCTGAGCGGTGGAGAGCGCAACCGTGTGGCACTCGCGAGAATGCTGGTAGAGCCAGCCAATACGTTGTTGCTCGATGAGCCGACGAATCACTTGGATCCGGCCTCGGTAGACGTGCTCACCGATGCGATGATCGACTTCCCCGGCACGATCATTTTCATCTCCCACGACCCCACCTTTCTCACAAGAATCTCCACCCGTGTGGTGGAGATCGAAGACGGGAAGGCGCGCAACTTCTTCGGGGACTATGAATATTACTTGTGGAAGAAGGCACAGGAGTTCGAACCAATCAAGGAATCCAGCGACGAGTTGGGTGTGAAGCAGGGAAAGTCGGGCGGCCCGACAAAAGCCATGGCCTCGCAAACAGCACCGAAGTCTCCGGCCGGAGACCGCCGTGACTTGACCAAGACGCAGGCACGGCTTGAAAAACAAGTGGCCCGGGCGGAAGCCGAAATCGCCGAGCAGGAGGCAAAAATCAAGGAACGCGATCAGATGCTGGCGGACCCGGCGTTGTATCAGGAATTTTCAAAGTGGAACGGACTGCATCAAGAACAGGACACCTGGAAGCAGGAGCTCGAACGGCTCACGGCCAGATGGGAATCGCTGTCCTCGGAGTTGGCTGATGTGAAACAGAAACTGGCGGCGATGGTTTAGAAAGGCAGGCGGCTCACGTCATCTGCTATGCACTGGATTTAATCGTCTCTTCGAGATAGTAGTACAACCATTTATTTTTTTCTTTCGTCACGATTTCATCCCATACCACACCGATAAGATAGCCCTTTTCCCACGTCTTCACCCAGGCCACGGTCCCATCCAGCCTTTCCTGTTGCTCAACCCGATCCGAGTCGAGAAATGCGAGTGAGACGATGACTTTTTCGCCATTTACCAGCTTGTCTTTGGCATGCAGCCCGGCACCCACCCGATTCACGTTATCCAGCACCGCCGTGATAGCCTTCGCACCGGCCTTGGGCGACACCAATGCGGAACCGACTAACGTGGCCCGCACGAGCTTCCGCCGCTCGTTGGCGGCCGCTGACGACGCATGACTTTTCGAGTGGGCACGCTTCATGGGGCTAAGTATAACCGAATAGAAATCTTTGTCCAACGCCGGCAGTCCAGTCTATTTCCCCTTTGGCTTGTAGTACTTGCGTCCTTTCAGCGCCTCGGGCAAATGCTCCTGTTCCCGCTGTGCCTGCGGATCGTCATGGACATACCGGTAGCCTTTGCCGTAACCCAAATCGCGCATCATGGACGTGACGGCATTTCGGAGATGCAGGGGAACGCCCAGATTTCCCTCGGCCCTCGCATCTGACAGCGCCTCGAGCAGTGCGGTGTACGACGCATTGTCCTTTGGTCGAGTCGCCAGAAAGGTTGTGCCATGCGCCAGGTTGATCTGCGCCTCGGGCAACCCGACGAACTGAACAGCCTGTGCCACAGCCGCCGCGACGACAATGCCCAGCGGATCGGCATTGCCAATGTCTTCCGACGCAAAAATGACCAGACGTCTCGCGATAAACTTCGGATCCTCGCCTGCTTCCAGCATTCTCGCCAGCCAATAGACGGCCCCGTCGGGATCGGAATCGCGCAGACTCTTGATATAGGCCGAGATGAGGTTGTAGTGCTCTTCTCCGGATTTATCATAGCGAAGCGTTTTTTTAAGCAGGGCCGCTTCTACCGTGGCATCGTCAAGCCGTCTGCTGCCGTCCGGTTGGGGGACGGCTTGCTCTGCCACAAATTCCAAGGCCATGAGTAATGAACGTCCATCGCCGTTCGCGAAGCCGATGAGGCGTCGACGTGCGTCTTGGTCTATCTGAATTCGCCGGCCGCCCAATCCGCGGTCGGCGTCCGTGAGGGCCCGGTCGAGTATGCGCTCCAAGGCTTCGTCGTTCAAAGGCCGCAGCACCGCCACCAACGAGCGCGAAAGCAACGGTGCCACGACTTCGAAGGAGGGATTTTCTGTGGTGGCGCCCACGAGAATAATCGTGCCTTTTTCTACATGAGGGAGGAAGGCATCCTGCTGAGCTTTGTTGAAACGATGGATCTCGTCGACGAACAGAATCGTTTTCTGTCCGCTGGTCCTGAGCCGATGTTCGGCTCCTTTCAGGATTTCCCGCAATTCAGGAATCCCGCTTGTAACCGCGGAGAAGGCGACGAAATGGGCCTTTGTTGATCGTGAGATCAGATGGGCTAACGTGGTTTTGCCGCAGCCGGGCGGTCCCCAGATGATCACAGAGGACAAACGATCCGCTTCAATCGCGCTGCGGAGCGATTTCCCCTTTCC
>JARDZZ010000063.1 GCA_029240595.1 Nitrospira sp. | reverse complement strand
TTCCACGCCGATCAATCCCAGCAGGCCGGTCACGGTCGTACTGATCCGCTCCCGCAACAATTCGTCGTCGTTGCGGACATCGTCGGGAGGAGCTGCAAAGGATTTGAGAATCGAGACCGGTAAGCCTGCAAGACTCCCCGGCGTGTAAATCACGGCGTCGACGGAATCCTGAAACCGCTTGATGCGGGCTCCATCCTCCTGCCAGGACGCGAGGCCCTTTTTCCAATGATCCGCCTGCTGCGCCGCATATTCAGCCGGTGGAAGCCCCTTTTTTCGTGCCTCGTCTTCGTTAATCCACGGCCGGAATTCTTCAGCGGTAAGCCCGGGAAAGGTCAAAAGTAAATTGGCGAGGTCGCCCTTTGGATCGATCAGAATCGCCGGTACATTGTCTATCGCCGCCTCTTCGATGAGGGACAAACACAACCCCGTCTTGCCGCTCCCCGTCATGCCCACGCAAACCGCATGGGTCACCAGGTCCTTCGAGTCGTATAGAATCCACCCGGCTTTCCTTTGCTTTGCGACGGGGTCATACGGCCGACCGAGATAGAAGACGCCCAGCCGCTCAAAATCCTCGTTCTTCGCTGACCCGTCAGCCGATCTCGCCGCCGCCGGTGAAGGCTTTTTCCGTGGCATCGATCCTCATGAGCAGGAAAGATTGAGCAGTGACGAAGCATTGTAGGTCGGACGGCCAACCGCTTCAAGGTTGGCCGCAAGAGACGCCATGCCTGTTTCAGTGGTTGGTCAGGTGGGAGAGGGAGCCGGGAGGCGGCCATCCGGCCGTCTCCCGGCGTAAGAACTCAGCTACCGCACGCAATCTTCAATGATTCGATGTCGTCCTTCATATTCATTTTACCGAGATTCGGCACCCTCTGGCCCGGGGCAAATGCGAGTTCTGTCCCTTTGAAATCCTTGTCCGAGTAAGCCTTGACCTTCGCGTTGGAACCGACGATCACGCTTTCAATGTCGTTGTTCCAATTCTTCCCGCCCACGTCTTTCAATGACGCAAATTCTTTCGGGCCTTGTATTTTGTAATGGGCGTCGTCCATGTCGAAATCGTCATCATCGAAGACTTCGATGTAGCAATTCTTGTCGATTACCTGTGTTTCAAGATCTGCGGCGAAGGCCGGTACGGCGCTCAACGCAATTGCGGCGATCATCGGCAGCCCAAGTCTCAGCGATAACATAGTGCACTCCTTTATGTGTGAGTAATCTCACTCGGTGCGTGGTTATCGAAGGATACCAAGAAACCACAGCACGACCAGTAGGCTCACTGGCACTCCGAGCAGCCACAAAATGACGCCTTTCCCCATCGTTCCCATCTGTTCCTCCGTCTGACTTCCTACTCGGTCTTCTAGTGCAATAACGAAGCTTCTTGATTCATGACGCGGTTCAACACGCTGACCATACGCAGATGGGCGCGGTTGTCTTGGACCAAGTCAGTTGCGAATAATTCCGCGTGCCGCTGCTGCAAGACCTTCCCAAAGGCACCATGGTTGGCCTCAGGGACGCCGTACAAGGTGGCCAGTGACGTCACATACTGCCCGCTTCCTGCTGCGGCTTCCTGGCGCAGATTTTCATACGCCACCCCGGCGAACAGGTTGATCTTCTGCTCCTGCTTCACCAGGCCATCCACCGTAAACAGGTCGTTTGGCGTAGTGCTCGAGAAAAAGTTGACTGTCGTGTCGATCGTCGCCTTGGTCGTGTTGCATGCCGCAAGGTTCAATCCGAACACGATGATTCCACAAGTGGTCAAAACTCGACGTGCCACATCAGGTAACATCGCTCCTCCTTTCGGGTAAATGAAACGGTAGAAAAAGCGGACCCTACCGGACCGCTCAATTCGCCCTAGGCGTAAGTGTTGGCGAAACTCCCAGGTTGTAGAGTAAGCAAGGGACGGGCCGAACTCGCAAGCAGGCGAGGCCGCCTGGATGTCACGGCAAACGAGCGTGTCTCCGCAAGAAGATCATCAAATCGCCGTCGTACGGCCGTCTCGTGTGGACAAGTTGTCCCTGTTCCGGGACAGGTTGGATGATGGATTACACGATGCCGGGATGGAACTGGGAGCGTTCGTCTGGGTGAACATGTCAAACGGCTAGTGGGCGGGACTCATCCTCCATCCCAGCAGGAGGTTCATCGTATTCCTGCCTCTTTGAGGACCTGGCCCGTGTACGAACGCTTGGCCTTGGCAATGTCTGCGGGCGGCCCCTCGGCCACAATTTCACCGCCGCGGTCCCCTCCTTCAGGGCCGAGATCGAGAATCCAATCGGCGTTCTTGATCACGTCGAGATTGTGCTCAATCACGAGGACCGTGTTGCCAGCTTCGACGAGCCGATCCAAGACATCGAGCAACCGCTGCACATCGGCGAAGTGCAGGCCGGTTGTGGGTTCGTCGAGAATGTACAGCGTCCGTCCGGTCGCGCGCTTGGACAACTCCCGAGATAATTTTACTCGCTGAGCCTCTCCCCCGGAGAGGGTGGTCGCCGACTGCCCAAGCTTGACATAATGCAGACCGACGTCATGCAGTGTCTGCAATTTGCTCTTGACCAACGGGATATTCTCGAAAAATGCGAGCGCTTCCTCCACCGTCATGTTCAGCACATCGGCAATACTTTTGTCCTTGTAAAGGATCTCCAGCGTCTCGCGGTTGTAGCGTTGCCCTTTGCACACCTCACAAGTGACGTACACATCGGGTAAAAAATGCATTTCAATCTTGATCAATCCGTCGCCCTGGCAGGCTTCGCATCGGCCGCCTTTCACATTAAAACTATACCGACCCGGCGTATATCCGCGCACACGCGATTCCGGCAAATTGGAGTACAGATCGCGAACGTATCCGAACAATCCAGTATACGTGGCGGGGTTCGAACGCGGCGTCCGACCAATCGGCGACTGATCGATGTCGATCACCTTGTCCAGCGCAAGCACACCGTGAAGATTCATGCATCCATCGATCTTCGGTTTCTTGTGATAGAGGAGCTGCGAGAGCGAGTGGAATAGCACCTCGAGCACCAGAGTGCTCTTGCCCGATCCCGAAACGCCGGTCACGCAGGTCAAGAGTCCCAAGGGAATTTTTGCCGTGACGTTCTTCAGGTTGTGCTTATGCGCACCGACCACGGAGAGAAAACCCTTCGGCTTCCGGTGACGCGTCGGCACCGAGACTGACTGCACGCCCCGCAAGTAGTGCCCTGTCAGGGAGCGGGCATCGCTCATGATCTGCTGAGGCGTGCCCTGTGCAATCACGTGGCCGCCATGCGCCCCTGCCCCGGGGCCCATATCAAGAATGTGATCTGCGGCCAGCATCGTCTCGGCGTCGTGCTCGACGACGACGACGGTGTTTCCGAGGTCGCGCAATCGCAACAGCGTTTGGAGCAGCCGCCGGTTATCCCGTTGGTGAAGTCCGATGGACGGTTCATCGAGGATGTAGAGGACACCGACGAGTCCCGAGCCAATTTGCGTCGCCAACCTGATGCGCTGTCCTTCTCCACCGGACAGCGTGGCCGCCGCGCGGTCCAGCGTCAGATAGTCCAATCCTACGTTCACCAGAAAGCCGAGCCGCTCTCTAATTTCCTTTAAGATCCTATGGGCAATCACCGTCTCGCGCTCGGTGAATGTGAGCGACGCAAAGAATTCGGCTGCTGCCCTGACGGACCGGCCCGTGACGTCTGCAATCGACTGCCTGGCAATCTTGACGGAGAGGCTTTCGGCCCTGAGCCTGGCCCCATGACACGCCTCACAGGCTTCCAGCAGTGTCAGGTCCTGGTCGTCAGTGGCGTCCGGAGGCATGGCATACCCGATGCCGTCGCAGGCTGGACAGGCCCCGTGCGGACTATTAAAGGAGAAGATGCGCGGCGTGATCTCCGGATAACTGACGCCGCACCTGATGCACGCGAGCTTTTCACTGTACAAGAGGGTCTTCCCCTCCTCCGTCAGCACGCCGACGAGCCCGCCAGTGAGCTTCAGCGAGGTTTCCACGGAGTCAGCCAACCTGCGCACCAACGCATCACCGGGCTTCATCACCAAGCGATCTATGACGACCTCAATGGTGTGCTTCTTCTGTTTGTCGAGCGTCAGGTCGTCGCCCAGATCCACCGGCTTCCCGTCGATCCGCGCCCGGACATAGCCGGCCCGCCGCATCTCCAACAGCTCTTTTCGATATTCGCCCTTCCGGCCTCGAACAATCGGAGCCAAGACTTGGAACTTGCTTCCCTCGGGCAGGGCCCCAATCGCATCGACCATCTGTTGAACCGTTTGAGCGGTGATCTCCTCGCCGCATTGGAAGCAATAAGGACGCCCCACTCGGGCAAACAGCAAGCGCAAATAATCATAAATTTCCGTGACGGTCCCGACGGTCGACCGGGGATTGTGGCTCGTGCTTTTCTGCTCGATTGAGATGGCCGGCGAGAGACCTTCGATCGAATCGACGTCAGGTTTGCCCATTTGCTCCAAAAACTGGCGGGCGTAGGCGGACAGCGATTCCACATAGCGCCGCTGTCCCTCCGCGTAGATGGTGTCGAAGGCGAGCGAAGACTTGCCCGAACCGCTCAAACCCGTGATGACCACCAGCTTATCTCGCGGGATCTCAACGTCGATATTCTTGAGATTGTGTTCGCGTGCGCCCTTGATGACGATCGAATTGCCCATACGGGCAGGATTATAACATTCGAACCGACCACGTGTGGGAACCGGTGCCTCGAGATTGCCGGCTGGGCTGGAGGATGGCAGGACGTTCCGACGAAGCTCGCGGCTTTTTGGCCATCTCTGCCCGTTCCTTGACAAAGCCGGAAACCGGGTGCTACCACCCATCGGCATGCGTTCCATGGAGGAGTCCATGACCGAGCAGCAGGCGCCGGACGTTTCGGCACGCGCCATTTCCACCTGGTCGGGGTCCGCACGAGAGCAAGCAGTTCAACGCATGTTCACGGCCATTGCCGGGGTCTACGATCTCAACAATACGCTGCTGAGCTTCGGACTTCATTCTCATTGGAAAACGATCACGGCGTCCTACATTCCCGCCGTAGAACAAGGCACCGCCCTCGACGTGGGAGCAGGCACAGCCGATCTTGCCTTGCTACTCGAACCTCGGATGGGCGTCCGTGGGCGGGTCATCGCCTCGGACCTCAACCATGCCATGCTTGTTCAGGGGCTGAAAAAGGTGGACGGCAAGGGTCTCACGGGAAAGATCACCTGTCTGCAGGCCAACGCTGAGCACCTGGGATTCGATGACGATTCGTTCGATGCGGTGACCACTGGGTTCTGCATGCGCAATGTCGGCAACCTCGCCCGCGCGGTGGGTGAAATTCGCCGGGTGATCAAACCAGGCGGGACATTTGCGTGTCTGGAGTTTTCCCGTCCGGTCTTTGGCTGGCTACGCGCCGTGTATGACTGGTATTCCTTCAAACTCTTGCCGTGGGTGGGCACTAAGGTTGCCCGGGACACCACTGGAGTCTATGAATATTTGCCCGCGTCGATCCGGACGTTCCCCGACCAGGAACGCCTTTGCCAGGTGTTGCGCGAAGCCGGCTTCCGTGAAGTATTCTATAAGAACCTCTCGGGCGGGATTGTGGCGATCCACGTTGCGAGGAAATAAGGCCCTTCATGCGTCCGCCTGCTAACCAGACCGCTCATTCAACGCTCGCCGGTCCTGCATGAACTCTATTCTCTACATCTTCCTTCCCTGCAAAAAGGTCTACCCGATCGGTATCACCTATCTGGCGGACTTTGTTCACCGCAGGAAGCCGGAAGTCCGTCAGCGCATTCTTGATCTTTCGCTCCATCCTGTTTCCCAACGGAGCAGGGCCATCCGAGACGCCATGACCGATTTTCAGCCGGAACTCGTCTGCTTTTCTTGGCGGGACATTCAGATTTTTTCACCACACGAGGGTGATTCTTCTTTGGAGCACGCTTTCAATTTTTATTTTGCGAGCAACCCGATCAAGCGGGTGGCGGCCTCATTTGCAGGGCTCAAGCAGCTATACCGGTACTACAGCCATATCTATACGATCTTGTCCTACCCATGGCTCATCCGGAAGGAGTTCCCCAAGAGTCAGATCATGATCGGAGGGGGGGCCTTCACCGCCTTTGCAGACCAGCTGATCGAGAAGTTGCCCGAAGGGACGATCGGCCTGCTGGGCGAAGGCGAAGACGCGATTCTCAAACTCATCGAAGGCCGGTCGATCGAAGACGAACGCTATATTATCAAGGAAGGAAAGCGGGTTAAGAAAGGCAGGCAGGGCTCGCCCGCCTTGCTCGATGCCCTGACGGTGGATCTGCCGTATCTGACGTCTATCTTTCCCCAATACCGCGAATACATCGGCGAGTCCATCGGTGTCCAGTCGAAACGCGGCTGTCCCTATGACTGTGCATTTTGCCTCTACCCCTACATTGAAGGGAAACGGGTCCGGTATCGGCCTGCTGAAATGGTCGTACGGGACATCTCCCAGCATTATCATCAGTGGGGAGCTCGGCGGTTCTGGTTCACCGACGCTCAGTTTATCACCGGGAAGGAAGCCTATCCCCAGTGTACTGAAATCCTGGAACGGATCATCAGCGAAAAAATGGAGATCGAATGGTCGGGCTACATCCGGACGTCGTTGATCACTCCCGCACTGGCGAAACTGATGGTTCGATCCGGTGTGGGCGATTTGGAAGTGGCGATCACCTCAGGTTCACAAGAGGTGCTCAATACCCTGCACATGGGATTCAAGCTCGAGCGGCTCTATGACGGCTGCCGCTACCTTGCCGAGGCAGGATTTCGCGGGAAAGTGATTTTGAACTATTCACTGAACAGTCCAAAGGAAACTGAGGAATCCCTGTTGCAAAGCGTCGAGTCCTATAGAGTGGTGGCTTCGATCCTTGGTGAAGACCGAGTCTTCCCGCTCATGTTCTTTCTCGGCATCCAGCCGAATACTGACCTCGAGCAACGGCTTCTTCAAGAAGGCTATTTGTCCGCGGGCTACAATCCGCTGATGCTGACGCCGACGAGCATTCGAAAGCTCCTCTATAACCCCGCACCTCTGAACAAGTTTATTGCCAAGGCCTGCCTGCGGGCCTGGGAACGCAAGCAGGGGAGCAGAGACCCTCGCCGATGGACCGGGTCTCTCTCTCAACGATCGCAGACCGATGATTCGTATGCCGACCAAAGCTTGAGCCGCGGCATCGAAGGGAATTCCGGTCGGGATGCGCTGCTGTCCCTGGAGGAGATTCTACGTTCCCGCCGTCCGCACCCTTCGTCCGCTCAGGCTCCTGAATCCCACGCCACTTCGGCCGGTTAGCTGCGCGTCACGTGTTGCATTCCACTTCTGGGCAGTGCTATCATTCGCGCTCTTTCCAACCAGGTTCCGACGACAACCGGTTGGATTTTCTAACTTTTGTACCAGTTTCCCCTGGTCCGGAGAGCGCCTGGAGGAGGCATCTCGATGTACAAGACTATCTATGTTCCGGTCGATAATTCCGACCATTCGAACCAGGCGGTGGACGTGGGGGTCCACCTGGCGAAACTGTTCGGTTCAAAGATTGTGGGAAGCCACGTGTATGCGGCGAAGATGCATGACAAGCGCTTCAAGCAGATGGAAGCGGGCCTTCCCGAAGAGTATCACGATGAGAAGGAGCTCGACCGGCAGCGCCAGATCCACGATTCGCTGATTACTCGCGGGCTTCAGATCATTACGGACTCCTACCTCGATTACGTCGACAAGAAGTGCAATGAAGCCAACTTGCCAATTGAGCGTCGCTCGCTGGAAGGGCGGAATTGGAAGGTGCTGGCGGAAGATATCAATACCAACGCCTACGACCTCGTGATCATGGGTGCCCTCGGCGTGGGAGCGGTCAAGGACAGCGTCATCGGCAGCAACACCGAACGAGTCGTCCGCCGTGTCCGCAATTCCGACATGCTGATCATCAAGAACATCCAGCCGATCACGGGGGGAAAGATCGTCGTCGCAGTGGACGGCAGCCCCTACTCCTTCGGCGGCTTGATGACCGGCCTGCACCTCGGCAAGGCGTTGAACATACCGGTGGAGGCGATCTCTGCCTTCGATCCCTATTTCCATTACGCGGCGTTTCACAGCATATCCGGGGTGCTGAACGAAGAGGCGGGCAAGGTCTTCCGGTTTAAGGAACAAGAGAAGCTGCACGAGGAAATCATTGATAGCGGGCTGGCCAAGATTTACCAGTCTCACCTGGACATCTCCCGCGAGATCGCCCAGGCCGAGCAGACGGACGTCAAGACGACCTTATTGGACGGCAAGGCCTTCGAGAAGATCATCCAGTATGTCCGCAAAGACGTGCCGGCCTTGTTAATCGTGGGTCGTATCGGCGTACATAGCGACGAAGACATGGACATTGGCAGCAACACGGAGAATCTCTTGCGAAGCGCTCCCTGTAACGTCTTGGTCTCGAACCGCAAATATGTGCCCCCCATCGATACTCAGGCTGAATACACCATTGCCTGGACTGAAGAAGCGCTTCGCCGGATGGAGAAGATTCCGGTGTTTGCCCGGGGCGTTGCCAAGACCGCGATTCACAGGTATGCGATTGAAAAGGGGCATACGATCATCAGCAACACGGTCGTGGATGCGGCCGTCGGACACATTCTGCCGAAAGGCGCCATGGATGCCATGCGGGCATTGGGTGGCAACCTGGACGCGGCTGGCATCGATCGCGACAAGATGCAGGCGGATGACGCCGTAGCAAAGGACCTCATGGGTTCGACGCTCAGCGGCATGATGACGCAAGTCGTCGAAGAAAAGCCCAAGACCTCCGAAGCCACCCAGGCCTACCTCGACCGCATGACCCAGAACTACTTTGTGTGCGACGGCTGCGGCTATATTGGCAAAGGCGAGACACCGGTCAAGTGCCCCGTGTGCGGAGCGGAAGGGAACCGCTTCAAGCAGGTTGATAAGAGTATTTTCGAGGCAGCCGCCAAGACGGAGGGCGAGGTTGAGACCGATCTGGCCTATGACGACGTGCCGATGCAGTGGACGAAGGACGCCAAAGAAGCCATCCGTGCCGTACCGGCAGGATTCCAGCGGCGTCGCGCCAAGGCGAAGATCGAAAAGAGCGCTCGGAAGCTCGGCATGACGACCATCACCTTGGAGTACGCCGCACCGATGATCCAGGAAGCCGCTTCCGAAGACTATCAGCCGATTTTCGCCAACAAGGGCGCGGGCACGTCGGCCGCTGCCGAGGCGAAGCTTGCTCAGGCCAATGGGAATGGAACGCACGATGTCCCCGCACCGGACCAGGACAATACGGGCGCAGACGCATCTCCCTACCACTGGACGGCGGAGGCTCAGGCGCGACTCGAGCGGGCGCCGGAAGGCTTCATGCGCGACTGCACAAAGGCACTCATCATCAAGCATGCCGAGAAGATCGGGACGACCCACATCTCGTTGGAAGTCGCCAACGAAGGGATCGAGCAAGCGAAGGGCTACATGGAAGAAGCCATGAAGACCGGCAACCTCAAGGACATGATCGCCAATCTCACGGGCAAAGGTAGAGCTTAGCGCCATGCGTCATGTCGAATGGCCGGCTGCTTGTCCCCTTGAATTCACTGGTCTAGCGATTTCTCTACTCCAGATTCACCACGCTCATGGGTAAATCCCTTCCTATCTTCAACGGTCCATCCCTCTCAGGAGCGTTGGGGTCCCTTCAGAACCAGCTCACGCAATTCTTGACCCCAAAGCCGCTGGCCGAAGGCCCATATGACGGCCGGACCGTCGACGATTTTAAACCCTACTTGGTCGCGCTCAATCTGACGAAGCGCTGTAACCTCAAATGCGACCATTGCTACCTCGATGCGACCACGAAGGCGGCCGGCGGTGACGATGAACTCTCGACTGAAGAGTGTTTCCGCCTGATTGATCAGATCGCCGAGGTCAACAAAGGATGTCTGTTGGTGATCACCGGCGGTGAGCCGTTGGTGCGTCCCGACATTCTCGACATCGCGCGTTATGCCGTGAAACTTGGCTTTATGGTGGTGTTCGGTACGAACGGCATGCTGATCGACGATCAGCTGGCAAAGGAGTTGGTTACGATCGGGGTGATGGGTGTCGGCATCAGCATCGATTCACTTGATCCGAAGAAGCACAATGCTTTTCGTGGTGTGCCTGGAGCGTGGGAAGCCGCGGTGGCGGGCATTGAAGCCAGCAAGCGCAACGGGCTGCAGTTTCAAGTGCACTTCAGCGCGCAACCAATGAATTACCAGGAACTGCCGGCTGTGGTGGAATGGGCCCATGGCCTCGGAGCACGGGTACTCAACGTCTTCTTCATGGTCTGCACCGGCAGAGGTGAAGAATTGACGGACATTACTCCGGCCCAATACGAGGAGGTCTTGGGCTACCTGGTGAAGTGTCAGGATGAGTATAAGGGAATGTTGGTTCGGGCCCGCTGCGCCCCGCACTTCAAACGGCTGGCCTATGAGAATGATCCGAATTCACCGATCACGAAGGCGACGGGATACATGGGCGGTGGCTGCCTGGCCGGGACTAATTACGCCCGTGTGACGCCGAACGGTGAAGTGACTCCCTGTCCCTACATGCCGCTCTCTGCAGGCAATGTCCGCGAGAACAGCTTCGTCGACCTGTGGGAGAAGTCCGACATCTTCAATTCGTTCCGTTATCCCCAGCTCAAGGGCAAGTGCGGCGACTGTGAGTATTCCGACATCTGCGGAGGCTGCCGGGCTCGGCCTTATGTCGATCATGGGGATTGGCTGGATGAGGACCAGTGGTGCCTTTACACGCCGAAAGGCGGCGAGAAGATCAAGGTCGCGTTCAACGTCGAAGAGGCGTCACCCGTGCAGTGGGACGATGCGTCCTCATTACGATTGAGCCGGATCCCATATTTTCTCCGCGCCATGGTGAAGAAGGGCGTCGAGAAGCATGCGCGGGAACACGGCATCGAAACCGTGACCATCGAACTCATGGAAGAGCTTCGGAAAAAGCGCTTCGGCAACGATGCACCGGTCTTTAAGTTCTAAACCTATGTCTCGTCTTTGGTGAAGCGTCTCTCGCACGAATGACTGCATGAACAATCGCACGCTCGCTTCACGCTCCGGACTCTACGAATAAAGATTTCTATGGACGCCTTCCAAAGCATCGTCACCGATCTCAATACGCTCATTCCGATTGTGAATCACTGGTTTCATCTGTTGTCCGCGGTCATTTGGATCGGCGGACTGGCGTTCCTCGTGATGGCCGTCACCCCTGGCCTCCAGAAGGCCGTCGCCAGGGAGCAGATCAAGCCCATCACGGATGTCTTTTATCAGCATTATAAAAAAGTGGCGGGGATCCTGCTTGTGATCCTCTTGTTTACGGGAGGGATCAACCTCCATTACGTCAATCAAGTCCTCACCTCACAGACCGGTTCAGGTGTCCAACATCACGCAAAATACCTGATGGTATTCTTTATCAAGCTCTTCCTCGTGCTCTGCCTCCTGACGCTGTTCCTCTACACCGTCATCTTCAAGTCGGATGATGACGCTGAAGAGGGCGAAACCTACGAAGTGATTCCTTTTCAGCGTGCGGCCTTATGGATGGGCTTCTTCATTATCCTCTGTGCGGCGGCGATGAAGCACCTGCACCAATAGCATTCCGACATCTTCGAACCTCCAAGCCGGCCTTCTCGTGATGTATCTCCTCAGATAACGCCTGTAGTGTTTCGGATACCTTTCGCTTGCGCCTGCGCCTCGGCAGGGACACGTTCGTCGTCCATCTCAGCTGGATTACTTAGGATTCTTCATTTAATTCTAACCGCCGGATCTGGCATGGCTGTTGCTGAGCGATGCCGCATGACGCTACGAGCGGTCCTTCGATCAACAACGGCGAGAAGCGGCGCAGATAGTACCGTGACAGGCGGTAGACGCCGCCCGTCAGCAAGTACGTTCCTCCGGATTGTGCCCATCCGGAGGCACACCGTCGCCCCGCCTCTCGGCCAACAAGGTCGCGTGTCAATCTCCGACGGCACGCGACCTTCCCGTGCCGATCTTCAACGACGCCGTGTTGTGCGCCCCACTTTCATCATGACAAGGAGGAAGACGATGCCAACCACCACGGTCGTGACCCCAAGTGCCTCAGACATCCTGTTTCATCGTGCAGCATCCGTTGCCAGCACCGGACCGGTGAAGCACAAGCCGGAAGCGCCACGCATGGTTCGGTTGACCGTTAATCTGCCTTCGCACCTCGTCGAACAAATGCGCGACGCGGTGTACTGGACGCCTGGACTGACACTCGCTTGGCTCGTGGCAAGGGCAGTGCGCGCCTCATTGACGGAACTGGAG
>JARDZZ010000062.1 GCA_029240595.1 Nitrospira sp. | reverse complement strand
GGCGTCGTACTCTTCGACAACCGGGGTAATCGAGAGATTCACCACATTGCTGATGCTCGGCTCTTCGAAGCCGCCCACGAGGTAGATCTTGCCTCCGACAGTTGCGGCAGCCACTTCGGTCCGCTTCATGGCCGCCGGCGCTGCAGTGTGCCAGGCGCCACGATCCTCTTCCCGCTCCGCCGGTCCGGCAAGAACCGGTGCTACGACGAGTATCAGGAATACAAGACAGGATGCCAGCGATGACCGACG
The DNA here is from genome assembly GCA_029240595.1 of Nitrospira sp. GTDB lineage: Bacteria > Nitrospirota > Nitrospiria > Nitrospirales > Nitrospiraceae > Nitrospira_C. Next base: position 12,047 of record JARDZZ010000062.1, on the reverse strand, counting down.
TTTGGACTGACGGAGTGTGGAGGTCAGCAGGCTCTCTCGCATGACTTGCCTCATGAATCCCTACCGATGAACTACATCGACACGCCGTCTTCAGAATCGAGCGGCTCTTCCTGTATCCAGGCCTCAAACAGCATATATCCCACTCCCAGCACGACCGGTCCCACGAAAATTCCCACCACGCCGAATGAAATAAGACCGCCAATGACGCCGGCGATGATGAGCACCAGCGGTAACTGCGCACCCTTCTGAATCAGAATCGGCCGTATCACGTTGTCGATAGTCCCGACAAAGATAGTCCAGACCAGAAGCCCGGTGGCCCATCCATGGCTCCCCTGCCAATAGAGCCAGGCGACGGCGATAGCAAGCACCGGCACAACGCCAACCTGCACGATCCCGAACAGAAACATCAATGCCGTCAACACTGCAGCGAACGGCACGCCAGCCACAAACAGACCGATTCCCCCCAACACCGCTTGCCCCATGGCCACGAGGACAATGCCGAGCGCGACGCCGCGAATCGCCTGCCCGGCGAGGTTCACTGCCTGTTCGCCGCGTGCTCCTGCGAGGCGTCGCCCGAACCGTCGCAGGTCCGCCACGGCGCTGTCGCCTCGGGCAAAAAGCACGGCTGCAATCAGAACGGTGAGCATAAACTGTCCAGTCATGGCGCCCAGACTGCCGAGTTGAGCCAACAGCCAGCTTCCGGTCACCCTCGCATACGGTGCCGCGGATCGGGCGAGTTCATCAGGACCGGACGAGGCGAAATCGCGCCATGAAGATGCGATCCTCGTGCCGGCGAGAGGGATGCTTTCGACCCAGGATGGCGGTGCAGGCAGAGTGAGAGATTTGAGCGACTGCGCCCAGTCAACGATTTCGTCGAGATGGGTTACGAGCGCTGTCACGGCCAACGAAAAGGGAACGACGAATACGAGCAACAGCGCCAACGTCATGACCGTCACGGCCAACCAACGTCGCCTCCACAGCAACGCTTCGAGCTGCAACATTAATGGCCACCCCGCGACCACGATCATCGTCGCCCAGAGCATCGCAGGAATAAATGGCCGCAGAATCCAAAACGAGGCGGCGATGAAGCCGACCATCACCAGAACAGAGAGAGTCGATCGCACCAGGTCATGGGGTGCGGTCGACGCACTCATCGGCCGGTCGCACTCAATAGGATCGGTGTCAGGAGGCTGTATCTCAAGGTTCTTCATCTTCAACCTGCTCAATCGACTGTTTAATCGCGGCCACAAACGCCGGGGGATCGGCCAGGTCACGCTCCGTCAGCTGGAATTCCGACACCATCACGCCGTCGTGGTCGACAAGGATCAAACGATATCCAGCTTTCACCTCACTCCTCCCAATACACTGGCCTGAGGACGTGATCCTCCTCTCAATATCTACTCATTGTCAAACGGGTACTTCAGATGCCGGTTCAACGACTGGCGCTCGGCGGGCGCGATTCTCTGAGTCAGGCACACCAACGATCGCGAAACAAAATAGAGCACCTCCGGGCGGAAATGACCGCCGCGCTCAGGCGCCGTCGATCTCATGTCAAATTCAGGACACTAGGTTCAACTAGGCCGCTTTGCGGCTGAACGGCTGGACAACAGGTGGCCTGTTGCTGAAGATGAACTCGGCTCCGTCCGATCGTGAATCTTTGAGTTCCTGCAAATGACCCGCTTCCGTATCAAGTATGTAGAGCTGCTCTCGAAGCGCGACCAGATCGAGATCCGACAATCCTTCACCACTGGAGCGGAGTCGATGATACAAATCCTTCCCGTCTGCGATGAATGCCTTGACGGCGCGGTGAATGTCCATGGTTCCTGCCTCCACTTTCCATATGGTGCGCAACGCCTGGTCGGTTCTACTATGTGCTGCTTTGAGCAGCGGGCAGCCTAGGAAAACCCCTTGTCTGCTTAAGCTGAACCTCCCAGAAACTGCTCTTCTTCTCGCTGCCGAGCGACGGAGTATGGACATCGCGGTGATGTGCGAGATGTGCAGCACCGGAACGAGTTTGCTGGGCCTACGCGGCGACTGGCCGTGCCGTGCACCTCTGGCTCGAGTGCGGGGTCTATCATCCGTCCCCTACATTCCCCTACAATTTGCCGAACACCGCACTTCACACCTCACCCTGGAGGATTCAACCATGCAGACCTACGTCAGCCTCGTGAAGTTCACACAGCACGGTCTCCAATCGATGAAGGACAAAGGGATCGAGCGAGCCGAAGCCGTCAAGCACAATGCCCAAACTCTCGGCGGGAAGCTCATCCAGGCTTACTACTGCCTCGGGGAATACGACGTCATCGCTATCTGGGAATTTCCGGACAACAAGACGGCCATGAAAGCCGCGGTCCTCAATGCCTCGCTCGGGCACATTGAAATCACGACCATGCCGGCCGTCGACCGCGAGGAATGGAAGAGTCTGCTGCAGCAGACGATCGGCAAAAAATAAGAGTATGGAGGTGGATGGCCGTCCTCATGCTCAAGCGATGGGCCAAGCCACAGGGCTCGATCGCTGCTTGCTTCCGCAACTTGTTCCGTTCCGGGACTTCGTCCGAACGGAACTTCGAACATTGCTCATCATCGCCTGCGGCGAACGCAGCGCTCGAGGCCTGTACCCATCGCAGATCGCAGGAGGACTACCATCCACCTCCCTCGAGAAGTGGGCATGTGAGTTTGGAAGGATCACTGGTGAGAGACCAATCAGCCCTCACATACAAGCGAGCTTTGGAATGAGCTTCATGCCTGTACCCGTCGCAGGTCGCAGGAGGACTACCATACCTCGCCAGGGAAGCACACACGAATCCCAGGCTGATCATGAGAAAACGAACGAACAAGCTTGTCGGACCATTAAAAGGTGAAGCTCACTGAGGAAATTATGCGGTGTCGTCCGAGTAAGAGACTCAGCCGGAAGATCACGTTGGGCCTTGGGGCTGTGCTTGGATTGAGCCTGCTATGGAGCGAACCGGGAGCGGCACAGCAAGGACATCACCACGAGCGGATGCCCAACGTGATGGAGTACCTCGATCGCCTCGATCGTCCCGAGCGCGATCAGGAGCAGAAACCGGCTCAGGTCGTCGAGACGTTAGCGATCAAACCGGGCATGCACGTCGCCGACCTGGGCGCAGGCTCCGGCTACTTCACGCGGCGTTTTGTGGAAGCGGTCGGCGAGACCGGCAAGGTCTACGTCATCGATATCGAGCCGAAGGCATTGAAGTACGTGGAGGAAAGTCTCGTCCACACGCAACGGCCGTTCAATGCGGAATTCATCTTGGCCAGGCCCGACGATCCGAACATCCCTGTTGAGTCCATCGATATCCTCTTCGTTTGCAACACGTATCACCACCTCGAAGAGCGCACCGAGTACTTCCGTAAGGTCAGATCATCTCTCAAACAGGGCGGGCGCCTCGTGATCATCGATTACTATCATGACGAGCGCTCGGGCGAGCTGAGCTTCCCCAAACGCCATCTGGTGGCACGTGAGAAGGTCTTAGGGGAAATGACGGCAGCCGGCTACCGGCTGGCAAAAGAACACCCCTTCCTCCCGAAGCAGTACTTCCTGGAATTTGTTGAGGCTCAGGACCGCTAAATCACGACGGTGTAGTTGCTGCCCGACCACAGGCAGTGTATTGTGTTCCCCCGCTGTCTGAAGTAGGTTACGCCACGCTTATGGGTCGGCAATGAGGCGCATGTCGTCACCTTTCCCCCATTCCCGCCGCTCGATCTTCAGAGGATGTTCCACAGTCTTCTGGCAAGAAGGGACGCTCGCACAGGAGCGAGGCGTATTGCCGTAATGTAGTCAAGTTACGGAGAGAGTAACAACGCAGCGAGAACACAAGATCCGACATCGTACCGCCCGCAAGGAGCGCCTGCGTGATCAGCACATTTGATCTGACTCTGCTTGGCAGCTTCGTGTCGGCCGGCGGCATCCTGTTTCTCTGCCGAGGCAAGCGGCCGCAGTTCGGCTCACGGCGGCGCACCGCCGAGCGGTCAATCATCCTGTCCGAAGAAGGCCGTGAGCAGCACGAGCGGGCATCCTTGCTCGAAGCTGCCCGATGGCTGACGGTCGGTATCCTGACCCTCTTTGTCGGCCTCCTTCACGGAGCAGAAGAAGGCTATCTCTTCGGTCCGTGGAGTGACGTCATGTTCCACGTCGTCTTCGTGTCGACCTGCTGGGCCACGGCGGCACTTCGTATCAATAAGCGAACGGCGGCCGTCCGCCTCCGCGCCAGTTCTGCACCTCACGTTCGCCACTAAGTTCAACGTGTACTGCCACCGTTGCCTTTTTCCAAGGCTGCGTTATGATGCGCCCGCCCTCATCTTTCCGCGTTCCCGCATGCTTTTAACGTTCACGCCGGTTCGACGGTGCTCATGAAGGATGACCAACCGGTAGTGCCGGCAACCGTCACGCTCCCTGAAATCACCGTCAAAGCAGTCGTGCTATCGGTGCTCCTTGCGGCCGTCCTCGCTGCCGCCAATGCCTATCTTGGACTATTTGCCGGCATGACCGTGTCCGCTTCAATTCCTGCCGCCGTCGCCTCGATGGCCATTCTTCGTCTGTTCAAACGGTCCAATATCCTCGAGAACAACATCATCCAGACCGCCGCCTCATCAGGGGAAGCACTGGCCGCCGGCGTGATCTTCACGATCCCAGCCCTGCTGCTTGTCGGCTATTGGTCTGACTTCGACTATTGGCAGACCGCGTCGATCGCCACGGTCGGTGGCCTTCTCGGCGTGCTGTTTACCATTCCGTTGCGGCGGGCGCTCATTGTCACCGCGCGCCTGCGTTTCCCCGAAGGGGTTGCGACGGCAGAAGTTCTGAAGGTCGTGGCACCGGATCGCGGAGAGACAAGTCAGGCTCAAGTGGCCGGCGATTTCCGGACGTTGCTCTCCGCCGCCCTCCTTGGCGGCGCTGTCAAATTTGGCGAAAGCGGCTTGCGCCTGTGGGCCGAATCCCTCGAAGGGGCAGCCCATGTCGGACGCACCGTCGTCTATGCCGGACTGAATCTCTCGCCCGCGCTGCTCGCCGTGGGATTTATCATCGGGTTGAATACGGCATTTGTCGTGTTCCTCGGCGGCATGCTTGGATGGTTGTTCCTGATGCCGACCTACGGACTGATCAACGGCCTGCCGCCCGATCAGACCGGTCTTGCCGCGGCCATGACGATCTGGAGCGGACAGATCCGCTACGTCGGTATCGGGGCGATGCTGACCGGAGGACTCTGGACACTGACCAAATTGCGTGAGCCGGTGTGGAAAAGCCTCCAAACGCTCCGGGATAGTTATCGGCAAGGCGGGTCATTGCCATCAGGACGCGCCGTGCCCAGAACGGAGCAGGATGCTTCGCTCGGTTGGATCGTCTTCCCCTTTGTCGTGTCGTTGGTGCCGATGGCGTGGATCTATACGAGTGTCGTCAATAGTGTTCCGATCGGCCTGGCGATGACGATCGTGATGGCGGTGGCCGCCTTTCTGTTTTCCTCGGTCGCGGCCTACATGGCCGGACTGGTCGGCAGCTCCAGCAATCCGGTGTCGGGGGTCACGATCGCCACGGTCATGGTGGCGTCGCTGTTGCTCGTCCTGTTCCTGGGAACCGCCAATCCGGCTGGGCCTGCGGCGACGCTCGTGATTGGCGCGGTGGTCTGTTGCGCTGCAGCCATGGGAGGAGACAATTTGCAAGATCTAAAAACCGGTCATCTGGTCGGATCAACGCCCTGGAAGCAGCAAATCATGCAGGTCGTTGGTGTCCTAACTGGCGCCGTCGTGTTGGTGCCCGTCCTCTCGCTGCTTCAGGCCAAGTACGGGATCGGCGAGCCGACGATCGAACATCCTCATCCGTTGAGCGCGCCACAAGCGACGCTGATGGCCAGTCTCACGCGCAGCGTCTTCGGCGTGGGGCTGCCCTGGCCGCTCGTTGGACTGGGCGCCGTCATCGGCGTACTCGTCATTGTGATGGATCACAGACAGGAAGCGCGCCGCAGCGAGTTCCGACTCCCCGTCCTTGCCGTGGCGCTGGGGATCTATCTGCCGCTGAAACTCTCGGCCACGATTTTCCTCGGTGGCATGATCGCAACTTTGGCAAGCAGAGGCGCCACGAAAAGCACTGAGCCGTCCCGCCGCGGGCTCCTTTACTCGGCCGGCTTGATCACGGGTGAAGCACTGTTGGGCATTCTGTTGGCCTTCCCGATTGCCCTGAGCGCCTTATGGCCTGGCCTGAGTCCGGATCCCTTCACGCTGTTTGAGGCACCTCCCTTCGGTGGCTGGCCCGGGCTTGTGATCATGGCGTTCGTCGGATGGCTGCTGTATCGGATCGCAACAGGGCCGTCGAAGAACCACAATGGAACGACGTCCTGAATATTGAATCTGCTGAATGCTTGGCGCCCTAGGGGACGCCTAGGGAAGCGCTTGCTCCCACTTTCTGCCTTTGTCTGTAAAATCATTGCAGAACCTCCACACAACAATCTCAAGAGGTGCCTTATGTTTGAAGGACTGACGGGAAGCCTTTTGAGTCTCGTAATCCTCGGCGCAGTTATCCTCGGCTTCACCACCTTCATGGCGAAGCTGCTCATATGGATTTTCGGCACACAAGACGATGTGGTGGTTGACGCATCTGCCGCGTATGAGCAGTCGGTCGAAACGCGGCTACGCAGGGCGGCGTAACCGGAGCTGAGGCCGGAGTTAATACCTGGACCTGGGGAAGAAACGGTCGTCGTGGCGAACAGAGACGGGGAAGTCCTAACGGGACCTGCCCAATACATCTCGCCCTGGCTGCCCGATTTCCCGAACGGCCTGTTGGATTGCGCCATGCAGCTGGTCGACAGCGGCTTCCTTGGTCAAGAGCATCGAGGCGCCGGCTGTTCGCATGGCATCGTGATTATCGGCCGAGGCGTTGACCGACATACCGATGACCACGATCTCCGGGTGCCTGGTCTTTATTCTGGCGGTGGCTTCGATGCCGTTGATCAGCGGCATGTTGATATCCATGACCACCGCAGCCGGCTTGAATCGCTCGGTGAAGTCAATGGCTTCTTGTCCATTGGACGCTTCGCCGATCACGTCGATGTCCGGAAAGCCTTCGAGCACGGAACGTAATCCCTCCCGCACCATCGTATGATCGTCAGCGATCAGAACACGACAGGGGCCATGGAGCCGAGTCTGATTGAGAGAGGCGGGTGCTCCGAGAAACGACACCTTAGACGCGGGTTCAAGACTGGTCTGCTGGCTGCTAGCGCAGGGAAGAATGAGTGTGGCCCTCGTGCCTTCTCCCGGCGCAGAATGCAATTCCAAGCGGCCGCCCATCGCGTTCATGCGTTCACGGATGCTGAACAACCCGAACTTCGACGAGAGGGGCGAGGGCTGTTGCGTCGCCATGGCCAGCAGATCAAATCCTACCCCCTGGTCTTCGACGACAATTTGCAAATATCCCTCCCCCTCCTCGACGAGGAGAAACGCCTGTTTGGCAACCGCGTGCTTCACCGCGTTCATGAGCAGCTCGCGCACCGACTGGAACATCAGCACGGCCTGGTCTTCCGGTAGCCGGAGGCCTCCCGTCGACTCGATCTGTACGGTGACGTGCAACTGATAGCGTTGCATCTGCTCTCCGAGCCATTTGAGCGCGGCGAAGAGGCCGAACTCATGCAACACCGGGGGACTGAGTTCTGCAACGAGATTTCTCGTGTAGGTGAGCGCGTCGTTGACGACGTCTTCCGCCTGCTTGATCATCTCCAGCGAGCGATGGACGGGCCCTTGTTTCGCCTGCCCCAGCTTCAATCGCACCAGCACCAGCATCTGCGCCAAGTGGTCGTGCATTTCGGCAGCGATCCGTTTTCGCTCCCGTTGCTCCGCCAGGTTCAACTCCGTCGCCAGGGCCCGTAGTTGACCTTGGGAGGACATCAGCTCCTGGGTGCGTTCAGACACCTGCCGCTCCAGTTCTTCTGCAAACTGCTCCAGGCGAGCCTGTGAGGCTTTGCGCTCGCTGATGTCGTTGAAAAGCACGGCCACTTTCCGTTCGGCCGGCTCTCCGACGCGCCACGCAAACACGTCGTAATGGCGATGGAGCTGCGCCGCCTCTCGTTCGAATCGCATCGCCTCGCCTGTCTTCGCGATCTTCCCGTACGTCTGAAACCAGTGGTCTTCATGCAGCGGCACCACCTCGCGGACGCGCCGGCCCACGGCATTCGCAATCCCGGTCTGCCGCTCGAAACAGGGGTTGATGGACAGGAATCGGTAATCCACCGGCTCATCGTGCTCATCGAACAAGACTTCAATCGTGCAGAACCCCTGATCGATGGACTCGAACAACGATCGGTATTTTTCTTCCGATTCGCGCAGCTCCTTGTGAACGATCCGCTGCTGCTCCAGCAAGTCCCGCACTTGATACTGGCGGTGTCTCGCTCGCAAGGCCACTTCCACTGAACGCAACAAGGTGGCCTCTCCGAGTGGCCGCTCGAGCAAGGTCAGGCTGCCGGCGGCTTGGGCCACGAGATGCAGCAGCGTGGCCAAGCGCGATTCGCCGCCGTGGGTCAGCACGATCAGCGGCAGTTCCGACCAAGGCGGCTGCGCATTCAGTTCATGGAGCAGCTCGGGCATCCGCGGCAACTCCAGCGCTTCCTCAGTGACCAGCAAGGCGCCTGCCCCTTCGGTCAGATATCGGCAGGCATCACCAGCGCTCTCACACACTGTTCCGACGAATCCATGCGTGCGCAGCAGCCTCGCCATGGCGGTCGCGTCCTGCCCGATCGGCGCGAGAAGAAGAATGCGATCTTCCGGATTACCGTCAGCCATTAGGCTGCCTCATCATCTGTTCAGAGCCGCCTTGAAACACCGGAGCACCGCCGAGGAGGCCCTGAAATTCTGTCAATGGCTTGCCGACGCGCAAGCCGCTGCCCGATACCAATTGAAATTCACGAATCGTCTTCTCATGACGACCGCTCCGCTTCTTGATCACAGAGAGTGCCTGCCTGACCGCACCCGCGGCTTCGAAAAAGCGCACGTTCACCACAGTATCGGCAAGGTAACTGAGGTCTATGGGGGCCTCCGCCTGACTTACGAGCCCATGAAGCGCCAGGATAAAAATCGTCACGACCCCCTGCTGGTTCAAATACGCCGACAATTCGTGTAACTGGTTGGCCAGATACTGCTCGCCTGGCATCGCGTTCATATACCCATTGAGACTATCGATAATGACCAGCTTGCAACCCTCTTCCACTCCCCGCCTGATGTACATGGCAAACTCTCCCGGGGAGAGTTCAGCGGGATCCACTTGCTGGATAGTGATCACGCCGGTTTCGACATGCGGCGCAAGCGGCAGACCCAGTGAAGCGGCGCGGGCCAGCACCAGATCCCGCACTTCATCGAACGCGAACAGAATGCTTCGTTCCCCGCGCGAGGCCATCTGAACCGCATATTGCAGTGCCAGCGTCGATTTCCCCGTTCCCGCCTGACCCATGATCAACGTCGTCGTTCCGCGGTCCAGGCCGCCGCCGAGCAAGTCGTCCAGATCCTTATACCCGCTCCCAACCGGTTCCCTGCGGAACTCCGTGCGATGCTCCGCCGCGACGATGCGGGGGAAGACGCGCAAGCCGCCTTTCTCAATGGTGTAGTCGTGAAACCCTTCCCGGAATCGGACGCCGCGCAGCTTCAGCACACGCAACCGCCGGCGCGATCGACCGTAATCCGGAGATAGTTGTTCCATTTCGATGACGCCGTGCGTCAGGCTCAACACATGAGGATCGCCCGCGATATTCCTATTGTCCATCTTGTCGTCCAACAGCAGGACCGTGCTCTGATACTTGGCCAGCTCTTGTTTGAGGTTCAAGAGTTGTCGTCGATAGCGCAAGGCCGTTTCGGCCCACAGCCTGAACTCCGAAAGCGAATCGAACACGATCCGGGATGGGCGGGTGTTGCGGATTTCGTTCAGTAATTGATCGGTCACCTTGGTTAATTCGATTTCGGAGGGATGGAACACCGTCGTGTGCGCGTCAGGACGAACGAGTGCTTCGATCGCTGACAATTCAAACAAACCGATGCCCTCGAGCGACCACCCGTGTGAGCGCGCAACTTTGAGCAACTCTTCTTTTGTTTCGGAGAGCGTGATGTACAGGGCCTTTTCTCCGCGGCGTACTCCCTCCAGAAGGAACTGCAAGGCCAGGGTGGTCTTCCCCGAGCCTGGGTCGCCCTGAATCAAATAGAAGCAATTGCTGGGCAATCCTTCAGCCAAGACTTCATCAAGTCCTTCGACGCCGGTATGTAAACGTGCATCGATGGGAGACAAGACGGTCGATTTATCCATACGCGCACACCAGCCTTTCTACCTTGTATCTGGTCAGATTAAGTATGGGTGTGTGTCCTAAGAAGATGCCGATGGGACCTATACATACCGCGACTCTGTAGGAACCTTGTGCTAGGGGAACCCCTAGCTTTAGGGTCCTCGCTCATTAAACGCGGACGTTGTTGTGATTTATGCTGCTAGAGTGGCTTCCTGGAAGGTGGGCCGCTAGCCGGGCGCTGAAGCAATAGGGATACGCATCAGAATGGCGAGAACTGAGGGTCCCGGACGTTCAAGAACTGGTACGCTTCTTCCGCCGTGTGCACGACACGCAGATTCGGACGAGCCTCTGCCCCCTCCAACTCGAACATTCGCGCCATCCCGAAGAGGTCAGGTGTCGGTGCCACGAAGATCACAGTTCGACGGGGATCGGGCATGATTGGCTCGGTCCTCGCGAGGTCGCGCATGGTCTGCGGAGAGAACGCCACCTCTGTCACTTCGGAAAAATCGGTGATGCCCGAGAGTGGATTCAACCGGGCGACGTTCTCTTGGCCGAATCGATACATGTCCCGCAGGTCGTCATCCGTCACCCGTCCTATCAACCGCGCTCGAAGGATTCGATTGGTTGCATCGAAGTCGATCAAATAGGGCACTTGGCTCCTTTGACGTGAGTTTCCAGTTGCCAGCGAGAGAGACTGGCGAGACAATAGCCGATGTGGGCGCGTACAGTAACATGTTCAGGTGTGAAACCGCTGTACGGAATAACGGACTCAGATACTGTCCTACTTGAAGCGAACGATTGCGATCCAACGAGGACTCCATGGCTGTTGAATCCGTCATGCTTCCGCTCGGAACCACTGCTCCGTCGTTTTTCTTGCCTGACGTGGTCAACCAGCAAGTCTATTCGCTCGACTCGTTTCATGGCAAGGATGCCCTGCTCGTCATGTTCATCTGCCGGCACTGTCCCTACGTGAAGCACGTCGAGCAGGAGATTGCCCGGATTGGCAAGGATTATCAGCATAAAAAGCTTGGCATTGTGGGCATCAGCAGCAACGACCCCGCGACTTATCCCGATGACGCCCCGGACCGACTGAAAGAGATGGCTAAACGGCTCGATTTCCGTTTCCCCTTCTGTTTCGACGAGTCGCAGGATGTTGCCAAGAGTTACAAGGCCACCTGTACGCCTGACTTCTTTCTCTTTGATGCGCAGCGGCGATTGGTGTATCGCGGGCAGCTCGACGACAGCCGGCCGGGCAACAACAAGCCCGTGACCGGGCGCGATCTGCGTGCCGCGATCGACGCCGTGCTTGCCGGCAAGCCGGTGGACCGCACGCAACAGCCTAGCATCGGCTGCTCCATCAAGTGGAAAGAGGGGCGTATGGGCTGATGATCTCCTTTGCTCGACGACCGCAGCACATCAGAAGAAGAGGATCAGCCTGGGCCGGTCCTTGTGCTCGCGGAAGGCGACACACCAGAGAAACAGAGATGGATCGCCACCCACGCTGGTCCTTTGCTCCCCGAACGCGCACGCAATGCCGATCATATTTTTAGATCAAGGGCGGTGCTCGTCCAAGGGCGCAGTAGGACCAGCATGGCTACCACTCCATCAAGAGGAGATACAAGCCAGCTTGGAAGGAGCATTTAGAGCCTCCATCTCCCCGAGGCTTGCCTCATCATCCTTTTGATATATAATGCGGCCGTTCATCGCGACCCACCTCAAACGAGGAGAACAAGCATGAAAGACACCAGCCGTGCATTCATGTGGCGCATGCGCACTGTCACG
>JARDZZ010000061.1 GCA_029240595.1 Nitrospira sp. | reverse complement strand
CCCTGGATTCGGATAAAGCCGAATCGTGCCTCGGTCCGCAGATCATCTTTAAGAAACTCATCCAGTTTGGCAAAATCCAACGGCGGAGGCACGATCGTAAACTCCGCACATAAGCCAGCCTTCAGCACATACACCAAACCACATGAGTCAGGCGTGAGATACGTTTGCAGGTTGGTTCGAATCAGGGCGGTACACAGCCCCCATAGACCATGAGAGAGCTGCAGCTCCGCACTCTCCTCCGACGTCCGTTCGCGAAGGGCGGCCGCGATGAACAGAAAATGGCTCACGAGATAGACCTTTCCATATGAGAGTCCGCGAGCGCGGCGACGGCAGCAACAGGGTGAAGAGAACGCTGTCAGGCCGGATGTGAGGTGAGGCTATATAACTCAGTGACGGTAGTCGTCTGAATCGTCAAGGAGGTCATCGGATTTTTCAAGGTAATCGACGTCTTCTTCATCGTCGTCGAGCGAGAGATCCTCTTCCATCTCTTCGTCCATTTCACTTTCACTCTCACTCTCGCCGCTGAGATCGATCTCTTCCTCACCCATCTCCTCTTCATCCAGATCCGGCTCTTTTGGCGCCATCGCCGGAGCGCCCTTCGCCGTCGTCTTCCTGAGTTCCTCGTCAGGACCAGCCTTTTTAGCGACCGCAGGTTTGGATGGAACAGGCACTCCAACGGCCTTCTTTGCGGGAGTCGCCTTCTTGGCAACGGACTGCTTCTTCGCCGGCTTTCTTACCGGCTTCTTCACGGACTTTTTGGTCTTCGTCTTGGCGGTGTGTTTCTTCGCCGGACGCTTTTTCATCTTCGCCATCGATCTCTCTCCTCTCTCATCTTCAAACACTTGATGTCATGCGGCCTCCATCTAGCATGAACGTACGTAGTCTTGCAACCAGGGGTCTTCCGCCGCATCGTTCGGCGTCATGACCGCTCTGGTCGGCCTCTGAAGGGCGCTCGAGTCCTGCTCTCTATGGAGCTCTCACGGGGTGATCCACACGGTCACGACCGCCGGCACACTGTCCGCTCCCTTCATAACGTCCGGACCGGCCATGTCGGTCACGACGAGAGAAAATTGATACCGTTTCCGTTCCGAGACCTTCGGCGCGACAAATGTCGCCTTGGCCTCGTTCACATTACTCAACATCACGCGATGACCCAGGATCTGTTTCCATTCGAAATGCAGAGGATCGCCGTCCGGATCCCGGCTTCGTAGACCATCGAGCAGTACCAGCTCGCCGGATCTGGCGTGGAGTTCCTTAACCACTTCAGCGATAGGCGAGCGATTGGGTTCTTCATCGCCTTGAACGATCACCTCGACTGCGCCGGTCTTTCCACCATTTTCCACAGTCACGATCGCCTTGCCACGGCCAATGACATGCAAGACTCCCGTCGCATCAACGGACACGACTCGTTCATCCGACGAATGAAACCGGCTGCCTGTGCTCGATCCGGAGAGCGGACGCCACACGCCGTCGCTGAACTGCCCAATGGCTGGAACGACGATCCGCCTACCGACTTGCTGCATTTTCCAAGGTTTCTCGACGGCAAATTCGATCGTTTGCAGTTCAGCAGTCGCCTCAACTGTGAGGAGCACTTCGTCGAACTCTTCGTGACTGTCCAAGCGCCCTCTGACGACCTCTCCCACAGCCAGTAGTCGCATCGTGCCTAGCGCATCGGATGGCACAAGGACCGTTCCCGCAAAAGGAGATCCACCTCTGATCGGCTTGAACGGAGCCGGATGAGCTTGATGGGACGCGAGAGGTTCCTCATCCGGGCGGTACCAATAATAGTGGATCGTTCGCAGATTGAACTCCTTCCCCACGGATACCTCAACGGTGACAAGCCGGCCGGCCTGCAATGTCGCGCCCTGGGAAGGCGATGTCAGGGTAAGCGCCCAAACTGAGTGTCCGTCTACCAAGACCACAAGGAATAAGACTATCGCGATCGATCGGCACATCTGGGGTTCCCTCTGGAATGAGGCGGAAGAATCGTACAATCCAGCCGCTGCGTCAAGGTGGCAGTGCAGGAATATCGCCCTCTTGACGACTACTTCTCTCCTTGACCTGCGTGGTAGAATGGTTACGAGGAATGCAGAGCATGACAATCGCCTTCTTCAGACGCACCCTTGTCGCGATGCTGACCATGCTGTCCCTGACTGCCTGGCCCACGACCGCCACGCCTCCCTATACGGCCATCATCATCGATAGCGGTTCACCCTATTTTGTTCCCAAGTCAGCCACAGTCTCGACCGGTGCGCCCATTCGATGGGAGAATCCCACGCCGACCGAGCATACCGTCACGCACGTCGGCTGTTTGGAGGACGGAGCAGGGTGTGCCTTTGATTCAGGGCTTGTGCTACCAAACGATTCCTATACGCATCCGGGCCTCGCCCCCGGGAAGTATCAATATATCTGCCGCATCCATCCAATCATGCACGGAACCATCATCGTGACGGACTCCGCTCCAGCCCCTTCTCAACTGTAACCACTGCGCCCAGGTTCTTGCACGAAAACGGTCTGCTCGTGTACGCTTCCGCGCGTATCTGGGGACCACCATGAAGCCGGCCGTCGCTGTACACGAACCTCGCAATCTGACAGGAGAAACTCTCAACCTCCTGGCCTGGCACATTCCCGATTTGATTGCCTATCAACACCATGCCGATGAATGGTGGTTTGCCCCTCTCGACGACAATCTCCCCATTGTGCGGGTGAACCGCACTGGTCTCGAGATGCTCAAGGCCATGAACGGCCACACGACCGTCCGCGCCCTGATCGACCGGTACGGGTCAAGAATCTGCGGGCCAGACGGGCAGCCGGGACAGTGGCATCTCGAACGGTGGGCCTTACCTAACTTTTCCTTGTGCTATTACGGGACTGAGCCTCCCGGCGGACACCGGCATCAGGCTAAATGGGATGTCCTCCTGCAGCAGATACGCGAAGGATGGTCCGGACAGGAGGGGTTCGAGGGTGAAGAACGTTTACAAGATTTTCATGTGCACGACCTGAAAGACAGCCCTGAGGATGATGAGCATTTCGACCTGATTGAAACGACGGTGTCCCACCTGTTTCGCGAACCCAACGAAGCCTTGAACGGCCTGACCTATGGCAGGCTGGTGATGCAAAAACTCCGGCGCCTCGGGTGGTTTAATCCGAAACCGCAGGTCATCGTCGAAGTGGGCGGGGGCCTCGGCTATGTCGCCCGTGAACTCGGCAAAGAGTTGTTGCCGTTTGAAAAGCAGGGCATCAAGTACTGTTCGGTTGACATTACGGCCCCATTTTTACAGCTCCAACTCTCTCGCGCGAGAGCGGGCGGGTGGCAGTGCACCGGCGCCCAGGCGAACGGAGAATGGCTGCCTTTCAAGGATCATTCCGTCGATCTGGTCATCGACAACGAAAACATGGCCGACATGACGCCTGTCAAACTGACGAAGCAGGAATTACTGACAGGCACCGGCGCCACCGCGCCACATCAGGAGGCGCTGGATTGGATCAGGCGCGTTCGTCTGCCCATCGGCAAGGACCTACCGGACGACGTCATCTTCAACCTGGGGCCTTTCCGATTCGTCAGCGAGTTGTGGCGCGTTCTGAAACCGGGCGGACGGGCTTTCCTGACCGAGTTTGGCATCGAAGAGGGCTGGCCGGCCCCGGTCAAACTGCCCGGACATACCGAATATGAGGTCCAATACAGCCACCTGCGCCAGGCTGTCCGCTGGCTCGGATTTCAAGAACAGTATCTATCGCTCCCGCAATTCCTGGCGATGAAACCGGATACGAAGGTCTTGTGCACCGGGGCGGCGTACACCATCCAACGGTTTTGCCAGGCGATGAACAAGCCCTTCGTCGTGCGCGCCTATACGGAACAGGAACTGAGCCATGCGCTTGGCGATCTGCTTCCCAAGTTTCAAGGCACACATTACCATGACGTGGCAGACCCGGCCTGGTTCGGTCTCGTCGATTTCAAAGTGCTCTTATTAGAAAAACCAGGCGGGGCGCCAAAACCAACCTTTACGGAAACCAAAGGTTATCGCTGGTACAGTCAGCGGTGATGCGGACCTGCTGCCCTTCATGCTCGGGTCTGCGGCCCTGTGTGAAGACTATGCCTGCCTTGGTCGCCACATGCCCACCGGATCAGTCTTGTCGGTCTCTGTGGGAGCAGCACAGCAGACCAATCGTTTTACTTACTCTCTCTCTAATGTCGCGTCGCCAATTCGATCAGGACTCCTTCACGTAATCCACGATCACTGACGAGACATTCACGTTCGCCCAGGATGTCCATCACCGTCCGGAGGATGATGGCTCCGGCTGCAATCACGTCTTCGCGGTTTCTTTCCAACCCCGGCATGCCGATTCTAGCTGCTTTGTTTCGGCTCAATAGGTGCTTCTCCAGGTCGGTGATCGTATTCAACGCCAGCCGATAATTGTGAATTCTTGCTGCATCATAAGCAGGAAGCTGCAGTGCCATGGCGGCCAAGGAGGTGATCGTCCCGGCGGTGCCAACGAATGTGAGGCCGGTCCTTTGCGGCATTGCGGCCAACACGACCGTTGTTTCTCTTTGTATCCAGGCACGCGCCTCTGCTATCTCCTGTCTGGTCGGCGGATCATGATGCAGCAGACGTTCGGACAGCCGTACGACGCCGATATCGATCGATCGCACGACGGGCGACTGCCCCTGCAGTGCCAGGATAAATTCTGTGCTTCCGCCGCCGATATCCAGCGCCAGGACGTCTTTTATGTCTCCGGGTAGGCCCGAATGAATCCCGAGCATCGTCCGGCGCGCTTCTTCGTCGCCGCTGAGAATTTCGACTTCGAAGCCTGCTTCTGATCTGACTCGATTCAGAAACTCCTGCTTGTTAGCGGCATCTCGCACAGCACTCGTCGCCACCGCAACGTGTGCATGAACATGGTAGCTCTCGATAGTGGCCCGCCAGTCTTTCAGGCAGTGAATGACCCGCTCTACGGCCTCGTGTTTCAATCGTTTCGATTGATCGACGCCTTCTCCCAATCGCAGGATTCGGCGCTCGGAGCACAGTTCATTCAGGCGGTTATCGGCAGGGAGGTCGGCAATCAGGAGTCGGCAGGTCAGGGTTCCGATATCGATACCGGCGAGACGCTTAGAGGTCATTCTGCATCGCGGATTTCCTGCATCTCGGCTTCCAGTTTTCCGCTCGTTGCCTTCAGTTGATGGATGTCTTTGACGAGCCGAGCAATCTCCGTGTCATATAGGACGCGTTCCACCGGTTCACCCGCCTCACGGAGAGTGACTGCGCGCTCGCCCACATCACGATACAACTCCTTCAACTGCTGGTCGATTCTTCTGACCTCGAGGCGCAGGCGCAACAATTCGCTCTCTTCAAGCGCGCGGTTCGCCGCTTGGGCGGTTCCCAATCGGAGCGTTGTCAAACCGGTTTTCAAGTCATGCTTGATTCGTTGCAGCAGTCCCATCGAGCTCTTCCTCTCACCTACGCCTCAACTTATCGACCCCAACTCCAATTTTTTCTGCCACTTCCGTAGCATCGCCTCCTTGATGCCTTGATGAGCGGACGCAGTGAGCTGTGGATCCTGCTTCAACAAGGAGAAGGCTTCCAGCCTGGCCTGGTGCAGGAGGTCGCCATCCCGCACGATGTTAGCGACGCGGAATTCGGGCATTCCCCATTGGCGAAAACCAAAAAATTCCCCTGGCCCTCGAATCCGTAAATCCTCTTCCGCGATCACAAATCCGTCGTTCGAACGCACCAATGCCTCGAGCCGCTCTTTGACCAGTGACGCCGACTCTTGATTCCCGGTAGGACGCTTACCGGGCAACGTCTTGTTGCGTCCCATCGTAGCCGCCATGAGCAGGCAATAGGATTGGTAACCAGCGCGTCCCACACGTCCTCGCAATTGATGCAGCTGGGCAAGCCCGAATCGTTCGGCGTGCTCGATCATCATGACAGTCGCATTCGGCACGTCGACACCGACCTCAATGACCGTCGTCGCCACAAGCACCTGAATCTTCCCTTCCGTAAAGTCGGTCATGACTGCTTCTTTGTCCGCTTGCTTCATCCGGCCATGCAGGACGCCAACTCGAAACTCTTTGAGTTCTCCCTCCTGCAATCGTTCCGCTCCCTGAATGGCGGCCTGCAAATCCGTTTTCTCCGACTCCTCGACGAGCGGATACACCACGTACACTTGCCGTTTGTTGTGCAGCTCGTCCCGGAGAATCTGGTAAGCGCGGCGCCGCTGCGCCTCGCCGAACAGAAACGTGCGCACCGGCTTCCGCCCGGGAGGCAGCGTGTGGATAATCGACACGTCCAGGTCCCCATAGACGGTCATCGCCAGCGTCCGAGGAATGGGGGTGGCGGTCAATACGACCACGTCCGGTCCATAGCCTTTCTCAATCAGGGTTTTGCGTTGCAGCACGCCGAACTTATGTTGTTCATCCACGACCGCCAACCCCAAACTTTTGAATGCGACGCCTTTTTGGATCAAGGCGTGCGTGCCGATAGCGACTTGGATGCGCCCGGAGGCGAGGTGTGCGATTTGGTTTTTTTTCGTCGCGGCTTTGTCACTGCCTCGGAGCAACGCCGCGTTGACACCAAGACTGTGCAAAAGAGGGCTGAGATTCCGGTAGTGCTGTTCAGCGAGAATTTCAGTGGGGGCCATCAGTGCCGCCTGATACCCGGATCCACAGGCGAGTACGATCGCGTGCAAGGCCACAACCGTTTTGCCCGATCCGACGTCGCCTTGCACCAAGCGATTCATCGGACGCGGCGCGATCATGTCGCGGAAAATTTCCCGGATGACTTGGTCCTGAGCGGTGGTCAACGTAAAGGGGAGAACACGTCCCAGCTTGTCCAAAAGTGGCGTGCGAGGATTAAAATGCAGCCTCTTCTTTTCGACTTGGACGGACCGTTGTCTCGCAGCCAACGCCATCTGCAGCAAAAACAGTTCCTCGAACGCCAGTCGGCGATGGACGGGTGATTTTCCCAGTTCCAGCGCGGCCAGGTCGGCGCCCGCCTTCGGGAAATGGATCTGGACGACCGCTTCCTGAACAGGCAGCAACCGTTGGCGGGCGCGGATAGGCACCGGTAGGATATCTTGAAGATCGGCCGCATGTTCGTCTACCAATCCTCTCATTAGCACGCGCATCTGACGAGACGTCCATCCTTTGGTTTCATGGTAAATGGGGACAATGCGTCCCACGTGCAAGGTGGACTCGGTGCCTTCTCCGACGACTTCGTACTGCGAGACGTCCATCCTCGGGACCATCCAGCCCTGCTTGCCCGCAATGACACGCCCGCTCATCATGATCGACTTCCCGACGGCAAATATCTGTTCCAGATACGGCTGATTGAAAAATACCGCTTGCAGGCGCCCAGTTTGATCCTCCAAGCCTATTTCCAAGACGGTAAAGCGCCTGTTCCTCGTCCGCTTGGCTGAATTCTTGACCACCGTGCCGCAAACCGCTGTCACCATGCCCGGAACCAATTGGCCGATGGGGGTCATGACCGAACGATCTTCATAGCGCCACGGCACAGTCCAGAGCGCATCTTCGACGGTCTCGATACCTAACCGTTGCAAGGTCGAGGCGCGTTGTGGTCCAACGCCCTTCGCAAATCTGATCGGCACGGTCCAGAGATCTCGTGTTGATTTGGAAGGTGCCGGTTGCGGTACAGTCAGAGCCTCCGGCTCCTCCCAAACCCGGCCCTGATCTTCCGTCGCCTCCCGCAACGTCCTCAAAATACCGGCAGCCTCCCGTAACCGGCGCTGCTGTTCCTCGAGAGTGAATCGCTGTTGGTCCTCCTCGAACAGTGCGCGCAGTTTCAGCAGCGCGGCCTCAATAGATTTCGGATAGACCTGATGAGACAGCGCATGAAGAATTTGCGAGGAGACGTAGGTACTGAGGTTCTTGACGGTTGGCAGGCGGGCAAACGCGTCGCGACTGGCGAATTCGATTGGACGTGCGAGACGATCCAACCATTGCTGAAACTGGGCCATGGCTTCAGCCGACCGGTGAACGACCATTGCTGTGCGTTGATGACGTGAATTGAAGCAGTATCGCCGGACTAGAACTTGCTGTAAGGATCGCCAAAAGGCCCACACGTCTCACTCGCCCAACCCCGACCCGCCAGAACCCGTCCCTCCCTTGCGAGGCAGCGGCATCTGCGACTACGGCGTCATTCTCTTTCAGGGGACGAGGCGAGAACGAGGCTTGGTGAAAAGCGCGCCTCGACGTGCCTGGCTGGGGGGGCGAGAAGAGCGGCTTTTTCAATAGTCTGCTCGGCTCGGAGGAGCGCCACATTGGGCGAGATGGTATCACAGCCCCTCTCCCCGCTCAACGAGAGTCGTCCGTGGCTGCGATCCCGAACCCTGTAGAATTCCTTACTTTCCTTTGGCAACGTTCAGCCTGGTGCTAGACTGCGATCGAGGTGGAAGGCGCCCATGTACCGCCGGAATATTTCCAACGTCCTCTATCCGATTGTGGCCGGACTCGGGTTGGTCATTGTCTATCAGTCGATCGTCAAGCCGACGTATATCTCTCCGCTGACGGCATCGCACCGGGAGCAGGGACCTCTTGAAACGGGAACATTGTCTCCAGAGCCGTTGCTGGAACCAATGGTCGAGGACCCTCACGCCACTGCTCCCAAACAATTGCGAGTCCTCGAGGCGCCCGCCGTGCCGGAGTCCAAACACCGGGGATCGTTGGAAACCATCCTGGAGGAAATCGAAAAAGGCAACCTCAAAGAAGCTGAAGCCTCACTCATCCACCTTCCCACTACCCTGACGGACGATTCCCGTATCTACGCAGCCGTCCTTTGGAACAATCTGGGCATCGAACAAGAAAAACTCGAGGGCACGAAGGGCTCGCTCAAGACATTCAAAAAAGCCGCATCCCTGGATCCGAAGAACCCCACCATCCAGTTAAATCTGGCTCATGCCTATTGGGAGCAGCGCGACCCAGCCATGAGCCAGGATTTCCTGGAGCGCCTGATCGCCCTCGCACCGCAGGAGCCTTTTCCACACGTGGCTTTAGCCGAGTTACTTCATGAACGGGGTCGTCTGAGTGAAGCGGCGCGGCACCTCGACCAGGCTGCTGAACGGGTGGCAAGGGATCCCTCCATGCAATCGTACCTCCAGACGGTGTCATCGAAGGTGCGGCGCACCGACGAAATGGACAGCCGGCTGTCGAGCCGCGAGGGCGCTCATTTCACGGTCAAGTACGACGGAGAGACGGATCAAGCCACGTGGACGGTGGTGCTGGATGTACTGGAGGAGGCCTACCGCGAGATCGGTCAGAAGTTTGGTCACTTCCCTGCAAAGACCATTGTAGTGGTCTTGCATCCAAGAGCGACCTTTCAAGGAGCGACGGGAAGTCCCGCCTGGGCCGATGGACTGTTTGATCCGGTGCTCGGGCGTATTCATGTACCGACACAAAGTGCGCTGGAGGATCGCGCCTGGCTCAGGCGGGTGCTTCGGCATGAATTTGTTCATGCACTGCTGCACGATCAACAAGGACTCAACCACCATGCCATTCCCACCTGGCTCAACGAAGGACTGGCCATGCAGCTTTCCAATGACCATTGGGCGGACGTGGACCAGCTTCATCAACAAAAGCTGTCGATCATTCCCTTGACGTCGTTAGAAGGTAGTTGGGGGGAATTGCAGAGTGAGGAGGCGTCGGTGGCCTATCTCGAGGCCGACTCCGCAGCAGGCTACTTAATCACTCGCTATGGCATGCATGAAGTGCAGCAGTTGCTGGCCAGGCTTAAGCAAAAGCAAAGCTTGCCCGCGGCGATTCATGCTCAACTGTCCTTGTCCTACGAGCAGCTTCAATCCCATTGGATAGCGCATCTGCAGGAGAGACGACCGAGGGGATAGGAGATCGGCCACCCTGAGGCGTTTTACCCGCCGTTTCATCCGAGCGATCCGGCACGGCAGACTGCTCGATTTCCTCTTCAGGAACGACCTTGTCTTCCCACAACAATCGGCGGCCGGCCTGATCGGGCATCATGATCCGGAAATCGATATCTCGAGGCGCGGCACCTGTGACGCCGATGACACTCCGGCCGATGCGCTCGATCCGAACTGTGGACGCATCGGTGGAAAATTCATCGGACCACATGAGTTGTCCCGTGTCGGGATGACGCGCTCGCAGCACGAAGTACGGCTGTCCGGTCCCCTTAGTAGAGCTCGCAATCCTCGTCACTGCGGCTCGTGGCTGAACATGCGCCATAACTTGATGGGTGGCTGCTTCGGGATGATCTCCGATGGTCAGATTCAGGCGGCCTTCCCATAGAAAATGTCCGTTCGCGGCATCATAGACGCGCAGAGTGAACTCGGAAAGACTCCCTGCGCCAAGCCCGACCCCCCCTGCAAAGATGCGAGTTTTGGGGTGGCTGGTGGGTGGTCCGTCATCTTTGATGTCGAGTTCGTACGTGTCTGCTGTGAGGACTTCCCCAGACTGTGCATCGTAGGTCTTGACGGTGATGGATGAGGTCTCGTCGTCCTGAAAGCCAAATCCCGCCGCAACGACCGTCCGGATATGCCCGGCTGCCATGGACGGACTGTCCGTTGTCCCAGCCGTAGCGGGAACGGTTCCCACCGCAAAGAATGTGAGGACAATCGCGAGAGAATACAGGTGCTGCAGGCAAGTTCGAATGGATAGACGGGAGATAGACCGCATGGGTGACGCTGGTCTCCTTACCTCGGCCGACTATGACAGCATCCCTCGCAGGGTGACATTCCTCTCTGTGGGGAGACAATCCCCCAAAAGTGGGTGTCTAATCCAGCCTCTTCAAAGGCACTTCGCCGAAGAGACGGTAGCGATAGCGTGCCACGAGCCGGTAGGCAAGGTAGGCAAACGGCTTGACAAGTGGGAGAGAAAGGAACTTGGCCAGTGGATGCCCCCCCTTCAATCCAGGCAGCAAAGGAAGAAACGCATCGAGTCCTGTGGCAATTGTTCGATCAGGATGGACGAGAAACGCGGCAGGTGGCCGGCCCGGCCGGTAGTGAGCTCCCAGCACTTGCTTGGCTTCCTCGCTCTGATACGGGATCAAACGAAGTTCGTCGGCGTGGCTCTCCCCACGGAGTTGCTCCAGGCCGTTTTTGGCCGTCACGCACAGCCGGCATTGGCCGTCATAGACAAGCACGCATTGGCCTGACTGTTTCGAGAAGGGTTCTGTCATCGGCGGTCAGCGACCCCATTGCCCGCTCAATACGCGATCGCCTATGATCCGCTGATGCGCCATCGGGCGATCGTGGCGGTCACGCTTCTGTCTGTCAGCGTCATTGGCGTATCAACCATAGGGTTGGCGTTCTCGAGCGAACTGCCACCAACGACGTATGTCCTGTGGTGGCTCTTTCTCGTGTTAGTACCGCTCGTTCTGGCCTGCTTTGTGATGGTTGGGTGGACTTGGCCCGCCATGGCGAGCGTGGTCTATGGCACCATTGGACTGGCTCTCGATCTGTCCACGCTCGCGCCGCTCGTCGGAGGACTGCACGAATCGGGTCTCAAGGTCGTCCTCAGCCTATTTAGCGGGTGTGCGAATTTTTTGCTGATCGTGTTCGGTGGCCGTGCCTTTTGGAGCGCCCTCGAAGGACGGCGGCCTCCAGAATCCCGCCCTCCCAGTCCTCCTTCCCCTTCTTCATCCTGACCGGCCTCACCGAATCGAATCCTGCGTCCTTGAGCCAGGCGCTCGTTTCGGCAACCGAGTAGGTATTCCCTCCTTCGGTGAAGAGCAGCATGGACACGGCAAAAAGACTGGCTTCTTCGGGAAAGAGTCCCTCCCGGTCGTGCAGGAAGGCATCTTGGATGACGAGACGGCCGCCATCGGCCAGAGCCTCCTTGGCGCGGCGAAACACATCCTGATTCTGCGCGGGCGAATAAATGTGCAGGACATTCGAATACCAAATCACATCGAATGGACCTGGAATATCGTCGGTCAACAAATCCAGCGGCAAGTAAGACAGCCGGGCACCGGCCTTGTGGGTCGCTGCAATGTCCTTTGCCACTTCCAAGGCCGCAGGACGATCGCACACGGTCGCACGAAGGCGCGGATGCTTCGCCAAGAAGGCCATAGCATAGGTTCCTGGCCCTCCTCCCAAATCGAGTAACGTATTGACCCCTTTCAAGGGAAGTTGGGCGGCAATGATGGGCGCCGTTTCCAATGTGCGATGATGCATGGCCCACGTGAACCGCCGACGGTAATCCGGCTCTTCCGGTTCGTCCTTGTCCAGAGGCTCACCGCTCTTGACCGACTCAAGCAGCCGCAGCCAATCAGACCAGTGATTCGTGATGAGGTCGAGATAACTGCCGCGGTAGTTGGGTTCATCG
>JARDZZ010000060.1 GCA_029240595.1 Nitrospira sp. | reverse complement strand
ACCAGCTCATCCGCCGGTGCAGCGAGAACCGCATCCGGACTGTGCCACTCCCGCACCAGAGCGAGGAGAGTATGATCGCCTATTCCTTCGAGCGTGCGAAGCCTCATCCAGGCTTCGAGGGAACCGGTTTTTGAAGCCGCGAGAGATTGCACGTAGCCTCACGTGCCCTGGGACTCAACCGCCGGACACGTACCCGGCCGGGGAGTTCGCTGCTACATGACCACGAGATCGTACTGTTCTAAATGCAATTGTCCATCGGGCATGACAAGGACTTTCGCAGCGCATTCCCGCTCGAGCGCTTCAAGGCCCTGCCGTTCTTCGTCCTGGAGCAGACCTGCCACCGAGGGATGCGCCCCGACGACAATTCGCTGTTGCTCGGCGGCACTGCCAATCTTTCGAATCTCGCGGAATATTTCGTAGGCCACCGTGGTCGGTGACTTCGTATAGCCGCGGCCTTCGCAATACCGGCACGGTTCTGAGAGCGAGCGCAGCAGATCCTCCCGCACACGTTCACGCGAGATTTCGATCAATCCCAGGTCGGAAATGCGGGAGATCCGAGTGCGAGCTTTGTCGGATGCCATGGCATCCACAAGGGCATGGTACACCTTGTCCCGGTTCTTTTCCCGCTCCATATCGATGAAGTCGACGATGATGATCCCGCCGATTCCACGCAATTTCACCTGATAGGCCACTTCCTTCGCCGCTTCCAAATTGTTGCGGAGAATCGTTTCCTCTTGATCGCGTTTGCCCACGAAGCGGCCCGTGTTCACGTCGATCACCGTCATGGCTTCCGTGTGATCGATCACCAGGTATCCGCCTGATTTCAGCCACACCTTTCGACTCAGTGCCCTCGCCATTTCCTGCTCGACACCCAGGTGATCGAAGAGGCTCTCGTCCTTGTCGTAAAAATGGATGCGCGAGGTCTGCTCGGGAGAAAACCGCTGGACGAAATCGCGGACGGCGTCGTACTCCTGGCGTGAATCGATCCACAAGCGCTCGACCTTTTTGCCGAATAAATCACGGACCACCCGGAAGCTCAGGCTCAAATCCGTATGCAAAAGCGCCGGCGCCGCCAGTTGATCGCGCTTGGTCTTGATGTCTTGCCAGAGGACGTGCAGGAAATCGACGTCCGATCGTAGTTCTTCCTCCTTCACCCCCTCGCTGACCGTTCGGACGATGTACCCACAGCCGGGATTGCGGACCCGCTTCATGATGTCCTTCAAGCGCGCACGCTCCTCGTCCCGAGCGATTCTGCGGGAAACACCGATATGTTCCACGTTCGGCATGAACACCAAGTAGCGTCCCGGCAAAGACACATAGGTCGTCACACGAGGGCCCTTGGTCCCGATCGGCCCCTTCGAGATTTGCACCATCAGCTCCTGCCCTTCTGTGAGCAATTGCTCGATGGGCTTGCTGCTTTCCCGACGGGGGCGCATTTCGTCCCCGTCTTTATCGTCTTCATCCGAATCCAACAGCGTATCGCTGGGTTCTGCATCCAGGGACAAGTCGGAAACGTGCATGAACGCGGCCTTCTCCAGACCAATGTCCACGAAGGCCGCCTGCATGCCTGGCAGGACCTTGGCGACCTTTCCTTTATAGATGTTGCCGACGAAGTCTTTGTACTTTGCCCGGTCCCCGAACAGATCGGTGACCACGCCATTGTCCAATACCGCCACACGAGTTTCCTCCCGTGCGACGGTTATCGCAATTTCCACACCCATACTGACTCCTTCCGTTCAGCGGATCCATCGAAGCGGCGCGAGGTAGAACGCGGGCTGCCCCAGGTTCCGATGCACTCCATCCCGCCGATCTGATGGTCCGCACACATGTAGCACAGGCGGCCCGTCACACGGCCCGCCATCCATTTCAATAAAACAAGCTCAATCGCCGCCGTTTCACGTTCAGCAACAACCCGAGCGAGGCCATCGTCATGATGGTCGCGCTGCCGCCGTAGCTCATGAGCGGAAGGGGAATGCCAACGATCGGAAACATGCCCGCAGTCATGCCGATATTCACCACGACGCAAAAGCACAGCATTGAGATGACGCCCACCGCCAAGAGGGCGCCCAGTTCATCCTTCGCACGCGTGGCAATTTCAAGCGACAGCCAGATCAATGCGACGAATAGCAACAACAGGATCAGCACGCCGAGAAACCCCCACTCTTCTGCAAACACCGAAAACACAAAATCCGTGTGCCCTTCAGGTAAAAACTTCAATTGGCTTTGGGTGCCGCCGTACAGCCCCTTGCCCGTCAATTCTCCGGCGCCGATCGCAATCCGTGACTGCAACGCGTGATATCCCTTGCCGCCCGGGTCGTAGTTTGGATCGACGAACGCCATGATGCGCTGCCGTTGATAATCATGCAAGGAACCCCACATGACCTCCCAGGCAAACGGAAAGAGCATGAGTGAAAATAGGAGAATGACGCCCAACGCCTGAGACCGCATGCCCACCATGAGCAGCATCGCGGCATACACGGCCATGAAACTCAATCCGCTGCCGAGATCGGGTTGCTTCAAAATCAGCAACAGTCCCGGGAGCATCAACACGCCTGGAATCACCACCCGTTGCAGCCAGCCGACCCGAGGCGCTTTCGAGTAGTAATGCGCCATGACGAGGATCAGCACCAGCTTTGCAAACTCCGACGGCTGAAAGGCAAAAGGCCCGATGGGAATCCATCGCTGTGCTCCCCGGCTTGTCTTTCCTTCGAAAAGGACGACCGCCAACAGGATTAAAATGATCGCATAGGCAGGATACGCTAATCGTGCAATGCGGTGATAGTCCCAGATCAGCATCACCAAAAATGCGACGGCCCCCAGCAGTATCCACACCATCTGTTTGGCAAAAAACGGCAATCCGGGGCCGCCCTGATCATGCGTGACGCTGTAGATGGAAAGCACCCCAAGTCCGAGGATGGCGAAGATCAAGCCGAGAAAGCGCAGATCGAAGTTGTCCAGTCCACGCCGGTCCATCATCCGGTCAATCATCGTGCGCCTGCATGAGCCGCTTGAGACTGGCCCAGGGATCCATCGGCTGCACCGCCGGATTTCGCGGTGACCTTGACGAAGGTCTCGATGACTTCCTTGGCGAGCGGGGCAGCGGCGGACCCGCCGTGTCCCATGTGCTCGGCCAATACAGCAACCGCAATTTTCGGATTCTCGACGGGAGCAAACGCCACGAACCAGGCATGGTCACGAAGCTTTTTAGGGATGTCTTTTTCAGGGCCCGTCCGAAGAGCAGCCGTCTGCGCGGTGCCGGTCTTTCCTCCGATGGTGACGAGCGAAGACTTAGCTCTTCCGCCGGTTCCCTCGGTCACGACTCCCGCGAGGGCTTCCCGAATCAGTTTTAACGTCTCCGGCTTCACGTTCAATTTGGCTTTCGGTACCGGCGGAAGTTCCTGCAACTGTCCCGTCGTTCGATCCATGATCGCGCGAACCAAGCGAGGGCGATAGGTCACGCCGTCATTGGCCACCGTGCCGATCAAGCTCGCCATCTGCAGCGGCGTCACGGTGACGTACCCCTGGCCGATCGCCGCCGAAATCGTTTCACCGGGAAGCCATGGCTCACGTTTCACCTTTTGCTTCCATTCCGTCGAAGGTACGATGCCAATGCGTTCGGACGGCAGCTCGACACCGGTCTCTTCTCCCAGACCGAACTGATGGGCAAATGAAGCCATGGTATCGATGCCCATGCGCTGCCCGACAGTGTAAAAGTAGACGTCGCACGAATGGATGAGGGCTTTCCGTAGGTCGACCGAGCCGTGTCCTGTCGCTTTCCAGTCGTGATAGATCCGCCGACCGAACTGATACCCTCCATTACAGAATACAGTTGACGCGGGTGTAACCGTCTTGGATTCGAGGGCGGCGGCCGCCATCATGACCTTGAACGTTGAACCAGGAGGATATTGGCCTTGTGACGCTCTGTTGTTCAACGGCCGCCCCTCGTCCTGGACGATTTCAACCCATTGCTTCGGAGTCAACTCGCGCGACAGCACGTTCGGATCAAAGGCCGGCCGGCTGGCCATCGCCAGGATGTCCCCCTTCGTCGGGTCCAATGCGACAATGGCTCCGGATTCCTGTCCCAGCAGATCTTCCGCCACTTTTTGTAAACGCGCGTCGATCGTCAGATACAGATCGTCGCCCGCATGAGGCTGATCCACCAGTACCGTTCGCTTCTCATGACCCAACGCATCGACTTCAATATTCTTCTGGCCTGCCATGCCCCGCACGTTCTGATCGAAGAATTTTTCGACACCATATTGTCCGACAATGCTGCCCTGATGCAGCTCGGCAAATTCCGGCTTGTCCAACTGTTCGGCCGACACTTCACCGACATACCCCAACACGTGTGACGCCGCCACGCCGCCCAAATAATTCCGGCGGGATTCGACCTGGACCATTACACCGGGCAAATCGAGGCGGTGGGCTTCGATCAAGGTCGCTTCCTTGAGCGTCAGCCGGTCCTTGATCTTGCGAGGCAGTTGCTTGGCGCCGCGCACCGCCAGTTTTTTTCGGACGAGCTCCGCGTCGATGCCGATCAACTCGCTCAGCTGTTCGATCAGCACTTCTCGGTCTTTGACGTCTTCCAGCGACACATACAGACTGAAGCTTGGCACGTTGTTCGCCAGCAAGACACCGTTGCGGTCATAAATCAGCCCTCTCGCAGGCTCTAGAATCACCGAACGCGTGCGATTGTTCTCAGAGAGGTCGCGGTAGTACGGCCCTTCCCGGATCTGCAAATGCCACAAGCGCAATGCCAATAACGCCACGACGAGCAGGAGCCCCACGCGGAGCACCACTAAACGCCGCTGCAATTCGCTTAATTCGCTGTCGTGTAGCCTGGAGGTCGCCATGGCGGTGTTTTCAAACGTCTTTACGAGTACCGGTCCACGACTCCAAAGCGCTGCATCAGGAATCGCTGGCCCAACAACCACAGAAGGGCGGCAGCCACGGCCGCATCAAAGCAAGCTTGGGGAACGACGACCGACTGCACCATCCACCAGGTATCGGATATCGTCCCGTGCTTCATGCCGAGGACTGCCACGAGGCCTCCGGCCAACGACAACACCAACACAGCCACCGAAAGCACCGTGGGAGTCACCTCAGCCACATGCCTTGCCAAGAGCCCCCCAAACAACCCGGCGCCCCCTGTCGTGAGCAGATTCAACCAGAGATCGCCCGCAGAATACAAATTTAGCACCCACCCAATGGCCAAACCCACGAGCAATCCATCCAATTCGCCGGCTAATACTCCGATGAGGGCCGCGACCACAAGACCGAGATCCGGCCTGACGTCCCATATGGCCAAGTGGGGAAGCAACGTCGCCTGTAGCGGCACGAGGAACACGACCAACATAGCGTAGAGCAAGAGCTTCATGGTTGCCGTTTCGTTCCGCCATCCGGTCTCCGGACAGCCTCCGCGGACTCGCCGTGGGGCGTTTGAATCACCAATACTTCTTCCAGATGGTTGACGTCGACTTCCGGGGCGAGTTCGGCCGTCTGAAACAGTGCGCCTTCTTCACGATCGATCGCAGTAATCCTCCCGATCGCCAACCCGCGTGGAAAGCCTCCGACCAGGCCGGAGGTGACGACCTGATCTCCTTCCTTCACCGACGACAGCATGGGAATGTATTTCAGCTTGGCCCGTCCTTGCGGCGTTCCTTCGACGATGCCTTCGTCTCTGGTGCGCTGGATCAATCCGGCGATGGCATTGTTGGGATCGGTCACAAGCAAGACGACCGACGTGGCACCCGTCGTCTTGACGACCCGCCCTACGACACCGGAAGGTGTCACCACTCCCATATCTTTCTGGATGCCATCGCTTTCTCCCTTGTTCAAAATCATCGATCGATAGCGGTTGCTGGAATCACGACCAATCACCTGGGCGGCAACCATGGTGGGTGCGGCCTGTTCCTTGAACTGCAGCAAAACCGTGAGCCGCTGCGTTGCAGCAGCCGCCTCACGTAATTGATGGTTTTCTCCCCGCAACCAATCCATCTCCTGCCGCAATCGGCGATTGTCATCAGCCACATTTTGGAGTGCAACATACTGTTGCCACATCGTCGAAATGCCTTGATCGAGAGAAGACACGGCTTCAAGAGGCACCCGGACGAGTTGGCCGACCGGCCCGTCCAGGTACTCGAGAAGGCCCTGACTTTGTCCGGGAAAGAGGAAGAGAGCTGCCAGGAGGAGGGCAAACAATCCTAGCGCCAGACGCCTAGCACCGTAGGAAGACCGCACGTTGACCATCGACATGTACCGGGATGGAGCCTTACCGGAAGGTATTCGCTTGAGACATGACGGCGACCTTGGCCAATAGATCCAACTCATCGAGGATCTTGCCCACTCCCAACACGACGGAAGTCAGGGGATCGTCGACGGTGATGATCGGCAGATTCGTCTCTTCCCGGAAGCGGGTATCCATGCCCTTGAGCAAAGACCCGCCGCCGGTCAGCACGATGCCACGGTCGATGATGTCGCCCGCCAACTCAGGCGGGGTGTTCTCCAGCGCCACCTTGATCGCATTGACGATCGTTCCGATCGGCTCCTGCAGCGCCTCTCTGATTTCCGCATCATCCACCACCAATGTGCGCGGGATGCCGGAAATCAGGTCGCGCCCTTTAATCATCATCGTTTTGCGCTCCTCGAACGGATAGGCGGAGCCGATTTCGAACTTGATCCGTTCCGCCATGTGCTCGCCGATGAGGAGGTTATACTTCTTTTTGATGTAGTTCATGATCGAGTCGTCCATCCGGTCACCGGCGACTTTCACTGACTCGCTGTAGACGATGCCACCCAGCGAAATGACTGCGATGTCCGTCGTCCCTCCGCCCACGTCCACGACCATGTTACCGGAAGGTTCGGTGATGGGGAGGCCCGCGCCGATCGCCGCCGCTACCGGTTCTTCGATCAAATACACTTCCCTCGCGCCGGCCAGTTCGGCCGAATCGCGCACCGCTCGCTGCTCCACCTGGGTGATCCGTGACGGGACGCCGATAATGATGCGGGGCCGGACAAAGGCGCTGCGATTGTGCGCTTTTTGAATGAACCGCTTCAACATCTGTTCGGCCATTTCAAAATCCGCGATGACGCCTTCCTTCATCGGACGTACGGCCACAATGTTTCCCGGGGTGCGGCCGAGCATCTTCTTCGCATCGGCGCCAACGGCGAGAACTTTTTCCGTCTTCTTCTCGACGGCAACAACGGAAGGTTCGTTCAAGACGATGCCCTTTCCGTGCACGTACACCAACGTCGTGGCTGTGCCCAGGTCGATGGCCAGGTCGTTCGAGAACCAGCCGAACACGTCACTCGTAAAACCCACGGTCACTCTCCCTTCACATGCAAACCGAATCCTGGATGACGCGGCTCACGCCAGCCTCACATGCGCCTGTTCCTACTCGGGCAATGCCAATCGGCCCGCGTCCAACACCTGGGTCCCCGCCAGTTCATCACCGAGCCGGCGGCCCTGCTCGTTTCCAATGATCAAGATCGCTTCGAACGCGACAATCACCGTCGAGGCTAGCCAGCCGACATAAGGGACGACAAACAATACCTGCGCCGCCGCGAAAGGAATATTGCGAATGATGGACTCTCGAAATCCTGCCGGTTCACGGCTATCAGGAAGAACCGTCTGAAGCCCGATCAGCCGCTTACCGATGCTCCGACCCCCCGCAAATCCATCGGCCACGAAGAGATAGGCGACTCCTGCGAGCAAACCGACAGGCACAATGACTTCGGCGGCAGCTGCCGCGAGAAAAACGTCAATGAGCTTCGCGATGAATCGATTGAGAACCGTCGCCTTCGGGTAGATCCCTGCACCCAATGGATGGAACGCCACCTGCTCTGCCAAGGATCTCCTCGTAATTAGGGGCAAAGTATAACAAAGACCAGGACCTAGCACAAACGAATCACCATTCTTTGACGCCACGACGGCGAGGCCCATGGGCACTGAGAAACTTGCCTTCGGCACAGGAGGCTGGGTACAATCCGCGACTATTTCACTTGTCGGGAAGGATCCCGGTCCATGATCAAGATCTTACGGTTCGCGAACGAAAAATATCCGTGGTTTTTGGCGATCACGATGGGATTTATCGCCGTGTCGTTCATCGTGGGCATGGGCTGGTGGGGTTTCGGCGAGCAATCCGGCTCGGTCGTCGCAACGGTGGGCGATCTCCCCATCTCATTGGATGAATTCAAACGCGCATATGAAAACACCTATCGCTTTTACAAGGAAAAGGTTCCGGGAGACTTTAAGGACGAAACGATCAAGCAATATGTGGTCGAGCAATTGGTGGAGAATCGGGTGTGGCTGGTCGCCGCGCACAACATGGGTTTGACGGTGGCCGATGACGAGCTGCGCGAGTCGATCATGCAAATTCCTGAGTTCCAGAACAACGGCAAATTTGATCCTGAACGCTACCAACGATTGCTGGCAGCCAACCATTTGACGCCCTCAATCTTTGAGACAATGCAGGCAAGAGAACTGTTGAGCGTGAAGGCCCGCGTACTCGTCAGTAACGCCGTCTCCTTGACGCCGTCCGAGCTCGCGGAAGCACAAGCCCTCATGCTCAGACAACCGGATCCCGATCCGGGCAAAGCCGCGGCGGCAAAAGAACGAACCATTCAAGACGTGCTGTTTCAGAAGCAGCAGCGCGCGCTGATGGCCTATGCCCAATCGCTTAAGGCGACCCTTCCGATTGCTATCCACCGGGAACTGCTCTAAGACGACCTTGTCCACGGGTCTGTGACCAACATCGCATCTCCATAGCTGTAAAAGCGGTAGCCGGTCTGCACGGCCTCCTCATACGCGCGACGTAGAAACCCCGTGCCTGCGAACGCGGAGACCAACATCAGGAGGGTCGTCTGAGGCAGATGGAAATTCGTCAAGAGCGCGTCTACCACCTTGAACTGAAATCCTGGTCTCACGAACAGACTCGTTTCTCCTCGATACGGCTGCAGCATCCCTTGCAGAGCCGCTGTTTCAAGGGCACGAACCACCGTGGTACCGACGGCCACAACCTTTCGTCCACCCGCTTTCGCGCGCTCGATTGCGCGCACGGCGGCCGTTCCGACTTCCACCCATTCCGCGTCCATGCGATGCTCTTCGAGGCACTCTGCGGTGACTGGCTTGAAGGTCCCTACGCCAACATGCAGGGTGATCGTCGCCAGCTCGATGTGTCGATCCGTCAACTGGCTCAAGAGAGCCGGAGTGAAATGCAGGCCGGCGGTAGGCGCAGCGATGGCCCCTTCGTCCCGTGCGAACACGGTTTGGTACCACTCCCGATCCTGATCGGTTGGCGGCCTCTTGATGTAAGGAGGCAATGGCATGCGGCCGTGTACCCGAAACCACTCGGGGATGGGCCAGGCTCCGTTGATCCGGACGACCGTTCGACCGCCCTCCCGCGAGAGAACGGTGACATCGGATTCTCCGTCGATCTCGATGGCTTGCCCGGCCCGCCAAGTTCCCTTCATCAGGACTTCCCACTCACGATCGGCCACTGGCTTCACGAAAAGCATCTCGACCGGCCGTCCTGAGGCTGGTTTCCTTCCCGTCACACGTGCTGGTCGAACTCGCGTATCATTCACCACGATGAGATCTCCGGGATCCAGGAGATCGACGAGATCGGCAATCCGGCGATGCATGATGGCCTGCTGGTGTGGGTTCAGCACGAGGAGCTTGGCCTGTTCACGCGGGAGCGTCGGTTCGGTCGCGACAAGCGAGGGATCGAAGGGGAAGTCAAAGTCAGACAGCTGCATCGATCTCTAGTGAGCGTTCATGCGCGCACTATCTTACGACGTCGGCGGGATCGGTGGCTTGGTGAGGGACATTTCCTGCAATTCGGTGCCGGGGTAATAGTAGGACAAAATGGTGGAGAACGAATAGCCGAGCTCGGCCAACTCCTTCGCGCCCCACTGACACATGCCGACGGCATGGCCCGCCCCATAGCCTGATAGCACGACCTCCCGGCCGACGGAATCAATCGTAAACTGTGTACTCGGGACGATCGAATAGCCGACAGCTTTGCGGAGATCCTCCCCGCGCAGAATGAGCTCTCCTTCCGAATGAAGGATTCGCAGCTTCGCAACACGGCCGCCACGACTGAACGCCAGCGGCTCGATCGATGAGATCGTCCCGACCACATAGCCTTGCTGGCGCAGATTCTGCTCTAATTTATCCACCCGGAACGACGCCTTCCATTGATAGAAGGGCGATTCCAGATCGAACGGGCATTCCACGCCTTTGAGATAGGGATATTCCTTGGACCACACGTTCACCGCATCTTCCGTCAGCCCGGCGGCGGTCGAGGAAAAGGCGGCGTAAATGGGCGCTTGTTGATAGGTCAACACGAGACCACGGGTCTCGTCAACCGCACGCAAGACCGCCGTATCGACGCCGTCCTTCCCTTTATAGACTTGGTCCTGAACCGTTGCCACGACGTCATAGTCCCGTGCGGCGCTCAACATCTGCTGATACAGCGCATAGGTACGCGCAGCCACGGCCTGTGCTTTCAACATCTCCGGGTGCCAGGAAGAATTGACTTCCCCGGGGACCACTCCTTTGACATATTCTTCGAGATCCACCTGATTGATGACCAAAAAGCCCTTGCCTTTTCGTACGACGTGCACCAACCCGCTCACCGGGATGGCCAGGCGTTGATCGTTCACCGGCTTGACCGGCTTTGACACCGAGGGCACCTTGTCGTTCGGCTTCACCAACATCAAGGTCAGCCCCCGTTCTCCTGCCCGCAGGGTCAAGCGTTCGTGGGCGATCCGGGTGCCGTTGACGAGAAATCCCTTGCCGTATGTCGTAATGCGGGCATCCGAGCGAATCGCTCGCCCGTCGCGGCTTGAGTCCGTCAGCCATACAGCGCCGTCGGCTTGGACCTCCAACCGGTACACATCGGCCGAGAGCAGCACGCGGATCGATTGGGCTGCAAGTGCCGCATGGGATGCCAGCACCACAGAGACGACCATGACGAGACACAGGCTGAGACGGCTGGGCAGTGTTATCGGCGGAAGATCCATGCTAGTACATAGAATAGCAGACTGAGGATGACGCTGAGGACGATACTGGTCGCGAGCGGAAAATAGAGGCTAAAGTTGTCCCGTTTAATAGAAATATCGCCAGGAAGCCTTCCGAGCCAGCCCACCAGATGACTGAGGGTCGGCACCCGGTCGACGAGCAGGAACAGGACTCCCAAGAGGGCAACCACCGTTCCGACACCAATGAGGATTTTGCCCACGCTTTCCCACTCAATCATCAGCCTTTCACCAGACATTCCGCGATCTGCACGGCATTGAGCGCGGCGCCTTTTCGAAGGTTGTCGGATACCACCCACAGATTCAGGCCATTCGTGACGGAGAGGTCCTCTCTGATGCGTCCGATGTACACCTCATCTTTGCCCGTGGCGTCAAGCGGCATCGGATAGAGCTTCCGGCTTGGGTCATCGTAGACGATGACCCCCGGCATCGCAGCCAAGGCTGCCCGGGCCTCGTTGGCCGTCAACGGCTTTTCCAGTTCCACATTGATGGCCTCCGAGTGACATCGCAGCACTGGTACCCGGACGGTGGTGGCCGTGACCCGCAGTGTCGGTGCATCCAGAATCTTCCTGGTTTCGTTGGCGATCTTCACTTCCTCCGAGCAGTCGCCCTCCTCGCTAAAGGAGCCGATATGAGGCAACAAATCGAAGGCAATTTGATAGGGGTACACCTCCGTCTTCACATCCCGAAAGGCCATCAAATCCTTAGTTTGCGTGACCAGTTCCTCCATCGCCGCCGCGCCAGTCCCCGACACGGACTGAAAAGTGGTCACCACGACCCGTTTCAGGCCGACCGCGTCTCGCAGCGGCTTGAGCGCCATGACCAAAGGCGTCGTGGTGCAGTTGGGAATCGCCACGATGCCGCGAGGCATGGAACCGAGGGCCTGCGCGTTCACCTCCGGTACGACCAACGGCACATCCCGGTCCATACGGAACACCGCGCTGTCGTCGATGACCATGACCCCTGCTGCCCCTAAACGGCTGCCGTACTCCCGGCTGATGGCGTCCGTCGCGGAGATCAAGGCAATATCGACTCCGGCGAAGGACACGTCCGGCGTCAACTCTTCGACCGTCCATTCCTTTCCCTGACAAGTCAACACCTCTCCGGCTGAACGCTTCGAAGCGAACAAACGAA